>NZ_JBLFFK010000031.1:0-56850 GCF_051400715.1 Neorhizobium descurainiae
TCCTCTCAGCCTGCATCTTGAATCACATTCGACATCAAAAGGGAATCCGCGATTCAAACAAAATCATAAACGCTCTAATAAGAGGCGAATATGGATCAGCGGCTTCTTGCTTCATTTGTCGTGCTCGCCGAGGAACTGCATTTCATACGGGCAGCCGAGCGATTGCGGATAACGCAGTCCGCGCTCAGCCAGCAGATCTCCAAGCTGGAGCAGGAACTTGATGTACAACTGTTCGACCGCACGCGCCGTCGCGTATCCTTGACCGACGCCGGCCGCAGCCTGCTTGAGGAAGGCAGCATTGCCCTGAAGCAGTTAACCCTTGCGGTTGACATGGCGAAGCGGGCTGCACAGGGACATGTGGGGCGACTGACGATTGGCTTTGCCGATGCCGCGGCGCTGAACGTCCTGCCCACTCTCACTTCGGAATTCGCGCGCCTGTTTCCGGGCGTCAACATCATTCTCCATGAGATGATTTCCGCCGAACAGGTGGAGGCCCTGCGGGCGGGGCGGATTCAGATCGCCTTCCTCCGCCCCGTCTTCGACAACGAGGACTTTGAAACCTTTCTGCTGCTGCGCGAACCCTATGTGGTTGCCATTTCGGCGACCCACAGGTTGGCAACATCAGAGGTGATCAGGCTCACCGAGCTGGCTGACGAGGGGCTTATCACGACACACCGGGTCAAGGCCCGTTATGTGCATGGAAATTTCCAACCTTACCTCAAGAGGGCAGGAATTCAGTTGAAGATTGTCCAGGAAGTCAACGAGCTGCATGCCATTCTCGGCCTTGTGGCAGGTGGTCTCGGGATCGCCCTCTTCCCTCGCTCGATCATAAAGCTGCAGCTGGAAGGGGTTGTTTATAAAAATCTGCATCGCGACGATACGCCGATGGCGGAGATGCTGATCGCCAAGCGCTCCGACGACCGGACCGCGACGGTCACGCGCTTCATGGAAATGGCGAAGAGATTTTACCGGCCGGCGCGATGATACCCGGGGTCGCGTGCCGGCTCAGCGGAGGCGCTTGCCTGTACCCTTATCAAAGAACAATGCCTTGTCGGCCTGCGGTCTGACCTTCAGGATTTCCCCCGGCCGCGCCTTGATCCGGTCCTTGAAGACGCAGACCACGTCCTGGCCACCAAGCTTGCCGGCGACCTGCGTCTCCGATCCCATCGGCTCGACGACGATGACGTCCAGCGGCAGGCCGCTTTCGTCGATTTCAATATGCTCGGGACGAATGCCGTAAAGCACATTCCGGGATGTCAGCGCAGGAGTCCCCACTGATATCGGCAGCGTAACCGTTCCGGCCGAAAGCCCGCCATCCGGCGCGGTCGTCACCTCCAGGAAATTCATCGAGGGCGAGCCGATGAAACCCGCCACGAACATGTTGTCCGGATCGTCATAGAGGTCGAGCGGAGCGCCGATCTGCTCGACACGACCGTCTCGCATCACGACGATCTTGTCGGCCATCGTCATCGCCTCGATCTGGTCATGGGTGACGTAGACGGTCGTCGTGCGAAGCCGCTGATGCAGCGCCCGGATCTCGCCGCGCATCGTCACACGCAACTTGGCATCGAGGTTCGATAATGGTTCATCGAACAGGAAAACCTGCGGATCGCGAACGATGGCCCGTCCCATGGCAACACGTTGCCTTTGGCCACCAGAAAGCTGGCGGGGGAAGCGATCGAGCAAAGGCTTTAGGCTCAGGATCTCGGCAGCACGCTCTACTTTTGCAGCGATCTCGCGCTTGTCGGCCCTCTTCAGCATCAGCGAGAACGCCATGTTCTCGGCCACCGTCATATGCGGGTAAAGCGCGTAGCTCTGGAAGACCATGGCGATATCACGGTCCTTCGGAAGGACGTCGTTGACGACCCTGTCGCCGATGCGGATTTCGCCTCCCGTCACGCTTTCAAGCCCGGCGATCATCCTGAGGAGGGTCGACTTGCCACAGCCCGACGGTCCAACCAGGACGACGAATTCCCCGTCCTCGATCTCCACGGCGACTTCGTGCAGGATCTTGGCCGCGCCATAGGCCTTTGCGACATTGTTGATGTGAACTGAAGCCATTGTTGTCTCGACTTTAGCTTTTGACCGCACCGGAGGTGAGCCCGGCGACAAAGAAGCGTTGCAGGAAGGCGAAGATGATGACGGCAGGCAGCGATGCGAGAATGGCAGCCGCCATCGCACCTCCCCAGTCCTGCTGCATTTCGCCGAAGAAGGTGAGGAGCAGACCAGGACCAATGGTTCTCAGATTGTCGCTGGTAACCAGCGTCAATGAATACAGAAGGTCATTCCAGGCCCAGGTGAACGAATAGACGGCGACCGAAATCAGCGCCGGGCGGGACAACGGCAGGACGACTTTCCATAGGATCGTCAGCTCCGATGCTCCGTCGATGCGGGCCGCTTCAATGAGTTCGTTCGGAAGCCGCGAATAGAAGGAGAAGAGGATATAGATCGCCGGCGGCAGCGCAAACACGACATAAGCGATGGTGAGACCGAGCAGCGTATCAAGGAGGCCTGCCGCCTGCATCATCGGATAAAGGCTGATGAGGATCACTGCGAACGGAAACATCTGCGCCACGATCATGAAGTTCATCATGACGAAGCGGCCGGGGAAACGATATTTGGCAAAGCCGTAGGCAGCCAGCGCCGCAAGCGTGGTGGTGATGAGCGACGAGCCGCCGGCCGTAATCAGGCTGTTCGTCAGGTAGCTCGGAAGGTTTGACTGCGAGATCGCCCGCCAGAAACTGGCGAGAGTCGGCTCGGTGGGGATAAGCGATGGAAACTGCACGAAGATCTGGTTGTTCGGCTTCAGTGCCGTCGCCAGCATCCAATAGACAGGAAAGAAGAGGAAGCCGACCAAGAGGACGGTAAGAACCGCCCTGAAAGTGACGGCAACGGGATGCCGGGATGTGAGAACCAGGGGATGCATGGTCAGTCGGCATCCTTAAAGAGGGAACGGAGATAGGGCACGGCGACGACGGCGATGGTGAGGAACCAGATGATGCCCACGGCCGATGCCGTGCCGAGGTCCCAATTCTCGAAAGCGCGACGATAGACCTCGATCGAAAAGACTGTGGTCGCCCGTACAGGCCCCCCGGAGGTCATCGCATAGATGATGTCAAACATCTGCAGATTGCCCATGGCCTGCAGGACCATGATGACGCCGAGTGTCTTCTTGATATGCGGAAGGACGATGTAGCGGATGACGTGATAGTCGTTGGCGCCATCGATGCGGGCTGCCTCGACCTGCTCCTGCGGCAGGGATTGCAAGGCTGCCAGTACGAATAGCATCACGACGGGCGTGCTGAGCCAGGCCTTTGCCGTGATGACGCTCATCATCGCGCCGACATTATCCGACAGGAAGAAGATGGGCTGATCAGTCAGGCCGAAGGTCAAAAGCGCGGCGTTGATGATGCCGTACTGGCCGTTGTAGATCCAGCTCCAGAGCAGCGCCGTGACGGTGCTCGGCAGCACCCAGGGCAGAAGCGATGCGGCGCGGATCACCGAGCGTCCGCGCATCGGCTCGTTGAGCAGCAGCGCATAAGCCGTACCGAAGACCGTCGTTACCATGGTTGTCACGATCACGAAAATGGCCGTGACCTGCCAGGACAGCAGGAAGCCTGGGTCGGACAGGAGCTTCGTGAAATTGGCAAAACCGATGAAGCGGGGTTCAGCCGATGTCAAAAGATATTCGTGGAAAGCCAACCAGGCGGACCTCAGGAAAGGCCCGAAGATCAGCACGAGGAAAGCCAGCAAGGCCGGGATCGTCAAAGAGAACCCGAACCGATGCTGGGCTGCTTCCAGGGAACTTGTTCTGCGCATCAAACTGAACCCGCGCATGCGATCACTTCTTCGGACCGATGACCTTTAGCCGATCGGACATGCTCTTCAGCGCATCGGCCGGCTTCTTCTGGCCGAGCATTGCGGCAGCCACTTCTTCGCCGATGACGGTGCGAAGCTCGTTGGCGTTCGCGAAGGGCGAAAGCTCGTCGGCTCGTGCCGTGCTGGAAAGCTCTATCCACTTCGTCAGATAAGCGTCATCCTTCAACGTGTTGATCGCGGAAAGCGTCGAGGGGAAGACCCCGGTCTGCTTGTAATACTCGATCTGCACTTCCTGCTGGCTCAAGAATTTTGCGAAACGACCGGACGGTCCGTCGGGGGTGGGCTTGACGCCGCCATAGTTGAAGAAGCCCAGGAGGTGCCCCCACTGGACAGAAACCGGCGCGTCATCGGCTTTCAGCACGGGCATGGCGACCGGGAGGACGTTCTTGTCATAAGCTTCCCCCTGCCCGCTTTGAGCGCGGGCAAAGGCGCGGGCGAGCGGCGGATCCGGATAGAACGCGACCTGCTCCTGGGCAAACAGCCTGCGAATATCGAAGCGGTCGTTGCCGGGCAGGATGAGGCCTTCCTTCACGAGGTCCGCAAGCAGTGTGAGCGCCTGTCGGTTCGCGGCGGAATCCACGACAACGTTCGTGTCCTCGAAAAATTTGCCGCCGAAGGTCCAGAAATAAAGCTGTGTCTCGAGCTGGGTGAGCGACGGGTTCTTGGTGCTGAAGCCCAGCGGGCTGGACGACGGCTTTGCCTTCTTGACCTGACGCAAAGCGTCGACAAACGCGTCGATCGTCTTCGGCATCTCCTTGATGCCCGTATCTTCCAGCACCTTGGCATGGGCGACGAGGCCGGTCGAGCCGGTGACCCAGGGCAGCGCATAACGCTTACCATTCACCATGGTCATCGCAAGCGCGCTCGGGTGATAGGTGCCATCGATGAAGTCCTTGCCGAAGACCTCGTCGACGTCGAACATGCCACCCGCGGCCACGAAAGGTGACAGCCAGCGTTCCTGCAACTGGCCCACATCGGTCTGCTGGTTGGAGCGCTTGCGCAGCAGAAGCGTGGTTTCCATCTGCGCGAAGGGGACGCCGACAGTGTCGAGCTTGATCCCTTGATTGGCAGCGCGATACTTTTCGAAGGTCGCGTCGAGGAAGGGCTTGCTGCCCGCCTCCGTATGGCTCCAGCCGATGTAAACCATCGTATCGGCGGACGCCGCCGACGTAGCCGAGGGGCCTATCAGATAGCCGGCGCCTGCCGCGCCAGCCAGCGCAAGAACATTCCGTCTCGTTAATTCTGCTTTGATCATGTTAACCTCCCGATGATCAATTCGCATTTTCAAGGCCGTACCAGCCATAGACTTCCATCGGCGTGTCATGCGCTTTCAGATGGCTCGTGAGCTGGTGATAAAGATAATCGAGGATGCCCGGATTTTCCGCCGGGCTCCGCTGCAGAGGATCCTGGACTATGTTGTAAAGGCGGGTCCCCAGGTCATCGAATGACTTCAGATCGTTGCCTGGGGGACGCGGCGCCGTTTTCAGAGCATCAAAACCAAGGAGCGGCGCGCCCTTCGTGAAATCGAAGGGCGGCACGAGCCGTGCGGTCTTGAGTTCCTCGATGCTGAAGGGCACCGTCATGTGCGCCGGCGCGAGCGTGTATTCGACCAGACCTTCCCGCGAAATATCCGGCGGATAGTGGTAGAGTACCCATTCGCCATCCGTGATGCCGATCGGGCCCGAAAAGAGGCCGAACATCGCGGAATCGCGGATTTTCTCGTCGCGCGCCAAAACCGGCAACAGGCTGTGGGAGCGAACTTCGGTCGGTATGTCGAGGCCATGAATGTCGAGAAAGGTGGGCATCAGATCGGTTGTCTGCGTCAGCGCCTGACGCCTCGTCCCCGCCTGGTCCCGGTAGTCGGGATGGTGGATCATCAGCGGGATATGGGAGATTTCCTCGTAGTAAGGCATCCGTGCCTTGCCCCACCATCCGTGTTCCGACAGCAGGAATCCATGGTCGGTGGAAAGCACGAGGCAGGTGTCCTTCCACATATCATGCTCGTCCATGTAGTCGAGCAACCGGCCGAAATATTCGTCGCACATGGCAACAAGCGCCGCATAGTTGGCGCGGATCTCAGCGATCTCCTCTGCGCTCTCGACCACCCGCTCGTAATGCGGCCAGTCCAGGATCTTGCCGTTGTAGCCCTGGTCATAGGCCTGCTTGAATCTGTCCGGGGCATGGAAGGGCTCATGCGGATCAAAGCATTCCAGCATCAGGAACCAATTGTCGGCACCCCGATTCTGGTCGAGAAACTTGAAAGCGGATGAGAAACATCTCGGCCCGGGGAAATCGGCCTCATCAAGGATCTCCGTCCGGTTGATGGCGTGCTGAAGCCGCTTGTCGGGCTTGGCGGTGTTGTATTGCCGTTCATCGAACTGCGCCCGGATGCGGTCGATCGGCGGCTCAACCAGCGCGACCCAGGGATCGTATTCCTGCCCACGAATATAATCGTAGCTTGAGAATTTGGTGTGGAAGCCGTGTCCTCCATCCTCGAAGTAATGAAGATGATCGGAGATCAAATGGGTATAGATACCTGCCTTCTTCATCTGCTGCGCAAACGAATTGTCATAGGGCTCCATCGGGCCCCATGAGCGATGCATGAAATTCAATCGGCCCGTGTGAAGGTCACGGCGCGCAGGCATGCACGGCAACGACCCGACATAGTGCCTGTCGAACGTCACGGCCCGCCGCGCGAGACGGTCAAAATTGGGAGTTTTCACCGCGTCGCCGCCATAGGCGCCAAGCGCAGCACGATTGAGCGAGTCGAACAAAACGAAGATGGTTTTCATTGATCCTCCGGACTCGCAAAAAGCATATCGCAATGATAAGGAAAAATATCTGTTGGTAGTGAACTAATGAAGAAAAGTTATCGATATGAGGCTGCTTGTTTCCCGCCACCTGGAGAACTTCCTCGTCACCTACGAGACGCTCAATCTTCATGACGCGGCGGATCTGAAAGGCATCTCTCAGCCGGCGCTGAGCAAGAGCCTGAAATTGCTGGAGGAGGAAGTCGGGGCGCCGCTGTTCATCCGTACCAGTCGCGGACTGGAGCCCACCCCGGCGGGCGATACGCTGCACAAATATGCCAGGAGGCTGGATCAGGATGCCCGTTTTGCATCCATCGATTTGCAACGCTCCGTCGACAATCTTTACGGCAAGATGCGGATCGGCATCGGCCCTGTTCTTGCGACGACCACGTTTCCGAAAACCATAGCTGAGTTTCATCGCCAGTTCCCGCAGATTTCCGTTACCGTGGAAACCGGCGTCTCCAGCACGTTGATCGCAGCCCTCGATCGAGACCATCTCGACGTCGTCGTGTCTGCGCTTCCCGAAGCACCGGTACCCGACAGCATGGTCGCGATGCCCCTGTTCACGAGCGAGATGGTCGCCATCGGGCGGAAGAGCCATCCGCTTGCCGATCAGGTTTCGACCTTTGAACAGGTGTCGGCGTTCGGGCGGGTCGGATTTGTCGAGGATCGTGAATTCGAGCGCAATGCCGCCAAGGCCTTGGGACAGCGCGCGGAAAAAGTCTCACCCATCCTCCAGACGACGTCACTATCCGTCATGTTCGGCATGCTGGCCGAGACAGACTATTACGCGATCGTGAGTGATTTGATCCTGCCTCGCGCGCTCGATAGCAACCTTGTAAAGCTGAGGTGCAAGAGCCGCCTGTGGTCGATCACGATCGGTGTTGTCTGTAAGCTGCCGATCTCCGAATCTCGGGCAGTTGTCGCCCTTAAACGGGCCCTTGGTGAGAGGCGCGGCTGAAGCCATGCCGAGGTCGCCATTGGGGGGTGGCTTCTATGGGACAATGGCGAAGCAATCGCAAAGGCAGCGATCAGATTGTTTCACCCACGGCCTCCCGGCGTCTCCGGTCAAGCTCTTCGCTATACCGGCGCAATGTGTGGGCTTCGCTGAGCTGTCCGATCACGCGCCGTTCAATCAGATTGTTGACGACGGCCAGCGCATCGCTTCTCGTCTTGTCAAAAATTGTGGCGGCCTGCTTGGCATTCATCTGGGGCTGCAGGAAATCGTTCCTATTTCGAATGAACTTGTCCAGCGTAGAGTTCTCATCGCCGTGAGCCTCGTCCGCATAGACTTCTGCGACCAGCACAATGCCGACATACCGGTCGTCGTCATCGACAAGGATTGCTCGTTGTGCGGAGCCCAATGGGAATGCCTCTCGGAACTCTGCAAGCGAGAGGCCGGCCTTCGCCTTCTTCACATCCTGACGCATGAGTTTGTCAACGGTCAGGTTTCGGATCCAGCCGATATCATGGGCGCCACGGATGCTTTCGCCGCGCAGATGGAAGCGCCAGGTGGCGAACGAATAGCCGAACGTCGTGCGGACGACGACCGAAGTACTGATGGCGGCTGCCAGCACCAATGCCGTGATGGGAAAATCTCCGGTGATCTCGAGGGCGAGGAAGGTCATTGTCAGCGGTCCGCCGATCAAGGCCACAGCGAGGGAGCTCATGCCGACCACAGCGAAAACCGTCGACGTCAGCGCCCCGCTCATCACCACATCGGCAGGAACCGCAAATATCTTGCCGAGCAATGCTCCCATGAAAAGCGATGCGAAGAAAAGCCCTCCGCGGAAGCCCGACCCGATGGATATAGCGGAGGCGATCGCCTTCAACAGGAAGATGACCATAAGGGTGGCCAGACTGCTCTGGGTCTCAAGATTGAGGTGCAGAGCGCCGTGACCGGCCGAAAGCACCTGGGGCGTGATCATGGCCAGCAATCCGACGACTATGCCGCCGAGAGCCGGTCTGACGGCTGCATGGATCGAACTGCGCCGCGCGACCTGCTCGGTGAACGCCACTCCTTGCATAATGGCGATTCCGACGAGTGCGCAGAAAGTTCCAAGCAGGATGGCCGGAAGGAAGTCACTTGGCGCGATCGGACCAATATCTCCCACCTCGATCAAAAACGCGTTTCCGGAAAACGACCGAGCGACAAGAGTTGCGAGTATGGCCGCGACCACGACGGGAGCGAGAGCGATTGTGCTGTAGGTGCCGATAATAAGCTCGAACGCATAAAACGAGCCGGTCAACGGCGCATTGAACGCGGCCGCGATCGCGCCGGACGCCCCACACCCAACGAGGATGCGCAGGTCTTCTCTTCTGAAGTTCAGTTTTGAGCCGAATTTTGAGGCGATTCCTGCAGAAAGCTGCGTGTATCCGGCCTCCAACCCAACAGACGCGCCGAATCCGTTGGAGATCAGATTCTGGATTGCGACGATGATGCTATCCGTTAGGGATATGCGTCCGCCATAAAGCGCATTGGCTTCGATGGGATCCACGATCGGACGGTTGCGTCTCTTTCGCAGCAACAGGAAGACAATTCCCATGAGGATGCCGCCCCCGATCGGTGCGGTCAACAGAACAAGTCGGTGGTTGATCGCCGATGAACTCAACCATTGATCGTGCTGGATATCAAAGATCGCGCTGTGCAGTGCCTTCGAAATCCAGCTCATAGCGCTTACCGCACAACCCGCTGCTATTCCGACCAGAGCAGCACAGGCGATGACGCCGATTTCGCTGCCTCTTGCAAGCGTCTTCTTCTGGAAGAGCCTCCATCGGGCCTGCGCCGCCCGATATAGCGATGACAAAGCTGTGGGGGACATGGGTGCTTCTATTGGGTATGTCGCAGTTCGAAGGAGCCGAAGGATAAGCCAGACCGGTGAGGTCTACTCGGGCTCAAGTCAGTTATGGAGGGTTCATATTTCGCACGACGTGTTGTGCATAATATCTTTGGCACAGCCGGCGATTTCCAAAAGTTATCGCCCGATGATCTGACTTCCCAGGAGACGTTTCTCATCAGATGTCACAATTCCCCATGTTAAGGCTGGAGCGTCCGCCAGCATATGATTGTCAATCCCCCCGCTCAGTTGGCGACGCGGATCTGCAGCTTGACGTCGGAAGGACGCCCCTCGGCTGCCCGCTCAAACGCTTCGATGGATTTGTGAAACGGATAGGTTTCCGTGATGAGAGGTTTCAGGTCGATCCTACCTGACGACATCATCTGGATGGCGCGGGGATACTGATGGGCGTAGCGGAAGACTGTCTCGAAGCGGATTTCCCTGGTCGATGCCAGCGACCAGTCGACCGGTGTCGGCTCGACCGGAAGACCCACCACGACGATGCAGCCGGCAGGGCGCGGCAGGGCGAGAATGTGCTTCCAGACAGCGGCGGCTCCGCTAGCCTCGAAGACGATATCCGCACCCCACTCGCCGGTCACTTCGCTGACGACCGCTGCCAGGTTTTCGCGCTTGGCATTGACGGTCCGGATACCCGGGTATTGTGCTGCCGTTGCCAAATTTTCGTCGACGATGTCAGCGATAATGATCTGAGCGCAACCACCGCCAAGCGCGGCAAGCGCGATCATGATACCGATCGGGCCGGCACCGATCACGACGCCAATGTCTCCCGGTGCTATTCGTGCCTTCTGCGCCGCCTGCAGCCCGACTGCAAACGGTTCTATCATGGCCCCTTCGGCGAAGCTGACATGGTCAGGAAGCTTGAAGGTGAATTTTGCCGGATGCACCACTTCGCTGGTCAAGACTCCGTGGATCGGCGGGGTTGCCCAGAAGTTCACGGCGGGATCGACATTATAGAGGCCAAGCTGGGAAGCGCGAGAATTAGGATCGGGAATACCTGGCTCCATGCAAACGCGATCGCCAATCTTCAGGCCATTGACGCCTTCGCCGACTTCGACGACTGTTCCGGACGCTTCGTGGCCGAGCACCATTGGCTTGTTGACGACGAAGGGACCAATCCGGCCATGCGTGTAATAGTGCACGTCAGAGCCACAAACGCCCACGGTATGGATGGCGATCTTCACCATGCCAGGGCCGACGTCCAGCGGCAGGTCGATGTCGCGCAGGGCAAGCTCGCCCTTCTTTTCAAGCACTAGCGAACGCATCTTGGTCATCTTCGATCTCCTCAGGCAACAGCTTCGACGCGGCGCCCGTTGCGGAAAACATGAAACTTCTCACGACTGGCGGACGCGTACACTTCCTGTCCCTGCAGGGTGGCGACCTGGCGTCCGATCCGCACGATGAATTCTCCCGCACCTTCGAGTTCGACATGGGCGATGGTATCGCTTCCCAGCTGCTCGATGAGCCGGATGCGCCCCTTCCAGTCGCCACCGTCGCGCGACAGTGTGACGTCTTCCGGGCGCACGCCTGCGAGATCCCCGCCGAAGCGCTCTGCAGCCCCGCCGGTGACGAGATTCATTTTCGGCGAACCTATGAAACCTGCGACGAACGGTGTCGCTGGACGGTCGTATAGGTCGAGCGGCGCGCCAACCTGCTCGATGTTGCCCTTGTTCAGGACGACGATCTGATCCGCCATCGTCATTGCTTCGATCTGGTCATGGGTGACGTAGATCATCGTCGCACCGAGTTTGCTGTGCAGATCCATCAGTTCCACTCGCATCTGATTACGCAGTGCTGCATCTAGGTTCGACAGCGGCTCGTCGAAAAGAAATACTTTGGGATCGCGCACGATCGCACGGCCGATGGCGACGCGCTGCCTTTGCCCACCGGACAACTGTCCAGGCTTGCGGTCCAGATATTGATCGAGCTGGAGGATGCCAGCTGCACGCTTTACCCGCGTATCGATTTCTTCCTTCGGCATTTTCGCCAGTTTCAGCGAAAAGCTGACATTGTCGTGAACAGACATATGCGGATAGAGCGCGTAGGACTGGAACACCATGGCAATGCCGCGATCAGAGGGATGGACGTTGGTCACATCCTTGCCTCCGATCGAGATCGAACCGCTCGTAGGATTTTCAAGACCAGCGATCATGCGCAGCAAGGTCGATTTTCCACATCCGGAAGGGCCAACGAGAACCGTGAACGAGCCATGCGGAATGTTAAGCGACAGGTCGGGAATGACCTGCACCGATCCGAATGTCTTGTTGATATTGGAAATGCTGACTTCGGCCATTGTTCCTCCTCCGAGGGGCAGCATCTGGCTGGCGCCCTTGGTCCCGTTGATTTCAGAAATCGGCGATGCGCCGCGGACCCGCGCCGCTCACGACCATCATAGCTGCGAAATGCTTTTGCATGAGATCCAACTTGAGTGCCTGGTACCCCGGATCGGTCCAGTGGTCGTTACATTCCTGCGGATCGTTCTCAAGGTCGAACAGTTCCCCCTCCCCTGCGTCATGATAGACATTGAGCTTGTAACGACCATCGAAATACATTGAGCCACGCGAACCGCGGCCTCCCGGAAAGCCGAGTGCATCGAAGAATTCCGACAGGACATATGGCTTGTGGCTGTCCAGATCCGATTTGCCGGTCAGAAGCGGCAACAGGGACTTGCCTTGGTTTTGACACGGCGCCGGAAGCCCCGCCGCCTCAAGCAATGTCGACGGCAGGTCGACCAATTCGACCAGAGCCTGCGACTTTGCGCCCTCCTCGAACCGCCCCGGATGCGAGATGATCAGCGGGACATGGACAAGCCCTTCATAGAAGCGGCATCCCTTATAAAGCAGGCCGTGGTCACCCAGCATCTCACCGTGATCGCTCATGAAGATCACCAGCGTGTCCTGCCGCTGGCCGGTTTCGTCGAGTGTCGCCATCAGTTCACCCACCATGTCGTCGATGAGAGCGATCATCGCGAAATACGCGGCGCGAATACGTTTGGCATCATAGGATGCGGGTGGCGTGTCGTGGCTTTGCCCTTCCGACTTGGCTGCGGCTGCAGGGTGATAGGGTATCGTCGGATCGACCGCGACCTTGGCCTGCTGGTCGACGCCGACAAAGCGCTTCTGATGTTCGATATCGCTCTTTGCAAAGATTGGATCGGGAATGCTGTCCGGATCCACCCGGTCCATGTATTCCTTCGGCGGGTCGAAGGGCGGATGCGGGTCGAAGAGGTTGATGGACAGCATCCACGGCTTGTCCTTTGACCGCCTCATGAAATCCTGCGCCCGTTCCTTCGCCCAGGTCGTCTGATGCACGCTGGTGTCGACGCCGTCATAGATCGCACCATGTGCATGCGCATAGGCCTTCAGCGGATCGACGCCCTTTTCGACCATCCAGTTGTGATAGTCATGTCCTTCCGGCCAGTCAGGATTGGGGTGCTGGCTCCAGTAGAACTCGTTGTAACCGTCATCCGGGCGCATCTCGATCCTGTTCTGGGCTGCCGACAGATGCAGCTTGCCGATCAGGCCGGTGTGATATCCCGCTTCCTTGAAGATTGCAGGCACCAGCTTGAGATGCGGAGGAAAATGGCTGTTGCCGTTGCGCTGCACTTGATGGGCGATCGGATACATGCCGGTCAGGAACGACGAGCGGCTCGGGGTGCAGATCGGGCTTTGCGTGTAGGCGTTCTTGAAGATCACCCCCTTTTGCGCCAGCGCGTCGATATTGGGGGTTTTCGCTCCTGAGAAGCCGAGACAGGACAGGGTATCCCAGCGTTGCTGATCGGTGCAGATCCAGAGTATGTTCGGCTTTCTCATGACAAACCTCATCCATGCCCGGAACGATGCGCGCCGGGAAAAAACAGACTGATCAGGTTATTTCGCTAGCCCTTGACGCCGCCCGCGGTCGTCTGGACCAGATATTTGCGGATAAAAATCGAGAAGACGAGAACTGGCAGCAGGATCAGCACGCCTGCAGCGGCCACCTTGCCCCACTCGGTTCCCTCGTAGGCCATGTAGTTCAGGATCGAGACAGCAGCGGTCTTCGCATCGAACCGTGTGAGCGTCAGCGCGAAGAGGAACTCGTTCCACGAGAAGATGAAGACGAGGATGGCGGTCGAGGCGATGCCAGGTGCCGCCATCGGCACCGCGATCTTAGTGAGCGTCTGGAGCCGGGTGGCCCCATCAACCACCGCGGCCTCCTCAATCTCCGTCGGAATAGTGTCGAAGAAGGAGATCATGATCCAGATCGCCAGCGGCACGGTGAACACCGTATTGATGATCACCAGGCCCAGCTTGGTGTCCATCAGCCCCGTCTCGCGAAAGGCAACATAGTAGGGAATGACGTAGATCATGCCCGGAGCGGCGCGCACTAGGAGAACCCAGGAGAGCAGGCCCGGCTTCAGCCTTGAGCGCAGCCGCGACAGCCCGTAAGCGGTCGGGATCGCCAGGAGCATGCTTAGCGCGACTGTCGATGCGGAGACGACCACCGAGTTAAAGAAGGACTGCATGAACTTGGCGTCACCCAGCACGTCCGCATAATTCTGCAGGATTGGGTGGCCGATCAGCACCGGCGGCTTCTGGAAGGTCGTCAGCTGGTCCTTGAAGGAGGTCGAAACCATCCAGATGACCGGTGCCAACAGAAAGATGATGAATAGATAGGCGATCGTGTAGCAGACTGCCTTTTCCCAACCACGGGTATTCATGACTTTGCCCTCCCCTCGGTCCGGGCGATGTTCACGAGGAACGGTGCGCACAAAGCCATCATGACCATGAAGAAGAAGAAGATAATCGTCGCCGCATAATCGATCTTCAGATATTCGAAGCCGGTGACATAGGCGTAGTAGTTGACGGGTTCCGTTGCGCCGGCAGGACCGCCGCCGGTGAGAATGAAGATGATCGGGAAGATCGCCAGCGCTTCCAGCACGCGGAAGACGATAACCGTCTTGATCACCGGCCGGATAGCCGGCAGCGAGATGTACCAGTGGCTCTGCAGCCAGCCCGCGCCATCGATTGTCGCCGCTTCATATTGCTCCTTGTCGATCGTCTCTAGGGCCGACAACAGCAGCAGGGCTACGAACGGCGTTCCGACCCAGGTCGAAGCCACGATCACGACCATCAGCGCGGAGGTCGGCATATTCAGTAGATCCAATTCGAGATTGCTGCCTAGAACGCCACCCAAATAGCTGAGACCACCGGCGCCCGGAACCAGAAAGAGTTTCCATACTAGACCACTGACGGCCGGCGGAATGACGGAGGGCAACAGGAAAGCAAGCCGCATCCATTTTGTGCCCGGCAGTTTCTCCTTCATCACGATTGCCAGCGCCAGACCGATCAGCAACTGGGCCAGAACAGGAAAGATGATCAGTTCCATCATCACGACCAGGGAATTTATGAACCGTTCGTCGGACAGCAGCGACCAGTAATTCTCTGCGCCTTGGAAACTCGGCGGCATCATCGAGGTCGGATCGACATAATAGAGGCTGACGATGAATGTGTAGATGATCGGCAAGATCGTTATGCCAGCCAGCAGCACAAAACAAGGCAGAATGAGCGCCCATAGATCGCCGTTACGTTTTATAAGCATATATGCTCCTCCTGGGAAGGAGCTAACGGGAAGCTCGGCGGGGATCAAATACCAATTATCGATATGTTATTTAAAAAGCTGATAACGCTGTGGTTCACCATTCTTGCGAGCTCACGGAATAGTCCGGAAAGCGTTCTGAGCATCTGCGCCGGCAAAGCGAATGAAACTGCTTAGTGACGGGCTTTACGAGGTCCGAGCGAAGAAACAGAGCTCCAGAGATCATCGCCGTCGAAGCCGGATCGGGGCACAGGCCAACGACGGAGTGCTTTGAGAACAGATCCGCAAACAGAAACGAGGTGGACATAAGAAGATCGGTGTTGCGGATCAGCTCCACCGTGCTGGTCATCCTGTTGGTTGCTACCGCGTAAGTTCGCTTGGTGACTTTCCACCGGTTCGGGTCGTGATCATATTCGAAGATGTGTCTGATCCATCCTTCGGCATCGAGATCATCCGCAGAGATGTCCGCTTTTTCCCTCAGCGGGTGGCGTTCGCGGCAATAGACCTGGTATTGCGCGGCAATCATCGGCTGGAATTCTTGGGTGGCCCCGTAATCGTAAGACGGCGAAACGATGCCGTAGGCGACGTCATATTCACCGCTCTTGATCCCGTTCACCCGTGTATCATGATTGACCACATCAAGAGTAACGATCACGTTCGGCCGACTCCGGCGAAATTCCGCGACGATCTCGGGAAGGATGGTATAACCCCAGGTATCCCCCGCACATATCTTTAAAGACAGGTTTCCACCGACGGCGTCATAGAGGATCCGCTCTTCGGCATCCCGGATTGTGCGAAGTGCCCGGCTGGCATGTTGATAGAGCGTCCTTCCTGCAGCCGTCAGTTCCACCCCACCCGAGGTGCGTTTGAACAGGCGTGTCTTGAAACGTTGCTCCAAAAGCGCGATGGAGCGTGACAACGCGGGCTGGGAAAGGTGTAGCGCTTCCGCCGCACGCGACACGTTGCCGGCTTCCGCTACCGCAAGAAATCGCTGGAACTCATCCATCTCCCACCTTTATTCGTTTTTTGCATGGCTTATCAGAAATGGCGATTAGAACAAGGGGCGACCGCCATGCAATGGTGTCCGGGAGGAGATGAGGACGGACCTTAAAAAACTGCGAGAGCAAACTCGAAATCGTCCGCGCCAATGGAGGAGACAATCATGACCAGAAAACTTTCTATCGCGATGACCGTCGTGCTGGCGGCGGGCTTGACGAGCAGCGTTTCAGCGCTTGCTCAGGGCAAGTCCTACAGCGGCACCACCATCCGCGTCCTGACGACCAATCAGCCTTGGGATGTTGAACTGCAGAGGCGCGCCAAGGCATTCGAAGACAAGACCGGCGCCAAGGTCGAGTTCGACATGTACGCGCTGACCCAAACCGCCCAGAAGGTCGCCGTTGAGCTAGCTTCCAAATCTCCGGCCTATGATGTCGTCTGGGTGGAATCGAGCGACATTGCCCGTTTTGCGCCGGGCAAATTCATCGAGCCCTTGACCGCCCAGGTGAAGGACGATGCCAACTACAATCTCGCTGACCTCATTCCCTCCACGGTCAAGGGATTTAGTTACAAGGATGACATTTATGGCCTGCCGCATTTCGCGGCGACACAAATTCTCTACTACCGCGGCGATCTTCTGAAGGAGGCCGGCATTTCCGGTCCACCGAGAACTTTCGACGAGTTTGTGGAAGACTGCAAGAAGCTCCAGAAGCCGGGGCTGGTTTGCACGGCGATGCGCGGCAAGCCGAGCACCAGCGAGAACGTGTGGTATTGGACGCAGATGTTCCTCAGCGACGGGGCCAAATGGGTCAAGAACTACCCCGACGACATGACGCCGACCGTGAATTCGCCGCAGGCCATCAAGGCCCTTGAGTTCTATGTTGACCTGATGAAGAACTATTCAATTCCCGGCTCTGTATCTGCAAGTTACGACGAAGTCGTCGTCGCTATGCAACAGGGCCAGATCGCCATGGCGATCGAAGGCGCGCCGCTGGCCGGCCGCATCCTTGACCCGTCGCTTTCCAAAGTCGCCGGCAAGCTCGGCTTCGCCGTGCCGCCAGGAGGTCCGGCCGGCACGTTTGCACCGTTCACGGCGCAAGGGATGAGCATCAACGCCGCTTCGAAGAACAAGGAAGCCGCGACCGAATTCCTGAAATGGGCGACCACCCGCGAAACCATGCTCGACATCGCGGCCAACAGCTCCTTCGTCGCGGTCACACGCAGCTCTGTCTGGGATGACCCGGCCTTCAAGCAGAAGCATGGCTACGATTTCGGCTTCGGTTCGTTCACGGAAGCCTATGCGAATACACTTCGCACAGCCGACGAAAACTATCGCCTGCCGATACCCGAGTTCCGTCCCATGGGCGACCGTGTCGCGCTCGCCCTGCAGGAAGTGGCCACCGGCAAACGTTCTGCCAAGGAAGCACTCGATGCCGCTCAAGGAGACATCGAGAAGATGTTCAGGCGGGCAAATTACATCAAGTAAGCCGGCTTCGTAGCTCCCAGAAGATGGATGGTACTCCCGCGATCTGGCGGGAGAGCCGGCGGAGATTGTCTGCATGACCAGACCGAACATCCTTTGGATTTGTACCGACCAACAGCGCTGGGACACGATTTCCGCGCTGGGCTTCAAAGGTCTGAAGACACCCAATATCGACAGGCTTGCCGAAAATGGTGTCGCCTTTACCCGCGCCTATACGCAAAGCCCGATCTGCACCCCGAGCCGCGCCACGTTCCTGACAGGAATGTATCCAAGCGCCCACCAGGTGCAGATGAACGGCAATGAATATTTCCCGGATCATCTCAAGCTTGTGCCCAAGGTCTTTGAACAAAACGGCTATCACACGGGACTGATCGGAAAGCTCCACCTTTCAGCCTCGCAAAACCGCTTCGAAAAGCGCGCAGACGACGGCTATGGGGAATTCTACTGGAGCCACTATCCCTACCCCGACGAGGCGCCTGCCGACCAGTTGCACCATCACGACTATCATGAGTGGCTGAGACAAAAGGGCGTCGATCCGCAAGAGGCCTTCGCCTATGCCCACGAAGCACTGTCCGATGGCGTACCGACCGAACATCACCAGACGACCTGGGCCGGTCTGCGCGCAAGCGATTTCATCGAGCGGCACAAAGACAAACCTTGGTTTCTGTCGATCAACCTGTTCGATCCGCATCCGCCTTTCGATCCTCCGGCCGAATACATGGCAAGGATCGACCTCCATCAGGTGCCGCCGCCGATCTTCGCACCAAGCGATCTTGAACATCAGAAGCGTTTTACCGGCGTCGATCAGCAGACGGCTCAACCGGCAGATCCGCGTATAAAGCCCCTCGACGATCAGAATTCCGGCTCGGTTCCGGTCGGTCGCACGTCGCACGATACGCCACCGGCGATTTATGACGCATGCAAGATCAAGGCCGCCTATTTTGCGATGATCGAGTTGATCGACGATATGGTCGGCGATCTCGTGGAAAAACTGCGGCAGTCGGGACAACACGACAACACACTGATCATCTTCATGAGCGACCACGGTGAGATGCTCGGCGATCACGGCCTGCTCTACAAGGGCTGCCGTTTCTATGAAGGGCTGGTCCATGTGCCCCTCATCATATCATGCCCGACGAAATTGAAGACGGGCGTGGTCTCGGACGCGCTGGTGGAATTGGTCGATCTTCCCGGCACTCTCCTCGACATCTGCGATCTGCCGCCGCTGGAACAGGATCAAGGAAAGTCGCTGAAGCCGTTGCTGCGAGGCGAAATCGCTCCCGAGATTCACAAGTCACATGTCGTCTGCGAATTCTTCGACGCAATCTCCTTCCCCGGGCACCGTGGCTCGCGTGGCTCTATGTATTTCGATGGTCGCTACAAGCTCAACCTCTACCATGATGCGGGAGAAGGCGAGTTGTTCGACCTTAAACTCGATCCCGAAGAGCTCAACGACCTTTGGACGGACCAGGCCTACGCTACGCTTCGCAACGATCTCGTTCTCAAGCACACGGCGGCGATGATGATGATCTCCGGAAAGGGGCCGAAACGAATTGCGGATTTCTAGAGCCGGCGGAACTGGCAAGATACCAGGCGCGTCCGGTTAAATCCAGCAAGCTCCCTACCTCCTGCTCGATCGACTGGAGTTCAACAGATGGACGTTGAAGAGAGACTTCGGTTAACATTCAGCCCGCTTGATCACTTCAGCGAATAACCAACATCGTGTGCCGCTCGTGATAGGACGAACCGTTGTTCTCTGTCTGGCGAGGTGCTCAAATACCCGAAGGAACGCATGAGTCGCATCGGCAAAGCATTCGTCACTCAATTAAAGCAGTCAAATACCGACCTTGTCTGGATTATCACTGGCTCGCGCCACGGCGTTTACGGGAACCATCCATGGATTGCGCCCCTGGAACAGCTCTCCGCGAGATACAGGCGACGCAGGCGCTCAGAGGCGGGGTGGAGGGGGCCGCCGAGTGGATCGCAGCGCCGCAATGTTATTGTGATGCTGCAGACAACAGCTTTTTCGCAAATACCTGGGATCGGGATCAGGTGGTCTAGCGGCTCCCGGACGCAGAATTGATTGCCAGCGGCGAAAGATGTCCGATCGCTGGCCTACTTTATCCCGGCCCGATCCTCACACTACAGCCTCATCCGGAATTCGGGCCTGCCTATCTCGCAGGCCTGTTAGCCGAGCGCGGTGGAATCCTGCCGGAAAGGCAGCGGGAGTATGTGGAAAAAAATGCACTACGCGCTCCCCCCGATGAAGAGTATCTCGTGCGATTGATGAAGTCTGTGATCGCAGGGAAGCCTAGCAGGGAATTCACCTAGTTCCGTCGCTGACAGATCGTCTCGGCGGAACAGATTGCGCGGGAAACCTCCGGTTAAACCAATCGCTCTACCGTAAGCCAGATCGGTTCCTTGCTTCGATACGATGACTCCCATACCGCTGCCCCCACAGCAACCAGCTTGGGCACATCCTCAGCGAGAACTGATCCAATCACCGGCGCAAGGATATCTTCCGTCGTGCGTCCATATTGAACGATGAATTTCTGCCCCGTGCGAGCGTTGAAGCGCAATCGTCCGGGAGGTGCAAGACGGATTTCCTCCTTGAAAGGCGTCTGCGCTGTGGAAACCAAAGGCGTGTAAGCCATCAGGGATTCTCCGGCGACCATGGCGTGGGTCTGGAGGCAGGTGAAGGGCATTATTGACAGCAGTTCTTCGCAAAGTTCGGTATTGCCCGATGTCGCGAGGAAGGCGCGCACCTCTATACCGACCGGCTCCCACCGCAGACGCAACAGGGTGTCGGTCGGCTGCAGGTTGTCAACGACAGGCGGAAGGTCGGCCTCCTTACCATCCGCATACCGCATCGAGTCGCCGATATTCCACGGAAACCAGTGGTAAGCCCATCCATAGAGAAGATTCGTGTAGCGAAGAAACTTTGTCAGGGCTTGATCGAACTGTTCCACATCGAGCGCCGGGGCCACCTTGAGAAAACCGTGCCCGAGGACCTTCAACTCTCCGAAGCCACTGTAGCCGAGATAATTCAAGACTGTGGGAAACATTTCGGCAGCCATCGCACGCGACGCCCCGACGTCCTTGCGCTGCCGATGCAGGACGAGCATGGGATAGACGATATACATCGTGAAGTCGCGCAGCATTCCATGCGCAATGTCCAGCGTCGTGAAATAACTTCCCTTGCCGCCCGGACGAGTCTCCAATTGGCCAGTGCGTAGTTTCTGGTGCTCCTGCGGTTCTTCGCGCGCAACCCTTGCGGTGGCGGCATCCATATCGTCGAGGAAGGTCTCAAAGCTCATCACGGGGTTTCCTTCCAAAGATTCCTTTGGTTCATGAGATACGATGTTTCGGATGCGGCGACCGCGCCGCATTCCGTTTGGCAAAGGCGCCAAGGCGGATTGCTTGACCAGCCGCTCATTCCGCCGCAACGCCGTATGAACGGCCTTCGAGGAAGTCATTTGCCGCTTCAATGGCACGCGAAACGTCATTTTCCGTCACGCGCTCGCCCTTCACCGTCAGCGTCTCTCTTACGAACTCGATCGTCCGCTGGCGCATGGGCCGAGGCATCGCGAGAATTTGCTGTGCGAGGAAGGATCGAACCTCAGGAGTCCATATTCCGTTATAGGCATCACGCTCGGGACCGTAGGCAAATTTGCCGACGGTCATTTTCGCTGCGAGTTCCGCTCTCAACTCCGCGGTGCGATCTTTGTCGATCGAGTTGCCGTCGATCACGACCCCATAGCTCTCCCGAGCAACAGTTCGGGAAAGAAGATCCATGCGAACATCATTGAGGACCAGTTCCGGATCACGATCCAAGGGGTTGCCGAAACCTCCTCCAGCTGGCGAAACGATCCTGACGACATCTCCGCGGGCCATTTGAAGGACCCGGATCTTGCCAATCGACTTCTCGTCGGCGCGGCCGGGATTGGTGATCACCTCGCCCAACTTGCCCGGAAATCCTCCTTTGAAGCCCCAGGGACGGAACTTGAACCGGTTCATCCCGCGCACCGTCATGGTCGCTTCCAGGCCGGTGTTCTCGATTTCCATGACCAGCGCAGCACCGCCCCGCCAGCGGCCGGGCGACTGTGTGTCGGCGACGAGATGGCAGCGGCGCATATGCATGACCGTCTCCACCTCCAGCACCTCCGTCGGAATGCTCTTCAGGGCACCGGAGCGGCCATCGACCCCATCGATGCCATCCTTGCCGATGCGGCCGCCGCCGCCGCCGATGATCGGATTGAGCACGCTGACCCTCTGGCGGCCGGTCTGGGGATCGCGCGCATTCGCGACGATGATGCCCACCATGCCGGCGCCCGCCGCCATGACGCCGTCCGGCAGGGCCTGGTTGAGGCAGCCGAGGATCACGTCGAAGACGCGGGTTCCCGCCGCGACGCGGGACCCCATCGCCGCCGGATATTCGGCATTGATCACGGTGCCGCGCGGCGCCTTCGTACGGATCGGCCGCAGCAGCCCGGCATTTTTCGGAACGCCTGGCTCGACGCTCATAATGTAATAGGTGAGCGCCTGGGTGACGTAAGGATGCGTGCGTTCGCCGATGATGAAGTTGTAGGCGGCGGCCACCTGCGGATCGGTACCGGTGAAGTCGAGATCGATCTCCCCGCCCTTCACCGTCATGGTGGCGGTGATGTGGGCGTGCTGGTTCTCCTCGATCCCTTCGAGATAATCGGAAAAGGAATAGGTTCCGTCCGGAATGCCGGCGATGACCTGCCGCGCCTTCAGCTCGGCGAAGGCGATGACTTCGTTCATGCCTTCCTTCACGGCGGGTACGCCATACCGGTCGCAAAGCTGGTTGAGGCGCTTGTCCATGCTCTTCATCGCCGAGAGCATCGCCTGGAAGTCACCCCACATCTCGTCCGGGATACGGCTGTTGTCGAGAAAGATGTTCTTCGCATCCGGGTTGAGGCGGCCCCGATCGAAGAGCTTGATCGGCCGCACGCGCAGACCTTCCTGGAAGGATTCGGTGAATGTCGGGGAGATGCTGCCGGGCACGGCGCCGCCAATGTCCGACGCATGCACGAAAGACCATCCGAAGGCGATCAGTTCGCCGTCCCGGAAGACCGGATAGATCAGCGTCACGTCCATCATGTGGGTGACGAGCCCGTCGGTGAAGAACGGATCGTTGGTGATATAGCAGTCGCCCGGCGCGAAATTCTCGCGGCCGATGCGGTTGAGCGTCTCCTGCAGCGGCAGTCCGATGAACACCGTCACGCCGGACTGGCTGGGATAGGCGAAGATATCGCCTTCCGGGGTTGCGAGCGCGCACTGATAGTCCTGCACGAGCTTGACGAACGTGGTGTGCGCGGTCCGGTGGAGAACGGTCGACGCTTCCTCGACGATGGCCGTGAAGCGGTTGTTCATGATCGCGGTGCGGACGGGGTCCATGGGTTTACTCCCGGATGAGAATGAGATCGCCGAAACCGTTCACCGATGCGGTGAACTTCGGGGGAATGAGAATGGTGGTGTCGATCTGCTCGATGATGGCCGGTCCGGCGATCGCGGCTTCTGCGGTCAGGACGGAACGATCGTAGACGGCCGCCTCAAGCGACTGACCGCCGATCTGGATCGGCCGGCTGCCCTTCGCGACGACCGCCTGGCGGGCCCCGCCGCCCTGTTCGATGCCGGGTGCTGCGAGCGATCCGGAGATGCGGACGCGGATCTGCAGGAGTTCGACCTCCGCCTCGCGGTCGGAATGGGTGTAGAGCCGCTGGTGCTCGTCGTGGAAAGCGTCCACCAGTCCCTTCAGCGAACCGCCCGAAAGGTCGTCCGCGCCGACCTTCACCTGAAGCTGGAAGGACTGGCCGCGGTAGCGCATTTCCGTGTAACGGTCGATATCGACGGAAACGAGCTGATGCGCCTCGATCTGCTGGAGAAGCCACCGGCGTGCCTCGACTTCGAGTTCACCGAAGCGGGCGGCAAGCGTATTGGCGTCGATATCCAGCCCTTGGACCGTCATCGCCAGGTCGTGGATGAGCTTGGCGACAAGCCCGCCCGAGGCACAGAAGACCGATGGCGTCGGCGGGATCAGAACGCGGCGGATGCCCATTTCCGCTGCGAGAAGCGGTCCGTGCAGCGAGCCGGCGCCGCCATAGACGACGAGCGTCACGTCCTCGGGATCGGCCCCGTGCCGCGCAAGGTAGGGAAGAACGCGCGCTACCATGTTCGACGTGGCGACGGTGAGCGCGGCTTCCGCGCACCGGACGCCGTCCTGTCCCATCGCCGCCGAGAGACCGGAAAAAGCACCTTCGGCCGCCGCGACGTCGAGCTTCATCTTGCCGCCGAGGAAATAGTCAGGGTCGAGATAGCCGCAAAGGAGATAGGCATCCGAGACCGTCGGCTCGGTTCCGCCATGGCCGAAGCAGGCGGGACCGGGCCTTGCCCCGGCCGAGCGCGGCCCGACCCTTAGAACACGGCCGTCGAGCGAGACGATCGAGCCGCCGCCCGCCCCGATGGCCTCGATTTCGGTCACCGGCATGCTGAGTGGGAAATCCCCCACCTCGGCGCTGCTTGAAATCGTCGCCTGGCTGTCGCGGATCAGGGAGACATCGGTGCTGGTGCCGCCCATGTCGAAGGTCAGGTACTGGCCGCCATCCAGCCTCTCCGACACCGACAGTGCCGCCGAAACCCCCGAGGCCGGGCCTGAAAGTAGGGTCTGGACCGGGAACTGGCGCGCCTCGCCCGCGGCCATCGCGCCGCCGTTGGAGCGGGTGATGAACAGTCTCGCCTTCGGCAATCTTTTGGAAAGATAGTGCTCGATATCGGCGATGTAGGTTTGCATCTTCGGCTTCACGAAGGCGTTCAGAACGGCGACGATGGCGCGTTCGTATTCCCCGATCTGCGGCCAGATCTCGCTGGAGATCGACACCTCGAAACCCCCGCCCAGCTCTTCGCGCACCGCTTCGCGCGCCGCCAGCTCATGCGAGGGGTTGCGGTAGCTGTGGTAGAAGGCGATGGCGATCCCAGTGGCGCCGCCGTCGCGCGCCTTGCGCGCAACGGCCCTGACTTCCGCGAGATCGAGCGGCCTGCGGGCGGTCCCATCCGACATCAGCCTTTCCTCAATCTCGAAGACGAGATTGCGGGGGACCAGCGGCACGGTGCGCTGGTTGAAGAAATCGGTCGGCTGCTTCAGGCGCAGGCGCTGCAGATTGAGGATATCGCGAAAGCCTGCCGTCGTCAGGAGGGCGATCGGCGGCGCCGACCTTTCGATCACGGTGTTGGTGCTGACGGTAGTGCCATGCACCACGGTAATCTCCTCGTCGTCGTGGAAGCCGATCGACTCCAGCATCTGGTCGACGCCGTTGCGGAAGCCGTCGGCATAGTTGGGAGGGGTCGAAGGCACCTTCAGGGACATGGTGCGACTGTTACCGTCGTTGGATCTCCAGGCGATCACATCCGTGAAGGTGCCGCCGATATCGATTCCAATCCGAAGCATTGGATGTGTCCTTTCCTAAAAGCTGCGTCGTAGAGACGGTTTCAAACCAAGAGAAAGTGCCCGGGCGCCCGCTCTTCGAGCGCCTCGCCGGCCGGATATCGCTCGGGATCGTAGATCAGCCGCGTCCTGCGCCTTTCGACATCCGGGTCCGGCGCCGGAGCGGCGGAAAGCAGGGCCTGCGTGTACGGATGAAGAGGATTGCCGAACACGGAGGCCGCCGGCCCGATTTCGACGATCCTGCCGCGCAACATCACCGCGACCCGGTCGCAGAAGTAACGGACCATGCTGAGATCGTGAGCGATGAACAGATAGGTCAGCCCCATCCGCTGCTGCAGCTCCTTGAAGAGGTTCACGATCTGAGCCTGGATGGAGACGTCCAAGGCGGTGATCGGCTCGTCCGCGACGATGAACGAGGGATCGGAGGCGATCGCCCGGGCAATACAGATGCGCTGCCGCTGGCCCCCGGAAAATTCATGCGGAAACCGCCTCATCAAGGCCGGGTCCAACCCGACCGTGCTGAAAAGCTCCGCGACGCGCTCCTCTCTCTCACTCCGGTTCCTGGCGCTATGGACGCCAAGCGGCTCGGCCACGAAGTCGCCGACACGCATGCGAGGGCTGAGCGCCGCGTAAGGGTCCTGGAAGACGACCTGCATTGCCTTTCGCAGCGGCCTCATCTCGCGCCGGGATGCATCGGTGATGTCCTGCCCATCGAACCACAATCTCCCCTTGGTGAGCGTCTCGAGCCGCAGCACCATTCGGCCGAGCGTGCTCTTGCCTGACCCCGATTCCCCGACGAGGCCGACGATCTCGCCCCGGGCGATATCGAGGGAGACGCCGTTAACGACGGGCGTCGGCCTGGCATTCCCCCAGCCCCGGCTTTCGTAGACCTTTGTGGCATCCTCGATCCTGACGAGAGGTTCCGTCCGTGTCATGCCGCACCTCCCGTTTCACGAATGCGCGTCTTGAGATCGTACCAGGCCGCCACCTCATGGCCCTGGACATCGCCGACCGGCTTCAATCCCGGACGCTCCTCGAAGCAGCGGGGCGTGGCGAACGGATTGCGCTCTGCAAAAGGATCACCCTTCGCCCGCCGGAACGGGTTGGGCGGCTGGCCCGGTATCTGGTACAGCGGTTCGCCCGCCACCTGATCGGGACGCGGCAGCGACTTCAGAAGGCTCCAGGTATAGGCGCTCGCTGGATTGTAGAAGACCGACCGCACAGGTCCCCGCTCCATGATCTGGCCCGCGTACATGACCTGGACGGTCTCGGCGAAGCCGGCCACCACGCCGATGTCGTGCGTGATCCACAGCACGGACATCCCGAAACGCTCCTTCAGGGAGCGGATGAGATCGATCACCTGCGCCTGGATGGTGACATCGAGAGCGGTGGTCGCCTCGTCCGCGATGAGGAGCCGCGGTTCGCAGGCCAGGGCGATCGCGATCATCACGCGCTGCCGCATGCCGCCGGAAAACTGAAACGGAAAGGCGCGCATCCGGCGCTCCGCGTCGGGAATTCCGACGAGTTCGAGCAGTTCGCGCGCCCTTGCCCGCGCCGACGGCCAGTCCAGCCGCTTGTGGCGCACCAGGACTTCGCTGATCTGCCGGCCGACGGTCAGAACCGGATTGAGCGAGGTCATCGGATCCTGAAAGACGATGCCGATCTCCCTGCCGCGCACGTTGCGCAGCTCCTGCGCGTTCATCTTCAGGAGATCGCGACCGGCAAAGATGATCTCGCCGCTTTCCAAGGCCAGCCCGCGCGGCAGCAGGCCAAGCATGGCGAGAACATGCATGCTCTTGCCGCTGCCGCTTTCGCCGACGATGCCGAGCGTCTCGTTTTCACAAAGGTCGTAGCTGATATCGTTGACGGGATATCCGGTCTCGCCACCGTTCTGGATACGGATCTTAAGGTTTCTGATCCGGAGAAGAGGTTCGGCCATCTCACGTCACCTTCGGATCGAGAAGATCGCGGAGCCAGTCGCCGGTCAGGTTGACGGACAGTGCGGTGATGAAGATGGCGGCTCCCGGAAAGATGGCGATCCAGGGCGCGGAGGACATGTAGGACCGGCCTTCCGCCAGCATTCGTCCCCAGCTCGGCGACGGCGGCTGGACACCAAGACCGAGAAAGCTCAGCGCGGCTTCGAGGATGATGACGCGGGCAAGCTCGATGGTGGCGATCACCAGCGCCGCCGAGAGAACATTCGGCAGGATGTGCTGGAAGATGATCCTGACATCGCCGAGCCCGATCGCATGCGCGGACTGGATGTATTCGCGCTCCCGCACGCCCAGCACCTGGCCGCGGATCACCCGGGCGTACTGGACCCAGCTCGTGAGCGCCAGCACGAAGATCAGATTCTGGAGGCTCGGACCGATCGTCCCGACGACGAGCAGCGCCAGCAGGCTCAGCGGGATCGACAGCTGCAGGTCGACGATGCGCATCAGGACCGCATCAACCCAGCGGCCGTAGTATCCTGCGACAAGGCCGATGACGATCCCGATGGCGCCGCCGAGCAGCACGGCTGTTGCGCCGATCATCAGGGTCACTCGCGCCCCATGGATCGTCCGGGAGAGGATATCGCGACCGAGCTGGTCTGTGCCGAAGAGATGCAATCCCTTCGTCGTGTCGAAGGATGGTGGCGCCAGCCGGGCCATGAGGTTGTTTGCCGTGGGACTGGCGAGGCCGAGCAGCGGGCCGAACAGGGCGACGGCGATCAGCAGCGCGATCAGCGAAACGCCGATGATGCCTGCGATGCTGCCGAATTTGGAGGAGACGCGCATGGGATGAACCTTACCTTCCGAGCCGGATTCGCGGATCGAGGAGGGTGTAGAGAAGGTCGACCAGGAAATTGATGCAGACGAAGATCGTCGCGATCAGGAAGACGCCTGCCTGGATCACCGGGAAGTCCTTGCTGTCGATCGCCTGGACCAGAAGCCTGCCGACGCCCGGCCAGGAAAAGACGGTTTCGGTGACCGCCGAGCCGCCCAGCAGTTCCGCGGCCAGAAGGGCGAGCATGGTCACGACCGGGATCAGGGCGTTGCGCGCCGCATGAACCATGAAGATGGTCCGCGGCATCAGCCCCTTGGCTCTCGCCGTCCGGATGTAATCCTCCGACAGCGTCTCGATCATGCTCGACCGGAAGAGCCGGGTGATGTTCGCGGCCACGAAGATCCCGAGCGCCATGGTGGGAAGCACCAGCGATGCCGGTCCATCCCACCCGCCGGTCGGGAACCAGCCGAGCTCCACCGCGAAGAAAAGGACAAGCAGGATGCCGAGCCAGAATACCGGCGTGGCCTGTCCGGCGAGCGCAAGGCACATGATGACGAATTCAAGAAACCGCCCCCGGGCCAATGCGGCGGCAAAGCCCGTCGCCGCTCCCAGCATCGCTCCGAGCGCAAGGGACGAAGCGGTCAGGATCGCCGTGGCCGGCATCCGTTCCAGCACGACGTCCATTGCAGGCCGGAAGGACTGGTAGGACAGGCCGAAATCGCCGACGACCGCATGGCTCAGGAAGTCCAGATATTGCACGATCATCGGGCGCTCCAGACCCAGGCTGCTGCGCAGTTCCTGGATCTGGCTGTCCGGCGTTCCCAGCGGCAGCAGAAGCACCGCCGGGTCGCCGAGCATGCGCGTCACGACAAAGACGATCGTCACGATACCCCAGATGGCGAGCAGCGACTGACCGATGCGGATGAGGAGGTATCGCGACATGGGCCCTACTTCAGAACCACATCGGAAGCGCGAACCCAGTCATCGCCCCGTGCCTTCCAGTCAATGCGTGCCGAGGTGGCGTAGGTGAACGGCTGCGCGAACAGGAAGATCACCGGCGCTTCACGGCACATGATCTCGGTCGCCTGTTTGTAGTGGACAAGTCGCTCCTTCGGATCGTTGGTCGCCCGTCCGGCCTTCAGCGCCGCGTCGTAATCGGCATTGTTGAAGTATGCGGTCGGATTCTGGGAGGCATAGAGGCCGAGCTGACCGTCGGCGTCGAGTGTCGGCCAGGCCTGCCCCATCAGTGACATCGGCCCCATCTCGCCGCGCGAATAGGGCTGGACCCAGGAGCTGAAGTCATATTCGCGGATCACGGCGTTGAGGCCGACTTCCTGAAGCTGCGCGGCGACGACCTGGCTGATTTCGCTCGCCATGAAATAGCGGCCCATCGGCACCTGCAGCTCGATCTGCGTGCCCGACGCAAGACCGGATTCGGCGATCAGCTGCTTGGCCTTTTCGGGATCGTAGGGATAGGGCTTGAGGTCTGCGTTGTAGCCGAAATAGGCAGGCGTCATGATCTGGCAGTTGCTGACGGCGCCGAGGCCGCCAAGCAGCCCGTCGACGATTGCCTGCTTGTCGATCGCATAGTTGACGGCCTGACGCAGCTTGACGTTGTCGCTGAAAGGCGGCTTCGCTGTGTTCATCCGAACGACCATCGAACGACTGCTGGGAACCCAGCCCGCATTCGTCTTGCTGCGGCCCTTCAATCTTTCCACTTCCTCGAGCGGAATATCGAAGGCGAGGTCTGCCTCACCCGTGGATATCGCTGCCACACGGGCTGCGGGCTCCGGAATAATCTTGAAAACGACGATATCGAAGGGAGAAGCCGGCTCCTTATAGGCGTCGTTCCTGACCAGGACGAGACGGTCGCCTGCCGTGAATTCCTTCAGCTTGAACTCTCCGGTCCCATAGACCTCGTTCGCCGGATTATGGGTCTCCATCCATTTCGGAGAGAGAAAGAAGATCATCGACAACTGGTCGGGCAGCGTCGGATAGGCGCCTTTGGTGTGGATCTTGATCCGGGTGGGGCTGACCACCTCGACATCGGAAACCGGATCGAACCAGGCGCGATTGCGCGACTTGGTTTCCGGATTGCGTATTCGGTCGATGTTCCATTTGACGACGGAAGCATCCAGCGGCTCGCCGTCCGCAAAGGTGACGCCGGCCTTCAGATCGAAGACCCATGTGCTGTCGCCCTCCGAATACCATTTCTCGGCAAGGACGCCGACGAGCTTCGAATCCGCATTGCGCGCAACGAGCGACGAGTAGAGGTGGGCCGCCACGCTGACGTCGGTGCCGACCACCTGCGCCTGGGTCGGGTCGAGGGTATTGACGGAAGAAGACAGCGCGATGGTGAGCGTTTCCGCTTGGACGGGCAACGCAACGCCTGCCATTAACATCGTGCCGGTAGCCCATGCAATCCGGCGCATAAGACGGCCGCCCAGGCCGCAGGTCACTTTCAGCATTTCAGTTCCCCTTTGTCTTTTCGGCTTCGATCCGGTTGGCCGATCCCCACCGATAGGAAAATTATTATTCAGCTTCTGAATAATATCAAGTCCAAACAATAGGCATCTGCTGCCTTTTTTATGACCAGATGAAAAAGGCAGCGGATATCAGGACTTAGGAGCTGCGGCCGGTCAGATCGGGGGCCTAGTCGACGATCTGGGCCGGCCGCCTCTTCAGGCGGCTTTCGACGAAGCTTCGAATATCCTCTTCCATGGCGAGCATGCCGTAGGACTCTCGCAACTTGTACAGCGCCGGCCCGAATGCATCCTCGATCTCGGCTTCGAACTTCGTCATGATTTCCGCCAGATAGAGTTCGTGGCGCAGGAAGACTCCCGCGAGATAGACGAAGGACCGATTTTCCGAATATGCACCGTTGAGGCCCGACGGTTCACGGGCAAGGGCCTGCTTGAAGTCGACGCACAGCAGGAAGAAATCAGGACCGATATTGGCGCCGTTGCCCTCATGCGGCCACAGGCGCACCTTGGCGCCCTCGCGAAGTTTCGGCTTATCGCCGTAATAGACGAAGAGGATCTCGACCCCCCGCTTGGCCGCCGCCTGCAGGGCCTTGTGGATTCGTTCCGGCAGAGGCGAGGTCGCCTTGAGAAGGATCTGTGACCGAGCGTCTTCGATCGTCGCCAGGATGCGCTTGTCGATCGCCGCAGGCGAGGACAACATCTCGACATAGTCGTCATTCGCCTCCGGAGAGAGGCTTCCCATCCTCCCAGCCAGTTCTTCGCAGATGCGCGTCGTCCTGCTGGCCATCGTCTCGAGAAACTGTTGGGGTTGAACGGCGATGTAACGGGCCGGCTGCCCCGAAACCTGGGTGGCAGCCCCCTTCTCCGTCAGTGACCGCATCACATTGTAGGTGTTCGGCACCGCAAGCTTGGCCTGCTTTCCGAGCTCATATGCCGTCGCCGGCCCGATCTGCACCAGGGCGACGTATATTCGGGCCTCCTGGTCGGAAAAGCCGATCTGCCCCAACTTTTCGATGATGTCAGTAAGATCTGTTTTGCCTGGGGTCATCCGGATTCCCTGATTAAAAGCGAGACGCACTGAGTTGTTATTCAGCGAGGGAATAACACAGGTTTGCTGCGCAACATACAATTTACACGGCTTGGCCTAGTCTGCTGAATCGGACGCCTCCATGACGAATGGCGAATTGGGCGATCCGGGCGCGAGGAACGCGACCATTGGGCCGCCCGGAGTTCTGGCCACTGCCGCTCAAGCGGTCGTGCCGCCGCGCCATTGGCCAATACTCCCGCCACAAGTAGGCCATCGGCAATGGCGTTCAGGCGAAGTGCCGCGGTGCGCGCCTTACCCTCCGCGGAGATCATCGGATTGGCTGGCGAAATGGGGGCGGAACAAGAACTGTTCCCGCAGACACGCGGCCTTTATCAACCAAAGACAGCTACTGCTGATTTGATGATGATTCCACCATCCGGACTTCTGCGCATCTGGCGTCCGGTGGCGAAACGGAAGACCTGCATCAATTGCAGGGCCGGCGGAACAAGCATCGATACCGGGTCGCCGAGCATTACCGCCTCCCCCTCGATACCGCCAACGCCCCAGCCGAGCACGCGATGCCATTGACCATCGTCGTGTGGCTATGATTGCGACAGAGATTTGATCTCAAGTCACGCCAAACCCGTCGGGAGAATTTGCTGATCGATGTGATCAATCTCCAACCGCAGCAGCTTTTCGATCAGACTTGATTGCTGTTTCGCGTAATTCACGTCATCCCACAGGTTGCTGAACTCGCCTGGATCATTGGCGAGATCGTACAACTCCCCCCACGGCACTCCGGCATAGATGCTGAGCCGCCAACCGTCATCAACGATACTGTGGACCCTGGGCAGGTTGTTCAGGCCAGGTGTCGCCCTTTGATGTTCATACTGGATCAGTGCCGCGTCGCGACCGCCGGCGCCGTTCAGAATACACGGTAGCAGGCTGTGGCCTTGCATTCCGCGATCTCTGGCAAGGCCTGCGCGCTCCAGGATTGTTGTACCGATATCGATGGTCGATCCGATCGCTTCGGTGCGCATTCCCTTCGGAGCCTCCGCCTTAGGATCGGCCCATATGAAGGGAACACGGAGAATACTCTGGTACTGCTCAGCCCCCTTCAATAGAAGTCGATGATCACCAAGATGGTCGCCATGGTCCGTCGTAAAGGCAAGAACGGTGTCCTCCATAAGCCCCGTGTTCTTCAGCACGGAGACGATGCTGCCTATCGCGTCATCGATGCACGTGATCATTCCGCATGTCAGTGCCATCGCTTCTTGTGCTTCGCGAACGGTAACGGCGATCGTATTCATCCCATTCAACCTGGCGGCGCCCCGGTCGCGCTCGGCCATGGCCGCAGCCACGTGAGGCGGTGGCGTCCAGTCGTTGCGGGTAAAGGCCTCAGGAACAGGAAAGTCCTCCGGCCTGTACATATCCCAATACTTTCCAGGTGGATTGAAAGGATGGTGCGGATCCGGGAACGATATCATTAGAAAGAAAGGCTGGTCGCTGCTGCCGAGATCGGCCAGATAGGCGCTGGCCCGGTCTTTGATAAATTCCGTCGAATAAAGATGTTCCGGAACAGCGGTCCGGTAGGCCTGAGGACAACTGTATGCGTGCGGCAGTTCCTTTGAATAGTCTTCTGGCGAACTGGCCTCCTGCCGGCACCTCTCGTTGAACCAGCGAACATAGGCGCCTCCGGGCTTGTCGCCGTGACCAGTGACGAGATCGACATGATCGAAGCCATAAAACGGGAGCTGCAGGGCTGCGTCGGACCTGCACCAGAACTCAGGTTCCTCCTGCCGATAGAGATCACCGTCGATATTCCGCATCCGCTTTTTTGCAGGATTAGTTCCGGCAAAAACCTCGGGATGTACCGGAGGCAATCCTGTGAAATTCTGGAGGTGGCTTTTGCCGATCAAGGCAGTCTCGTAGCCCCCTTCTCTCATGAGCTCGACAAAAGTCACCGCATCAAGGGAAAGCGGAATGCCGTTCATCCTGACACCGTGGATCGACGGCATTCGAGCTGTCATCAGGCTCGCGCGGTTCGGCATGCAAACGGGACTGGCAACGTAGAAGCGGTCGAAGCAGATGCCGTCGCGAGCGATCTTGTCTATATGCGGTGTCTGAACGATGGGATGTCCGTAACAACCGAGATAATCGGCGCGTTGCTGATCGGTGACGAACAGGATGAAATTGGGCCGTCGCACGTTTGTCTCCTGCTGAATGCTTAAACCTTGTCCTCACGCTTCTATTGCTACTGCTCACGCTGGTAAAATGAGCTTCCATATCTCGACCATTCCCACTGGTTATAGCCAGCTATGACTCAGCGCGGGTATGGGACCGAATGAGATGAGCAAGATGCGATCCGGGATGATTGAGTTGCCGCGCCGAATGCAGCGTCAAGCCGACCGGCCCCTCCATGGCTCCCTCCGGCAGCACGATCTCCCAGAGAAGACCTTGGGAAAGATCCTCTGCAACGATGCCATGAGGAACGAACCACACTGCATCTGTCATCAAAGTGAAGGTGCGTGCGAATGTTGGCGACAACGTTTCCAACAGATTTGGCAGCCCGGTGATCCCTTGCGATATGAGGAACCGATCGACTTCGTAGCGTATGACGGTGGTCGTCGTCGGGAGGATAACGGGATAGTTGCCGATCTTGTCCGCCCTCAGAGCCGTTCTTCCGAGCGGATGGTTCGGCCTGACAACGACACTGATCTTTTCCGTGTAGAGATGCTCGAAGGTCAGTTCGACCATGTCGCGTGGTTCCGACAGGCGCCCCATCACCATGTCCACCTCCGCTTGTCTGAGAAGCGCCAGCAGATGGGCGTTGGAGCCCGTTGCAATAGTTATAATCACGCCGGGATAATCTTCCTTGAAGCGGCTGATGACTGTGGGCATGACGGTTGCTGCAACATTCGGCAGGACGCCCACGGCAAGTCGCGGCATCACACCTTCCTGTTGCGTGACCACTGCGACGCCCTGACGAAACGCGACAAGAGCGGTCATGATATGCGAGTAGAACTTCTCGCCCTCGGCTGTCGGTGCAATGCCTTTATTGGTACGGCGAAGAAGCCTGACGCCGAGAATCTGCTCCAGTTCGTTTATCGTCTTGGAAACCGCCGGCTGGGTTACTGCAAGCTTGTCCGCGGCGCGCGAGATGCTACGGTTCAGCACCGTCTCGGAAAAGCACTGCAGGTGGCGAATTTTGATGCGTGGATCCACGTCGCTATGACCACAGGGTTATATCGATGGTTCTGAATATCATTTTACATCCGTGTCGCTGTCAATCATGACTGATGCATCATCTTAAACTTGGGAGGGTGTTTTGATGGATTTTGGCTGGTTGATACCGAAGCGGGTGCTGTTGAAGGGGTGCATTGCAGTCTCGGGCGCGGTTTTGCTGACGGGAGCATCTCTCGCCAATCCCCTCCCCAAGGAGACTGTGACCATCGTCGTGCCCCTCGCGGCCGGCGGTCCGACGGACGCGGTCGCTCGCATCCTGGCTGCGAAGATCCAGGCAAGCATCGGGCAAACGGTCATCGTGGAAAACAAGCCGGGAGCCGGGGGAAATATCGGCGCTGCCTATGTGGCGAGGTCCCAAGCAGATGGATTGACCTGGCTGGTGGCCCTGGACAGCACATTTACCATCAATCCTGCCATGTACAAGTCGCTCGGGTTCGAACTTGCCGATCTCTCCGCGCTGGCCGGGTTCGCTGAATCAGCCCAGGTATTGGTCGCAAACGCGAATATACAAGCCAAATCGCTCAAGGAATTTGTGGCCGAGGCCAAGGCTAACGCCATGAGCTATGCCTCGGCTGGTGTTGGCACCCCGGGCCATCTAACGTTCGAGTATCTGTCCAAGGTTGCCGACATTAAGGTCAACCATGTTCCCTACAAGGGTAATGCCCCCGCTGTGACGGACCTTATCGGCCGACAGGTGGATGCCGGATTCCTAGTGAGTTCTGGGGTCATCAGTCTTATAAAAGGTGGGGGTCTGCGTGGGCTGGCTTATTCCGGCAGTGCGCGCCTGCCGGCACTTCCGGATATCCCGACGGTGGCTGAGGCAGGCTATCCGGACTTTGCGGCGAGCTTCAAGTTCATGACCATGGTTCCCAATAATGTTCCGGCAGAGACAAAGACGTTCATTGCGGGCGAAGTGCGCAAGGCGCTTGAAAGTCCCGACGTCAAGGAAAAGCTCACCAACCTGGGTCTGGGAACCGAGGTCGATAACGAAGCAGACGCCGAGAAATGGCTCGTCACCGAGAGGAACCGCTGGAGTGGGATCATCTCCACTGCCGGAATAACGGCAAACTAATCGGAGCACGGCGCTCGGTGTTTCCATCGCTATTGTTCGTCTCTTCTGACGTAGGTGCACAATGACTGTATTCGGTAAACTCGCACTTCTGAGCTTCTCGCTGTCTCTGTCGATTGCTGTATGCAGTCCTGCATCGGCCGTGGATGCCGATGTGAAACTGATAACGTTGGGAACGACAGCGGGGCCATTGCCGCGCAAGGACCGCGCCCAGTTCTCCAACGCTCTCGTTGCTGGTGAAAGGCTCTACATCGTTGATGCCGGTGATGGTCTGGCAAGGCGCATTGTCCAAGCCGGCCTGGACTTCACCAAGGTAACGGAGATCTTCATAACCCACCCGCATAATGATCACACGGGTGGTCTCGCCAACCTTCTGAACGTCGTCTGGCAGTATGCGCGCTTAAAACCCCTTCAGATAATCGGGCCTCCGGGTACGGAGGAAACACTTCAAGGTGCGCTAGCCTTCAACAAGGTTGACGAGGAGATCAGGCTGTCTGAGAACCGCGATAAGCCGCTTTCGTCGATTGTCACTGCGCGGAACGTCGGAGTGGGCGAAATCTATCGAGATGACGTGGTTGTTGTCACCGCGATGGAGAACTCGCACTTCCAGTTCGCTCCGGGATCTCCGGCTTTTGGAAAGTACAAATCCTACGCATTGCGATTTGAATTCGATGGAAAAACGGTCGTGTTCACGGGAGATACCGGGCCGTCCGACAAACTTCGTACTTTCGCGCGCGGAGCCGATATTCTCGTGTCCGAAGCTTTGGCGGTAGACGAGGTGAGAAGCCGTCTCCAGCGGGCCGGTCAATGGGACAGAATGAGCGCGACTGAAAAACAGGGGTGGGAAAAACATATGTCGGAGGAGCATATCACACCTGAGCAGGCCGGCGAACTGGCAGCGGCGGCTGAGGTGAAGACCCTGGTGCTTAGCCATCTTTCCGCGTCTGGCAAAGACAACGATGATTACACCCGGTTTGCTGAAGCTGCGGCAAAAAAGTTCAAGGGCCGCATCGTGGTTGCAAAGGACCTTATGCAGATCTCGGCAAACTAGCCGACCTGCCGATAGCGCGTGCTGAACCCGGCTGAACATCAATGAGCTAGATGATGGGAATCGAACCGCTGCACTGGGAAACTGCTATAAGGAAATCAGAGACATAAGTTGCGCGTGTCGATGTTGATCACCCTTGTCAGAACGAACGTTTGACTACCGACGTTCCCTCCCCGAATTTCCAAAGGTCGCTCAGACGAGCGTTATGGCGAGCGTGGGAAAGCTAGCCCGAAACGGTACGGCTCAAACGTTCGTGTTCTGCCATCAGGAAGGTCACATAGCTGCGGATCAGATTGCAGTAAAGGCGACCTTCATCCGCGTTGATGGTGATCCCACTCTTGAGGTCGACACCGTGGCGGACGCCGCCCCCGGTCGGCGACGACAGGTAGCCATGCAGGGTGGTCAGCCAGGTCAGAACCTGCTTGATGGTCTGTCCCTTCATCTTCGTCCGGAGCTCGATGGCGATCTTGTTGAAATACTTCGCTTCGATCGTGGTTTCTCCGGCACTAAGGCCCTTGAAGGCCGTAAGTACGGATTCCATCAGCCACAATATCTCCTGCACAGCCTGCCGCGGATGCCCCTCGGAAAGCAACTGCTCGGAGTCGCGGAACGACTCCTGCGCCTGCTCGTCGAGTGACTGATAGCGCTCGGGCACAGGTATCGGCTTATGGATTCCGACCGCGACAATGGCCGGCAGCCTGATCTCGAACCCGGCTTGATGGTCCGCAAGGATACGATTGATGCGGCCCACTTCCGGCAAAGTAAAGTCGTCGCCGCGTAGCGCCTCGCAGCCTTCATAAAAGGCTTCGATGAAGAGCGGCGCGTTGTCGGCCGCCTGCCAGATAAGATTATTGAGGTCAGACTCCGCCCAGCTCTCGGACGAGCTGCGGTTAGCTGTACTGCCGCAAGCGCCTGCGAAATAGCGTTTGAAGTGTTCGAGGATGGCCCACCTGTTACCCTGCGCAGCCACCTTTTCTACGAGTGTGTCGAATTCGATTACGGCTTCGCGCGGCAATGCTCCCGGCGAGTCGAACCTCCAGTTCCCCTCCATTTTCATGATCTACCCTCTCCTACAGTCGTTAATGCAAAGAGCTGCTCCAGATCAGCTCTTTGCGCGGCATGCTTTTCGGGATTTTCCGCAATGAGCTTGCGCAGGTTCACGAGTTTCCCTTGGACCGCCGGGAGTGCGGCTGCCTGCGGCAGGCCGATAGCGTTAAAATCCGGCGCCCCGTCATGAAGGCTCAGCAAAAACCTCTGCGTGTTCTTATCAGCAAGGCGGGCGCGGATATCCGCGATAAGCCGGTCTCTTGTCCTCGCGAGCTCGTCGATTGTGACTGGTATGGTTGTCATCCCGACAAACTCCAAGGTGTAGGATTCGTTTAGAGGACTAAGGCTCGGTGAAAGCAGTTCGTGCGCCGGACGCGGCGAACTGGCGACGTAAACGAGAAACGTACGGAACAGCGCGTCGGTTAGCCCCTCATGGTCGTAGAGCAGCTTGACGTCAAAGAGATCGCGCGGGTGCTGGCGATCTACCGCCGCGTGGAGCTTTCCACCAAACAGATCTTCGAACGATACGACCTGGATAGACGCGTACCCGAATTCATCTTCGACCGCAGGCGAGACATCCCGTGGCTCGGGGTCGTGGACGACTCCACGTGTGACGGGCGAAGTTTCGATCTTGACTTCCGCGCCACCGAGCCGGGCGCGGATGCGGGTGGCGCCCCCGCCGCCGCCAGCGATGCGGCGGGCATCAAGCCCCGCAATGCCGCCGTTGGCGGCGGCGGTGATGCGGTCCAGCGTTTCGTCGATCTCGGCCAGACTCTCCGCGCGGTCCCGGACCGGCAAATAGGTCAGGTCGATATCAACCGAGAGCCGAGGCATGTCGCGATAAAACAGATTGATTGCAGTTCCGCCCTTCAGCGCGAAGGCCTTTTCAGCTGCGATAAAGGGGAGAAGCCGCACCAGCAGCGCGACCTGGGCGGCATAGGGTTCACGGGCCATCGGCAGCTCCTGTTGAGGTTTCGAGGAACTCCGAGGGAACCATGATGCGGTAGCGGGGGTGGATTTTGCCGCCCTTCACGAGGGCGCGGTCGCCCGTGCCCAGCTTGAAGTCATCGGGATTGAGGCGTTCGCGCCAAGAATGCTTATGGCGGTCGGCGAACACGAAGAACAGGCGTCTAACCTTGATCTTCCAGCAGCTCTGCAGCAGCGCCGTCAGGCGGCGCGGACTGAGCGTGGTCAACCCTTCAAATACCATGTCGAGATTGTGGAAGCTCTCATGGGCGGGGAGTTCGTCGAGGGCTTCCAGTAAGGCGCGCTCCGGTGACGACATTCGAAGCGCCCAGCCCCACGGCGTCGTAAGAGCGCTGGCAGATTTGTTCTCGGTGAGGCCTAAACCTGGATCGGTGAACAGGGACGTGCCGCGGGTAATTAGGGGCGCGTCGAGTTTCAAGCGCGGTACCCATGACGGGATATCATCGCCATAGAGCCACACAGGTGCGGGAGCTCCCAAAGGCAAGTAGTGGCGATATCCCTGCTCGCCGAGGGCAGTGATGCCACCGGCATGGATCTTGTAGCTCATGATGTGCTGGAGCGAGAGTAGGCAGGTCCGCCAGTCGAGCGGCGCCGGCTGCGGCGCCGGGCGACGGAAGACGCCGCGCTCGAGGCGCTCCAGCCAACCGCTCTCAACATACTTTCGCGTGAGGAAGCGGCTAATGCCTTGATTGTCTAGCCAACATGCGTCCGCGACAAAGCCTGCCGGGACGGCTTCCAAGACATTCTTTAGCTTGATTTCCTTCGGTGTACTCATGGTACACAGATAGCATAGATTCGAAGAAACGTACCAGGGCTCTTTGTAAATTCCGCGAAAAGAGTACTGAGAGACCACAAATTCCCTGTTTATCAAAGAGGACGACGTGGGTCAGGGACCCAGCTTATTCGTTTCATCGCAGGGGGCTGGAAATGTGCCCTTCTTCCTGTCGCGCTGGTAACGCCTTGAGATCCCATCAGGGGTGAGTAGCGGCCTGCACCGTGGCAGAGTGAGGTCGCTAGAAAACTCTCTAGAGGCCGACCATGCCGATGACAGCAGATCAATCTCAAGCGCAAACCGCTACTCTCGTCGATCTTGGCGCAATTTTCGTCTCGTTGGAATTAAGCAAATCGACCTGGCTGGTGACAGCAGAATTTGAAACCCAACTCGCCCAGCAGGCGGCTTAGTTTGAAGCGCCTCGCTGGTCCAGCCCGAAGGATTCACTCCATAACCGGCTCAGTTCTGCGTGGAAACCAACAGCTCAGGTGGAAAATCCGGCCAAATCTGCACCATCTCGCCGCTCTCGAAATAGGGCGACATTGCCGCCAATCCCGCCTGGACAAGGCCCACCCCCGCGAGTCCCGCTGCGTGATAAGTTTGGACGCTGTTGACACTCAGCGCACCCGGGAGTGCCAGCGACGAGTAACCGTTCCCGTCCGGATACTCCCAACCGAACGGCTTCGATCCAAGCGTCGGCGCGTAATGAACGATGGCATGGCCTTGGCTCACAAGGTCTTCGAGTGTCCGAGGCGTGCCGCGCCGGGCGAGATAGGCGGGACTGGCCGCATTGACCATTCGCAACGCGCCGATTGGACGCGCAATCAGGGTCTCATCGACAACCGGGCCGATCCGCACGACACAGTCGAAGCCTTCCTGGACGAGATCAACGCGCCGGTCCGTGCTCGATATTTCCAGTTCGAGTTGTGGATTTGCCGCCATGAATTGTGGGATGGCAGGGATGAGGGTCGAGCGCGCAAGTTCGGTGGGCAGATCGACACGCAGCCTGCCGCGTAGCGAGGTACGCTCGCTTGCAAACATGGAACGAAGATCCTCGGCGTCTGCGAGCAGGTCTCGGGCACGGGTGTAGAACGCACGGCCATCTTCAGTCAGTTGAACCGCGCGGGTTGTCCGATGGAGCAGCCGAGCACCAACGTCCGCCTCAAGCTGGCGTACCGCGGTCGAGACGCGGCCCTTGCGAATGCCAAGGCTCTCCGCGGCTTTCGTAAAGCTCGCCATCTCGGCGACCCGAGCAAAAATCCGGAGCGCATCTAAGTCTTGCATTGTCGCTTTCCTGAGAAACAGTTCGTTCGTTTACGCCCCTTCATAGCAGCATTCGAAACGGCATATCCATTCGAGAGACGACTGAGCTCTGGTTCAGGGCTGGACAGGTCCGAATGAGCGCGGACATGGCGCCAAGAGAAGGACAGTGAGTATGAACAAGTTTGCTGGGCGCCAGATCCTGGCATGGGCCGTGTCAGCCTTCTTCGTTCTTGGCGGCGCGATGAACATAGTCGCGCCAACATTCATCATGGAGGACTACGCCCGCTGGGGGTATCCCGCATGGTTTCACTACGTCACGGGAGCGCTCGAGTTGCTGTGCGCGGGGCTGCTCGTGCCGCGCAAGACCCGGGCGGCGGGCGCCATACTCGGGGTGCTTGTCATGGGCTCGGCCGTCCTTACTCTCGCGGTGCACGGCGAGTGGACGCATGTGGTGCTGCCGGCGTTGGTCCTGATCGCCTTGGCGGCGATATGCTTCGGCAGCAGAGATGGTGAGAGCCTGACTTGAATGGTGCACCTTACGTCGCCGCTGCCGAGGTGCCGACTTCCAACGGAAGCAAATACCGCCAGCAGAAAAGCCCGCCTCGCGCTAGGAACTGACAGACATGGATGCGCTATCCCTCTGCTGCTGCGCCGACCTGATGAAGTCCAGGAACGCGCGCAACGGCGGCGGCACCAAGCACCGTCCGGAGTAATAGAGGAAGGGGCCGGGAAAAGAGGACCACCAATCAGGGAGAACCGGGACGAGGCGGCCTGCCGCGATATGCGGCTGCAGCCATTCCTCAAACAGTCCGATGATGCCGACACCGCCAACCGCCATGTCCACGGCCAGGTCCATCGCGCCGCAGATGCTTACGGTGAGCGGCCCCCGCGGCTCAATGCGGACCGTCTCGTCGCCGCGTTCGAGCTCCCACGGGCTGAACAGCGACCCGTTGTCGAACCGTCCGCGCAAACATCGGTGCTGCAGCAGGTCCTGCGGATGCTCGGGATTGCCCGCTCTTTCGAGGTAGGTGGGCGCGGCAGCCATCGCGAACCGCTGAACCCGAGGTCCGATCGGCACTGCGATCATGTCCTGCTCCAGCTTCTCTCCGTAGCGGATCCCCGCATCGGCGCCTGCAGCAAGCACGTCTACGATGGTGTCTTCGGCGACGACCTCCACCTGGATGTCGGGATAGAGTGCCAAGAATTGCGGAAGAAGTGTCGGAAGCACCAGGCGTGCGACACCGACGGGCACGTTGAGCCGGAGCGTGCCCGCCGGCTTGTCGCGCAGGTCATTGAGGCTGGCAAGCGCCGCATCCATCTCCGTGAGGAGCGGAGCCAGTCGCTCGACAAGCCGACCGCCAGCTTCGGTCGGGGAAACGCTGCGTGTCGTGCGGTGAAGCAGGCGCACGCCCAGCCGGTCCTCCAGCCTCCGAACGGTTTCACTGAGCGTTGTCGGGCTGACACCGAGCGAGCGCCCTGCCTCCCGGAACCCGCGCGCCTTGGCGACGGCAACAAACGCGGTCAACTCATCGATATTGGCAGTCATGTCCAGTTATCCGTACAGCCTGTCTCGATAATGCGGGATTATCGTTGTGATCCGCAAGGGGTACATGATGGACATCAGCCAACTTTCAACCGAGCTGAGCTCTGAAAGGACAATGACATGACCCAAGTAACGCAAGCTGCAGCAGCACAACCGACCCGCGCCGACCTCGTCGCTGGTCTGGTCTCCGCCATGGTCAATCCGACCCGCTCGCCGATCATCCGCTCGCCAGCGGACGACGGCATCGCCTTTGAAGATGTCTTCTTCCCCGCGATGGACGGCGTGACGATCGAGGGCTGGTTCATCCCCGGCGACAGCGATCGCCTGATCATCGCCAACCACCCGATCTGGGCCAACCGCTACGGCTTCCCCGGCCACCTGAAGCCCTATAGCGACGCCTGGGAGGCGAGCGGCAACAACATCGAAGTCAACTTCATGCCGGACTACAAGCACCTGCACGAGGCCGGCTACAACATTCTCGCCTACGACTTGCGCAACTTCGGCCAGAGCGCGGCCGGCAGCGGCGGCGTAATCGGCAACGGCATCCGCGAGTATCGCGACGTGATCGGTTCGCTGCGCTATGTCCGCTCGCGATCTGACCTCAAGAACCTGAAGCTCGGCCTGCTCAGCCGCTGCTGCGGCATGAATGCGACCATGGTCGCCATGTCCAAACACCGCGAGGAGTTCGACGACGTCCGCGCAATCGTCGCACCGCAGCCCATCTCGCTCAGCGCCTTCTACCGGACGATCCTCGGCCACATGGGCATGTCGGACGCGCTGCCTGAGGTAGCCGACGCGCTGCGCCGCGCGACCAGCATGGAGCTGAAGGACATGGACATGCCTCCCTATGCAACGGCGGTGGATATTCCGACACTACTCCTGCAGGTCCGTGAAGATACCCTGACCACACCCGCCGACGTGCAAGCGATCTTCGACGCGATGCCGACCAACGAGAAGGAGCTCATCTGGATCGAGGGCACCAACCGGCGCTTCGACGGGTACAACTACCTGCCCCAGCACCCCAAGCCGATGCTCGAATGGTTCGACCGCTTTGTCGGCTAGCCGCGAAGGTTTCGCCACACCGCGCCGAGATCACCAGAACGTAATTATGAGGGTTTGCTGCGGCACGCCCTCATGATTTTCGCCTGCAGTCAGCCTAGCATTCGTTCGAACGAAAGCGCTCAGCCGTGCCCAGCAGCTTCCAGGACAAGCTCGCTAACTTCACGCGGTTGCGAGATTATCGAGAGATGGCTGGCCGGCAGTTCTATCGTCTTTGCACCCATCCTCTTGGCCAGATACCTCTGCAGCTCGGGATTGATGGTACGGTCTTCACCCGACACCGCATAATAGGCAGGTTTGGAACGCCAGGCTGCATCTGTGACCGTGCCTGCCAGCAAGGCCTTCTGAAAGGGATATTGCGTTGCATAAAGAACCTTCGCCCTCGCGGGAGGCACATCACCGGCGAAATCGCGCAAAAACGCTTCTTCGGTGAGCCTGCCTTCATCGCCATCGTAGACGATCCCCGCTGTCGCGGGAGGAGTAGGATATTTTTTGGCAAGCGCTGCGAAGTCTTCGTTCGCATCGGGTGCGCCAGCGGCGATATAGACAAGTGCTGAGACATTAGGATGCATCCCGGCTTGGGTGACGATCATCCCGCCGAAGGAGCGACCGACCAGGACGGTCGGGCCGTCTTGGCGGGCGAGTACGCGCTCTGCTGCTACAATGGATTGAGGCAGGGTCGTCAGGGGGTTCTGAACCGAAGTGACGGTGAGCCCCTTCGGCTGCAACAGGGATATGACGTCGCTCCAGCAAGAGCCATCGGCAAAGAGGCCGTGCACAAGGACAATATTGCGGGCTTTAGGCGGACGACCTAACGCGGGAGCTGCCAAGGTCTTTGTCGCAACGAGCGTAGCCGCTGCTCCTCCGATGAAAGTAGCCGAGAATGCGCGCCGGTTCATGCCCATCTTCGATTTCCCTTCTTGGCTTGGGTTAGTGCCGCCTTCAGATGGAAGGCCGCCGCTGCATCCGGTTCCAGCCTTCGGCCGGGTTGAAGCTAATTCTGCGGACGCAGGAACCAGTCAAAGTGTTTCGCTATCAACGGACCCACAACAAAGACAATGAGACTTACCGTGATCGGCGTTAGAACCAGTGTTCGATGCCAGACGGCCCAGCTGTCGGCCAGCGGACTCAGTGCGTAGAGCAAAAGCGTCACGATGGGGTAGACGAATACAATCATGACGATGGTCATTCTGATTTTTGATGGTCTGGCCGGTACGACGGCGGGGCCGTCGCATGCCCTCGGGCTCTTCGAAGCGCAGGTCGTAGTCTCAGGCTTGTTCAAATCACTAGCCTCTTAGTATTCGGCGCTCGACCGCTGGCGAAACCTCTTGTACCAGGCGTCAAGGCGCGGATGAGCGGAGCCGAAGGGTTGGTCGAACCTCTCCCGGCATGTTTGAAAGATTGAAAATACCGTGCAGTCCGCGATCGTCGGCCTGTCTCCTGCCAGGAACTCGTTATCTCCGATCGTCGCCTCCAGGACATCCAGTATTTCAGTGACGTACCCGAAGAGTTTGGTAGCAACCTCCAGTGATGGGGATGGCTCCTTGACCGGGAAGGATTTGGTGACATTCCACAGCCAAAGCTGAGAGCGGACCACCAGATCAGTGCCCAATCGCTCAAGCGACCGTATTTTCGCGCGAGAAATGGCATCGCTCCCCATCATCGGCATATCGGGATACAGCTCCTCCAGATACTCGACAATAGCGGCCGAGTCTGTGATCGGCACACCCTCATCCGTGACGAGGGTCGGGGCTCGCCCGCCGGGATTGATCGCGAGGTATTCGCGCGACTTGTGCTCTCCTCCAGCGTAATCCAGATCATATCGCGGAACGTCGATCCGCTTCTCGCTCAGGTAGATGATAACGCGCCGCGGATTTGTCCCCTTCTTAAACTGGTAGAGGAGCATACGATCAAACCTTCCCTTGACATCTCGATCGCTAGTCATGTCCCAGAGGTTGCGCGCAAATTTAGCGTGTTACAATGGGGCTTTTATGCTATTACTAAAGTGATGCTTTGCGAGGTGAGAAGTGGCGTCTGATCGTTTAACGCGCGTGCCGGCCCGACAGGCGCTGTCGGACTTCATCCGACAATGTCGTGAGCGCACTTCTCCAGAATCGGTTGGCTTGCCGCAGGTGCGCCGCCGTCGAACCAGAGGCCTTCGTCGTGAGGAAGTCGCCGCGTTGGCTGGGGTCGGCTTGACGTGGTACACTTGGCTCGAGCAGGGACGCGACATAGCGGTATCGGATGATTTTCTCCATCGATTGACGCGAGGACTTCGGCTCGACCGGGCCGAACGGGAGCACCTTTTTGCGCTGGCTGGCCGTGAAACATTTTCGGATGGAGCTGAAAGTGCCGAGCTTCCTCCGTCACTCGTAAGGATGATCAATGCTCTCGATCAAGCCGCTTACATAATGAACAGCTCCTGGGACGTCCTGGCCTATAACAAGGCGGCCAGTACCCTGTTCGAAGACTTCAAATTGCCGCGACCGAACATGCTCCGCATCGTTTTCTTTTCCGACCACTACCGGCAGAGGATCCAGGACTGGCAGTTCGCAGCGAGGCTTGTCCTGCTCAAGGCGCGCCATGACTTTCTGACGGGCGGGAAAAGCCCGCTTTTGAGGTCCATCCTCGATGAGGTTCTTCAAGTCGTTCCTCAAGCCAGGGAATGGTGGGATGATCCCGAAGTACTTCGGATCGGAGATATGGACATTACGCTGTGCGATGCACAGGGCGGTTGGCGAAGCTATCGCCTCAATATCCTCGTCTCCGAAAATAGGCCCGGACTTCGCATCGCCTTCTACGATGAAAAAGTAGGAGCTTGAGCGAAGCGTCTTAGAATGTGGTTGTGGATTTCGAGCGCCGTTCGCTTTTTTGCAACGCGACAATGTCTGCTGTTGGCAAATAGTATTGAAAAACTTCTGCGGGTGGCTTCTCCTACGCGCTCACTGACTCATATTCCGGTAAGGCCGTACCTTTCCTTTACGGCTCCCGCAAGAAAAGTGTCATCGACTGTGAGCCACTAGGAAATCCATTCCTGACGAAGGAGGCGGGGAGTGTTCACGCCAACGCTCAGGGGAATTTTCAACACTATCGGCGCACAGTACGTGACCTAGCGGTTCGTCTATGGCGGACTTGCGGGCGCGAAGCCGACGTTCACCAATCTAATCTTCATCTCAAATCGGGCACCCTTGCGAAAGCGGGCCATACTCGCCTTGAAAGGATCTAAACCGCCGACGTGCGCCCTAGACTTGCTAAGAGATTGAAACCGGTCACCGCTTTGGGCGGAGCGTTGGCTGCGGCTTAACGTCGTGGAGGCATGCGCTTGCCCGATTAGATACATTTTGATCCAATCCACTGCACAACACCCCGCTTCCTCACCTCGAATTTGGCTCGTCAGCTCGTGGATTCAGCCGTGGAGTGCGTATGGTTATCGTGCAATACGATGGAATGCCTGAACGGTGGATTTCCGAGGTCCTATGTCTGAACTCGATTGGCTGAGCCATCTGCTGCAAATCATCACGGTTACCGGCCAGCTCGAAGTGCGCTGCGCCTACGGCGCTCCGTGGCGCATTACCTGGAACCGGGCCGCGGCGAACGAAATTCCCTACCACGTCGTTGTCAGAGGCCGGGCGATCTTTGAGGATCCGAGGGCAGGAATCCGGCGAGAGTTGACGAGCGGCGACATCGTGCTGCTACCACACGGTGCGGCGCATGTGCTGCACGACGGTAGCGGACAAACGCCCGTTCCCACTCAGCAGCGGCAGGATGCCGCCGGTTGGATATTGAGCGAGAACAACAGCAACGGCGAGCAGCTCGATCTGTTGTGTGGCCGATTTTTCATCACACCTCCTCACGATCGACTGATCCGTAACTACCTGCCTCTCAACCTGGTTGCGCGTGCCATGGATGGCCCCTCAGAACACAGTTTGGCGTCCGCAACCAACGAACTCGCCGGTCTGGTGGGGCTGATGCGAATGGAAGCTGCCGGCGACCGACCGGGAGGACGCGCCGTTCTCAATGCACTGTCTTCGGCTCTTTTCACGCTGGTGTTGCGCGCCGCGAGCCAATCCGAAACAGCTCCTGAAGGTTTGCTGGCGTTGGCCGGCCACCCGCGGCTGGCCCCAGCAATAAGCGCCATGCTCGCCGATCCGGCTAAGCCCTGGAAACTGCCTGAGCTGGCGGACCTCTGCGGCATGTCGCGCGCCACGTTCATGCGTCACTTCCAGGGCCGGCTCGGTTGCTCCGCCCTCGATCTGTTGACCGATCTGCGCATGAGCCTGGCCGCCAACGAGCTTAAAAAGTCAGCGATCAGCACGGAGGCCGTCGCGGAAACGGTCGGCTATCTATCCGTTTCTGCGTTTCGGCGTGTATTCGCCGAGAGAATGGGGATGACACCAGGCGAATGGCGCCGGCTGGCGCAGACCGGCGAGACAAGTGCCGGTTAGGGTCGGCCTCTAACATATGATCCTTTTGAGCATCATATTGAAGCAAAGAAGTCTCGTTAATATCATAGACGCTCGTAAAATCGGCTCCGTAATCACTTGATGAGGGGAGCCACCCAATGAACTACATCAGCAATACAGCCACCGAAACGGCACCGACGAATGCCGTCATCGAAACCATCCTGAGCCGCAGCGCCGCGAAATATTACGACACTGCCGCCACCCTCACCGACGATCAGATCCGGTACCTGGTGCGGATCGGCACGTCGGCGCCGACGTCGTTCCACCTGCAGAACTGGCGGTTTATCGCCGTTCGCACACCCGAAGCCAAGGCCCGGCTGCGCCCGATCGCCTGGAACCAACCAGCAATCACTGAAGCCGCAGTCACCTTTATCATCATCGGCCAGTTGGCCGATGCGAGCACCGTTCCCGAGCGTCTGGCGCCGGTCGTGGAAGCCGGCATTATGCCGGCCCACCTGGTGCCGGAATGGGAAGCGCCCGCCCGGGACCTCTATGACAATCAGCTCCAGCGGCAGCGTGACGAGGCAGTGCGCTCTGCGACCTTCGGTACCGCGGCAATCATCTATGTGGCGCGATCGCTGGGTCTCGGTTCTACGCCGATGGTCGGCTTCGATGCCGATGCCGTGCATCGCGAATTCGGCCTCGCAGAAGACGAAATCCCGGTCATGCTCTTGACCGTCGGGCCGGAACGGGCCGGCAACTGGCCGCAGAAACCACGCCTGCCCGTGGCTGACGTCCTGTCCTTCGCATAACCCCCAACTCAATCAACTTTTATGGAGACTATCATGACCAGAACTAGCGTTCTGACGCCGGAACAGGTGCCGGCTGCATCCAAGCAAACACTCGATGCTTTCACCAAAAACATCGGGTTCACTCCAAACATGATGGCGGCCTTTGCGCAAAGCCCGATCGCCTTTAACGCATGGGCTGCCTTGCTCGGCTCCCTCAGCAAGACGCTTGACGTCAGGACGCGAGACAGCATCGGCCTTGCTGTCTCCGAAGTGAATGGCTGCAACTACTGCCTGACGGTTCACAGCTTCACCGCCGAACATATGGCCAAGCTGCCAGCCGAAGAGATCATTCTCGCTCGCACGGGCCACGCAAATGACCCGAAGCGGGATGCGGCGGTGCAGTTCGCGCGCAAGGTTATCGAGACCCGAGGGCAAGTCAGTGACGCTGATCTGAAGGCTGTCCGCGATGCCGGCTTCACCGACGCGAATATCATCGATGATCGTCGCTCTGGTGGCCATGTACACCCTGACAAACCTGTTCAACAACGTCTTCGATCCGGACAGGGACTTTCCCGCAGTTGCCCCGGCTGGCGCGATCTGAGTTCCGAATTATCGCAACCTCATGAAGCTGTTGGATCAAACTCATGAACATTCTCCACATCGATAGCAGTCCGCGCCAACAATCACATAGCCGTCAGCTTTCGGCGGCGATCATTAAAAAGCTTCTTGAGATTGTGCCAGGCGCTGACATCATCCGGCGTGACCTAGGCGCTGATCCCCTACCTCAGACCGTAGCCCTTTATGCCGCCGCGCTGGCGTCGTCGGCAACTTTGGCCGCCCCGCCGGCAGGATCGCTCGATCTTTCCGAACAGCTCATTGGGGAGGTCGAAGCGGCGGATGTGGTCGTCATCGGAACGCCGATGCACAATCTGACCATTCCGTCCGTTCTTAAGGCCTGGATCGACCAGATCCTGCACGTCGGCCGAACAATGAAATCAACGCCGTCCGGGAAGGTGGGAACGCTTCGGGACCGTCCGGTCTTTATCGGCGTGGCTTCTGGCGGCTTCTTCACCGGCGAGCGAGCCAACCAACCGGATTTCCTGACACCCTATCTGTCGGTCGCGCTCAGCTCCATCGGGCTAAAGAGCCGGCAGTTTCTCCCGCTTCAAGGGACTGCCTTCCTTGACTGGGAGCAGGCGGCAGAGGCGAGAGACAAGACGCTTGCTGCTCCGGACCTCACCGCCGTGGAGCGTCTGACCGAGATCCAGAACCAACCCGCAATGATCGCGAGCGTCGGTCGGATGCATGCCGACCTCGCCTCGCTCCGGCGAGCATCGCCAGGCGCACACTGAGGACGCAAGGCTTCGAACGTCCGCACATCAACCACCCGGCGCAGCCGGACCATCAACATGAGGCTACAGATGATTTTATCTACGGCTACGCTTCCCCAGATCGGTGACAGGATCACCGGCAATTCGACATTGCCCGATGACGGCGCCATCCGCGAATGGCTGGGCTCAGAGGCATACGGCCAATGGACCGAACTGCGGACCTGGATCGACACGTCCTACCCTGGAGTGTTCGCACCGGACTGGCTTTACGGCGGAAAGAACCGCGGTTGGTCCTTGCGCTTCAAGAAGACCAAGGCGCTTACCACTTTGGTGCCGGAATATCGGCGGTTCTCTGCCATCGTCGTGATGGGCAGAGCGGAACGTGAGAAGTTCGAGGAACGGCGTTATTTTTGGCGGCCGCAATTGGTCAGAGCCTACGATGGCGCAAAGACCTACATCGACGGAAAATGGCTGACGCTTCCGGCCTCGCCCAAAGAGGAGCTGCAGGATGTGACAGAGCTTTTGGCGATGAAGCGTCCGCCACTCCCACGCTGAGTGTCCCCGTCACTGCAAAGTGCCGTGCAGGAGCCGACACCGAGCGACCGCTAAGGGCATCTAGCCACACATCCCTAAGGGAGATCGAAATGATCTTCCGCGCTGTATCACCACAATTATCAAATATCTGAGGAGACAAATCGATGAAAGCGATCATAGCAACCGACGAAGCCGCCGGCCCAGCTGGCATGTCGCTGGCGGAGCGTCCGCAGCCGCAGGCAGCGATAAACGACGTCATCGTTGAAGTACATGCGTCGGGCTTCGTGCCAACCGAACTCAGTTGGCCTTCCACCTGGATCGATCGCGTCGGCCAAAGACGAACGCCATCAATCCCGGGCCATGAGTTCGCCGGCGTGGTTACGGCTCTTGGCTATGGTACGACCGGCCTGTCTTTGGGACAGCGCGTGTTCGGCCTGACGGACTGGTACCGCGACGGCACCCTGGCGGAATACGTGGCCGTAGAGGCACGCAACCTCGTACCGCTCCCGGATGACGTGGAGTTCACAGTGGGGGCCAGCCTGCCGATCTCCGGCCTGACCGCCTGGCAGGGGCTGTTTCAGCATGGCCGTCTTCAAGCGGGTCAGAGCGTCCTTATACATGGCGCCGCCGGTGCGGTCGGTTCGATCGCGGCGCAGCTGGCCTGCGAATTCGGAGCCTATGTCATCGCTACCGGTCGCGCCGCCGACCGGCAGAAGTCGCTCGAGTTTGGCACGAACGAATTCGTCGACCTTGCAAACGATAGGCTCGAAGACATCGGTTTCGTCGATCTGGTGTTCGATGTCATCGGAGGTGAGATCCAGAAACGGTCGGCGGGACTGGTACGAGCCGGAGGTACGCTCGTGTCCATCGTTGGCCCGGTTGAAGCGCACCCCGCCGATGGTCTGGCTATTGATTTCGTCGTCGAATCTGATCGTGCTCAACTTAGCGAGATCGTTCAGCGGGTACGTGACGGGCGCCTTCGGACGAACATTGGCAACATCTCGGCGCTTGATAATGCCATCGCCGCATTCAACTCGACCGAGCGGCGGACGGGCAAGACGATCATCCGCGTTGGTCCATAAGACCTCGGGCATCGATATTGAGCCGTTGATTTTCTGGAGCTCTCCCAACCTGGGTCCTGACGGCCGGAGCAACAACTCCGGCCTTATGCTTCCGGATGCATGGCGGCTGCGACGGTTTGCTCTTGAAGGGATTGGAACCGACGTCCCTCACAGTGTCCAGCAAACGCTCTGGGTGTGCAATGAATAACGCAGAGGCATCCTTCAACGAATTCAACCTCTCCATGGATCGATAACGATCACCCCGGTACCGTCGAAATCCTGAACATTACGAGTGACGACAGCTAGACCATGAATTAACGCGGTAGCCGCAATCAAAGCATCAGCCTCATTCCGGCGGTCTGGGACATGCAAGTGGGCGCAACGAGTAGCAACGGCGTCGTCAATTGGCACAATTCGTTCTGCGAATTCAGGGCGAACGCGACTGTCCATCCATTCGCGCAATCGAGAACCCTGGGCAGCATCGCGACGCTGGATGCTTAATATCCCGCGCTCAAGTTCCAGGATCGTAATTGCGGAAATGAGCAAGTCATTTGAATCTTGAGCACCGACCCACTTCTTTACATTTGCATCGGCTTTTCCGTCCCCAACCTTGCGCAACTCGGACACGACATTTGTATCCAGCAAATATTTCAAGATAAATCGATCTCCCGAGGAGCGATCTCGGCTCGAGGCGGATCGAAATCAATAGTCGACAAGCCAGGCATCGAAAGAGCATCGACAAGGTTGCGGCGCTTGCCGGTCAGGCGCTCGAATTCGCTGTAAGTCATCAACACATGCGACGGTCTCCCGCGATCTGTGATTACTACAGGCCCTTTCTGCGCAGCCTTTTTTGCCCTGCTGACATCGTGGTTCAACTCCCGGCTAGACAAACTGGTGATGCTCATATCATGCCTCAATGTAGGAACATACCTACATATACGTCATCATTCATTAGGAAGCAATATTCAAAATATCGCCTTGAACGGGATCGAACGAACGCGAATTTCGTTAAGCCACTAAGAAATAAGGAATCGCTGCACGCTGCACTTTTCCTGGTCTTTGATAAGGCTACTTCTAAAACGAACAATCCTACCGGATTGCTGCTGCAGCATCATTCTGGAAATCGAGGATCGACTTCAACCTGGGGCGACCGACATTTCTATCAACCGGCGGTGTGCTTCGACCACGGGCACCAGGAGGTCGGGGGTGACCTCATCCGGAACATCCAGTCTGGTATGGCAACTGCGGTTCACCCCAAGACAGGCAAAGGCCTTGTCATAGCCGCGTTCGACAATGGTCGACAATTCTCCTGCTTCGGAGAGGATCGGTTGGGGGTCGTCCAAGCCCGCCAAACCGGAAAAAGCAGCCCTTGCCTGCACGGCGAGGCTCGGAGTCGTCATGCATATTCTGTTTGGATCAGCCGTATCCAATCGTCGCCCGCCCCGGATCGCCGTATAGGCTCTGGAAGCCAATCCGGCACCCATATGTGCCCAGATATCGGTTGCCTCCGGCAACGGCGCGCGATCCAGCGCTGAATGTGTCCCTGCAAAGCGAAGCTCATGCGCCCCGCTGTTCAGCAGAAACAGCGAATGGTCCGGAAACGCCTTCGGCAGCCAGGCCGCCAGCCCAAGAAATGCCGCTGTTCCGGTGCCCCTCTCGACCGAGCAGGTGAAGAAGCCGGAACGCGGCGTCGACATCGCAATCCAGCGGACCCCACGTTGTCTCCTTGCCACGAGCGTAGGACTGTATACAACCCGGTTTTCTCCGGTCAAATACAATCGGACTGTGAGGTTCGCAGATGCCATGCCGGCATAGGCCGCCAGGTCGGACGGACGTCCGATGGCGACGGGGATCGGAATGAACGGCTTGTCGGCATAGGAATTCAGCCCGACGATCTCTCCCGTCGGGCCGAACGGCAAAATGACGGCCGCCAGTGCTCCAGCCTCCGCCACTGCCGTCAGCAAGGGGGCTGCAACCGACGTCCAGATTGCGGCATGTCGGGCATAAGGCAACAGGACGACGGCGATGCGGCCCCGGGCGGCGTTGGCATCTGACACTGAATGTACCAATGCCAGCGGGGCTGCAATACCTTCGTCGGGCGTCGGAACGACAACAGGCTGCGGGTACAACTCCAGAGCGCAACTCGATCCAATCACGTCGCAGCGGCGAGGCTGAAAGAGCGGAACAGGAACCCGCAACCTTTCAACCTCATAACCTAGTTCCCCCAATTCGCGCGCAATCCATTCCGCGGTCGCGAGATCTCCAGCACCACCTGCGACCTTTTCTCCAAAGCTGGCGTGAATCAACAGATCGCGCCAGAGATACTCGGGATTTATCATTCTGGTCACCGAAGCCGGTCACTTATACATTTCGGTCGCGCGCTGCAGCATTTGCGTCCGCACGTTGGCGTCCTCTTGTGTACCCAACAGAGGCGCCTTCAGAAAATCCCTGACATTTTCCGGATACTGGTCTTCGAGTCCCTTGACTGTCGGGCGCCGGGCAGAGCCCGCATAGATCAGTTGTGCCTTGTCAGAGAGGAAAAAGTTCAACAGCACGCGCGCAGCATTCGGATGTGGCGTCCCCTTCACAACGGCAGCGTCAAAATTCCCGTAGACAAGGCCCTCCTCCGGCAGGATCACTTCGAGCGGCAATCCCTTGTTCAACAGGGTATCGGGCAGAATAAAGGGGATATAGACAGGATACTCACCCCGCGCCACGCGACGCGGACTGTCGCGTATCTCACGCGTGAAGACCGGCCGATTTTCGGAAAGACGCTTTTGATAATCCTCTCCGAACTTCTCGTATGTCACCGCGAAGAAGAGTCCGCCGCCGCCTACGGCACGAAAATCATCCGCGAGAATTTTCCCCTTCCAGCTCGGATCCGTCAGATCTGCCCATCTTTTAGGGCGTTTGTCCTTCGGAACGGATGCATTCACGATAATCCCCATGCTTTGCGAGAACACCGGGAGCCTCAGCTCATTTCCGGCAAATTCGGGCGACAGGCGTGCAGCATTTGGAATATCGCCGTGAGGTTGAAGGACACCCATGGTCTCCAGCGTCACGGAGCCGCCGCTGAAGGACAGGTCCGCCGCGGACCGATTGGTAGCGAGTTCGAGACGGAGCCTTTCGAAAAGCTCGCTCCCACGCAGTTCCAGCTTCTGTACCTCAATGCCGTATTCTTCGCTGAAGGCGGACAATATCTGATCGAGTTGGGGAACGCCGACCTGCGACGTGTAAAGCGTTACCCGACCTTCCTGTTTCGCAGCCTTTACGACGTCATCCCAGCTTTGCTCCGCCCAACCCGGGGAGCTTAAGCTTATCATTGCAAGGCCGGCCAACACGCGGGCCCACATATTCCTGAATATCATCTTCCTCTCCTCCTGCCCGCTCCACTCGATGGAAGCCAATCAAACCTTAGACAAAAGCGAAACGACAAAAACCCCTTGATGCGCCTATAGAGCTTTCGCGAATCGAGGAAGATCGAAGGTATCCGCTCTGCTCGGTTTGCTGACTGCTTGATTGCATGCGGATAAAGATGATTCAGCCGACCTGGCTTGGAGAACTCCGTTCTCGGATCGAGAAAGGACTTGCCGCACATCGACATATTTACCCGTAATGCCGGGGATCCGATCATGGTCCGGGTTTCGATGTGCAGTCACGTCATGCTCGGAGTAGCGACGGCTGCGGGACAGGGAGCGGCGGATGGATACCACGGAGTTAACGGCAGTCCGCCTCCTGGATCGACCGATCATCCAGCCAGAAATGTGCCGGCGGATGGGGCAGAATATCAACGGGCCCAGCATTATCCAGGTGCCGGATTGGGTAGAAAACGCGCTCGGTGCTTATTATCTTTATTTCGCCCACCACCGTGGCGATTATATTCGACTTGCCTACGCCGACACCGTAACAGGTCCCTGGACCGTTTACGAGCCAGGCGTGCTTCCTCTGGCCGACTCCGGCTTCAGTCATCACATCGCCTCGCCCGAAGTAATCGTGGATCATACGGTCAGGCAGATTCGCATGTTTTTCCACGGTGGCGACGAAATCAAACATCAGTTTACACGTCTGGCAATATCGCCCGATGGCCTGAATTTCACAGCACGCCCGGAAAACCTGATGAACCCCTATGCTCGTCTGTTTGAGCACGGGGATTGGGTTTACGCTATAGCAATGCCCGGCCAGTTCTATCGGTCCAAGGATGGAGTCAAAGACTTCGTCCCGGGGCCGCGACTGTTTTCTGCCAATATGCGTCATGCTGCCGTCTGGGTAGAAGGCAATTGCCTCCATGTGATTTACAGCAATCGCGGCGACGCTCCGGAATCCCTCCTCCATTCCAGAATTGACCTGTCCACCGATTGGATGGAGTGGCGGGAAGAAGCTTCGAAAATCCTTCTCACACCGGAAAGAGAATATGAAGGCGTGAACCTGCCGATCGAACCTTCAACCATAGGACCAGCGGAAAAACCGGTTCGCCAATTGCGGGATCCGGCGGTATTCCAGGCCGACGGCAAACTTTATCTCATCTATTCCGTCGCAGGGGAAAGCGGTCTGGCGCTGGCCGAAATCAACTCTCGGAAGGTCTCATCGCGCTCAAAGGTCTTGATGAGAGTCGAACCATCGACCCAATGCACGCCCTGGAAGCGGTGAACCGCCCCAGGTTTCTGGACCAGCGGATGGTAGAGTTTTCCGGCCTATCTCAGGAAGCGGGCTGGCGGCGCTCCCGGATTCATCAGTGAGATCGGTACCTTGTTACCGATCGCACCATGTGGTCGAAACTCATTATAGTCTCTGCGCCAATCCTCCATCTTTTCGCGGGCGTCCGCAAGGGTCAGGAACCAATGCTGGTTCAGGCACTCCGCTCGGAAGCGGCCATTGAATGCTTCGATGAAGGCGTTGTCCGTGGGCTTTCCCGGACGTGAGAAGTCCAGGATAACGCCCTTGGCATAGGCCCATAGATCAAGATCGCGGGACACAAATTCGGTCCCCTGATCGACACGGATCGTCTTCGGATAGCCAACATGGCGGCACACCCGTTCGAGCGTCCGCACTACGTCTTCGCCGCGATAGCTGTGACGCGGGTCAAGCACCGGCACATACCTCGAGAAGGTGTCGACCACCGTCAGGACGCGCAACTTCTTACCGGTCGCGAGCTGGTCGTGAACGAAGTCCATCGCCCAAACATCATTCGGGCCAACAGCCATTTGCCGATCTTCCCGAAGCTTTGCCTTCACCCGCCGCTTGGGTGTCTTGTTGCGCAGTTGAAGACCCAAGTCCTTGTAATGCGATAGGTTCGCTTGATGTTGGTGCCCCAACCCTCGCGTTCCAACAGCACATGCACACGACGATAGCCATGGC
>NZ_JBLFFK010000032.1:0-55445 GCF_051400715.1 Neorhizobium descurainiae
CGCAACGAGACCGAAGCCGCGCTCGCCGCCATCTGGCAGGACGTCCTCGGCCTCGACCGCGTCGGCGTCAACGACAATTTCTTCGAGATCGGCGGCGATTCCATCTCGCTTCTTCGGGCATGGTCCCGCATGATTGCGCTCTCCGGAAGATCGATCCCGCTTGCCCAGTTTCTGGATCATCCGGTCATCGATGGCTTTGTGCGGGCTGATTCTCCGACAAGCCACATCCGGCAGCTCAATGAGGCTGCCGCTGGTGCGCCGCCCGTCTTCTGCATTCATCCTGGTTTCGGTCTGGTGACTGACTATCGCCTCCTTGCCGAGGCTGCCGGCCGGGATTTTGCGGTCTATGGCATCGAGTCGCCTATCCACGGCGATGCAAGATGGACCGTTCCGTCGATGGCCGGCTTGGCCCGTCATTATCTCGAGACGATCCGCACGGTTCAGCCGAATGGCCCCTATCGATTGATCGGCTGGTCGTTCGGCGGCTGGATCGCGTTGGAAATCGCCCGCCTGATCGAGGCATCGTCCGACGGTTCCGTCTCTTTCGTCGGCCTTATCGACACGGAACCCTGCAGGGATTTTCGGCCGTTTGCCAAAACCGAGACGCAGTGGCGGGAGACGGTCAAGGACGAGCTTGCACATCTCGGTATTTCCGACAATGCCGAGCTATCTGAGAATCTGCTAGCCATCGCCATGCTCCATCAGGCCCTGCTGCTCGATTATCGCCCGGAGCCCATTCTGTTGAGCATCAGGACGCATGTCTGGTGGGCGGAGGCCACGACGGCGTTTTACGGCCGCCGTGGCGAGGCGAGCTTTCTCGACTGGAACAACCTCCTTCCGTCGGGAACGGTCGCATCGATAATTGACAGCAGTTCGCATGGCGACATTATCCATTACTCTGATCTGGTGAACGAGCTTTGGGCCGCCGTTCCGGATGCGAATGATGCTACGATCGCAAAAGCGGACCGTTGCTGACGCTGCCCTGTTGAAAATCGTGGAGCTGCGCCCAGATAACCGGCAGCTTCAGTGAGAGGACAACCCGTTGTGGGAGCACTCGGGTCAGGCCTATCAAATCTCGAAGATCTCTCGTCTCCTGCCGGGAGATGAGGCACCGAGTTTGAGGATTTTCCGCTACTTCAACAGGGATGGCTTGCCCGCCATTGTCTTCGATCGACTGAGCATGGTGATTCTCTGGAATGCCGGTTGCGCCGGCTGTCTTCCGACCATCGAGGCACTTTCCGAGCTTGTCGAAGAGCATGACGTGCCATGTTATGGTGTGGCCGTGATGGTCAGGGACATCGAGGCAACGGCCGAGGCGGCAGGAACAAGCTCGGCAAAGGCGTTGCTTGCGCTCGAGGAGCGGCCAGCGATGCCAGCAAGCGGTCTTTCGCGCGGCTGGGTCACTCGGCACTGGCTGGAGCCCAGCGGCTATCCCGGCGTTCCTGCGGGCTTCATCGTGGACCGGAGGGGCGTCATCGTCTGGATGGGTGATCCGGCGGAGATGAAGCCCGCTTTTTACAGTATCCTGAAAGGCGAATGGGATGTCGGGGCGGCGAGAGAGGCCTGGAGGCTCAAGCGCTCCGATGAGGAGATCCAGAACCGGGGCATCGTCCTCGATTTGACCGAGATGTTCTTCGAAGGCGACATCGACGCGACCAATCGAGCCATCGCGGATGCGGAGGAACAATGGCCGGCACTTGGGCTCGACAAGGAATTCAACATGTTGAAACTTGACGCGCTCACCATGGGTTCCGTCCATCATGAAGCAGCACTTGCACACTATTGTCGATGCGCAGACCTCTTCCAGAGCGACCCGCATGTCCAGGCCCGTCTTGCCACGAGGATCTTGTCGAGGATGCTGCTCGACAATCGCGCCTTGCAGATTGTGATTGAGCGGTTGACAGTGTTGGAAGATCACATCAATGGAACGCTTGGTGGTAGCCAGCGGGACGTGATCAACGGCTTGGCGGTATCTCTCACTCTGGCCGACGCTTTGACACGGGCTGGCTTGAGCGAAGAGGCCACAAAGCAGATGGATAAGGCAGGCCTCCTGTCTGAAGCCGCAGGCATTCCCGAACACATCAGGCTTTGGACGGCGTCGGAAATAGAGAGGCTGAGGGGACGCCTCGGAAATGGCGCTCGCATCATCGATACCAATGGCGGCATGGGCTGATCGACCCCTCCAGCTATTCATGAACGCAATCAGCAATTTCTCGAAGAGACACACTCCATTCCGACCCCGACTGTACCCCATCCGCAACACCGGACCTCGGATACAGTCGAAAAACGTGAGTGACAAACTCCACTATTGTCAGCTCGCGGCTGAAGGACTATCAAATCGAGCGTTCGGGAGACTGCGGAGGCGAGGATGACGAGTTACGAAGACGACCTGCTGTCTGCCTTTCTGAAAACCCAGCCACAGATCAAGCGCTACCTCCTTAAGTCCACCGGCTCATACCAAGATGCCGAAGACATCACGCAGGAGGCCTGGATCAAGCTGGCGCGGAATGGCGCGACGGCATTGGCCGCCCCCGTGCCTTACCTTATGCGGATCGTCCGCACGCTCGCCCTCGATCATGGCCGCGGCCGCAAACGTCGACTGACCGGCGTCGAAATCAACGAAATTCTCTCTCTTCCGGAGGACCGGCCGGATCCGGAACGTGAGGCGGACGGGCACGATCAACTGCGAATGCTGAGCCGCATCATGGACGAACTCCCCGACCGGCAGCGAAAAATCCTGATCGCAACCCGCCTTCATCAAAGACCGCATGCCGAAGTGGCGGACGAATTTTCAGTCTCGGTGCGTATGATCGAAATCGAGATACACAAGGCGCTCGCCTATTGCGGCGCCAGGCTTGATGAAATAAATCGCATCTAGCGCTTCGGATTTTCAATTCTCCATCGTTTATAGCTATAGAGGCATGACGCGTCGGCGTCTCGCCGACATGTAAGCTATTTGGAGGACGGATATTGGACGGCGATTTCGAAGCTCTCAAACGAGAAGCAACGGCATGGGTCGTCCGGATCACCTCAGGAACTGCGACAGCGGACGATGCGGATGCACTGATGCGCTGGCGCGCACGCAGCCCGGCGCATGAGCAGGCGTTTCGAGAGGCTGCAAGGCTCTGGAAAAACCTCGGTCCGGTCCTCGGGCAGAAGAGTAAGTCTTCCAGCGCGGTTCTGACGCGGCGGGCATTTCTCACGACCGGAAGTCTGGCCGCAGGAGCGGCCGGCGTCGGCTTTGGCCTTTCTCAATTGGGCTTCCTGCCGACGCTCGAGGCCTTGCTTTCGGACTATACCACCGGTGTCGGCGAGCAACGGACGGTGCAATTGCCCGACGGCTCCACGGCCATGCTGGATGGTGGAACGACGCTCTCTCTCGACTTTACGCAGCAGGCCAGAAATCTGCGCCTGACTAGCGGGGCAGCAGTATTTGATGTCGTTGCGGAGGATCGAAGGCCGTTCGTGGTTAAGGCCCAGGACGGCAGTTCAGCTGCGGCAAGCGGTTCTTTTTCCGTCACGCATGGCGTAGATAGTGTATCCGTCGACTGTCTGAAGGACGGCGTCCGCGTCGAATGTCTTGGGACGGCCGATCTCGTCGAGGGCGAAGGGATCAGCTATTCGTCGCGCGGACTGGGCGAAAAGGTGGCGTCTGATGTCGAGACGGCCGCCTCGTGGCGTAAGGGACTTTTGATCTTCAAGAACCGTCCTCTTGGCGATGTCGTCTCGGACCTCAATCGGCATCGGAAGGGAAAGGTCGTGATTGCGAGGCGCGATCTCCGCTCAAGGCGGGTATCCGGCGTCTTCCACCTGGCGCGGCCGGAAGAAATCCTCGCCCATCTGGAAGACACCCTTCATGTTCGACCGATCAATCTGGTCGGCGGGGTGATGCTCCTGCAGTAGCGATGTCAAAAAAATTTCGCCGATCGTTTCGGGTCGGCGGTTTCCAATCGTTCTTATCAATAGGGCCGCATTTTGGGTCTTGCGGCAGGTATTGATCGGGGACGTTGGGAATGGGGCTTTCTAGTTTCAAAAAGCACTTTGGTTCAAAGCGAATATATCGCTGGAGGATTGCAAGGCTATCAGCCTCGATCGCGTGTGCAGCTGTTTGTTGCAGCCCCGCTGTCGCTCTCGCGCAACAGTCGATTGCCTATTCCATTCCCGCCGGTCTGCTGGACGATGCCCTCGTGCGGTTCGGGGCGACAAGCGGTGTGCAGGTCCTTTACAGCAGTTCCGTCACGCAAGGCCTGCGCACTTCGGGTGTCTCCGGCAATCTCACGCCGCAGGCAGCTCTCGATAGGATTCTCGCCGGAACGGGCCTCAGCTACCGGTTCACCGGCCCGAACAGCGCAACGATCGGATCGCCGGCGCAGCTTCCTGGCGCTTCAACCTCGAGTGCGACGACGCTTGCGCCCATCGTGATTCAAGGCAACGGAAATAACGGCTTCGGTCCGCAGAAGGGTTTCATCGCAGAAAACTCGGTCTCGGGAACGAAAAGCGATACGCCGATCGTCGAGACGCCTTATTCGGTTTCCGTCATCAACCGCAAACAGCTCGATGCGCAGAACCCGCAATCGCTGCCGGAGGCCTTGCGCTATACGCCCGGCGTGGCGACCGGCTTCTTCGGCAACGACTCGCGCAGCCTGGATGCTCAGGTATACATTCGCGGCTTCGGCGATGATCCAAGCCAGCTTTTCTGGAATGGACTGAGCCTGCCTGGCGACAGCTACGTCAACTCACCGACGATCGACCCTTATACACTCGAGCAGATCGAGGTTTTGCGGGGTCCCGCCTCGGTTCTCTATGGGCAGTCGGCGCCGGGAGGCATCGTCAACTTTCGCTCCAAGCGACCGACGGAGCAGCCGCTGCATGAAGTCGTCGTTGGAACCGGCAATTTCGGGCGAGCCTACACCGGTTTCGATTTCGGCGGGCCGGTCACCGCTGACGGTGATCTGCTCTATCGCCTGACAGGAGTCGCCTACCATACGGGAACGCAGGTCGACTTCACGTCGAACGAACGCATCGCGATTGCACCGTCGCTGACATGGCAGCCCGACGCCGACACGGAACTGACGATCCTTGGAAGCTATCAGCGCGATCCGGATGGGCTGGGTTTTAGCTCGCTCCCACTGGTCGGCACCCTTTTGCCCAGCGTCAATGGGAAAATCCCTCGTGATCTCTACTTTGGCGAGCCGGATTATGATGAACTGGATCGTGAAACTGCATCGATTGGTTATGAGTTCACACATCATTTCGATGATGTGTGGACCTTCCACCAGAACTTCCGCTTCCTCCACACGGGCGGTCACTACCGCGAGATCCAGCCGGACGACTGGACGGATGCGACCGAGACCGAAATGAGCCGCTGGAACTGGGGAACGGACGGCATCCTCAATTCCGTTGCCGTCGATAATCAGGCGCAGGCAGAATTCGATACGGGATCGCTGAGCCACAAGCTGCTCTTCGGGTTGGACTACAAGCATCAATGGACGAACGTTTCACACTACTGGTCCAGAGCCGGGGTCCCACCGCTGAACATATTCGATCCGGTCTACGGTTCGCCCATCTCGGACCCGCCGATGATTTCCCGTACGGAGGGCGAACTCGAACAAATCGGTATTTATGCACAGGATCAGATCGAACTCGGCAACTGGCGGTTCCTCGCAGGCATTCGGCAGGATTGGGCCGAGACAACGTCAAAGAACCTCCGCGTTGCCGGTAGTCCGGAGACCTCGCAAGAGAGCGATGCCTTCACGTGGCGCGCCGGCGCCGTCTACCTCTTCGATAACGGCTTGGCGCCCTATGCCAGCTACACGACGTCATTCCTGCCACAGACGGGGACCGATTTCGACGGCAACATGTTCGATCCTACCACCGCTGAGCAATACGAGGTAGGCATCAAATATCAGCCGGAAGGGCTCGACAGCTATGTTCAAGCCTCGCTGTTCGATCTCAGGCAGCAGAATGTCTTGACGAGCGATCCCGATCCGACGCATGTCGGCTTCAGCGTTCAGAGCGGCGAGGTGCGCGTTCGAGGTGTCGAGCTCAGCTCTTATCTGGCGCTCAACGACAATATCGACCTTGTCGCCTCCTACACCTACAACGATCTGGAAACCACAAAAGCCAATCCTGACGCGACCGGCTTCAATCCGGAAGGCCGCGTGCCGTGGTACTATCCGAAGCAAACCGCGTCGGCGTGGCTCAACTACACCTTTGACAGCGGCGTTCTGGAAGGGCTGAAGCTCGGCGGCGGCATCCGTTATGTCGGCTCCGGCTATAATGGTCCGCATCAGCTCTACAAGGTGCCGGACTACACGTTGTTCGATGCCGCCGTTTCCTACGATTTCGGCGCGAAGAACCCGCAGCTTGAGGGGCTGGAACTCAATGTCAATGTCTCGAACGTATTCGACAAGGATTATCTGGCGCGCTGCAGCGAGATCAATTGCTCCTATGGCATTCGCCGGACGATCCTTGCCAATCTGAAATACAAATGGTGAGCGATAGTGACATGAAGAGGAGGGCGGATGTACGCCGTCCCGTTCTTGGAACGCGGCGGCAGGTGATTGCCGCCGCCGGCATGTCGTTCCTGGGGCTCGTTCCCCTTCGGGCGAGGGGCGAAACGGGGATCGCGACTGCTCGTCCGCAGCCACGCGTCGCTGTGCTCGCGAGATGGATCGCCGAAACGATCGTCGCGATGGGGATCCCGCCCGCCGCCGTGCCGGAGCTGACGACGAGTGACAGCATCTGGCAAGACATGCCTCTTCTGGAACACACCGTGGATCTAGGGCTTACCGGTGAACCGAATCTGGAACTTCTCGACCAGCTGCGCCTGGATTACATTTTTATCGAGGGGCGGTTTCAGAGCGCGCGCTGGGAACCGTTGTTCCGGCAGATTGCGCCGGTCATCGTCAGTTCCATCTATACGGCCGAGCGCAAACCCCTGCAAACTGCCCACAGCGAGACACTGCGGTTCGGCGAACTGCTCTCGTCGCCCGAGGAAGCGCAAAAACTGATCGGAGCGACGGACGCGATCCTCGATGAGCATGACAAGCGCTTCTCCTCCGCGAAAAGCCCTGTCTTTGTGGTTCGAATCCTCGATGATCGCAATGTCATGCTCTATTGCGCCGGAAGCCTTTTCGACGCGGTTCTGGCTAAATTTGGCCTGCGCAATGCCTGTCGTGTCGCGAGCGACTGGGGTTTCCTGACGATCGGAATCGACAGCCTGGCATCGGAGCCCGATGCCTGGATCATCCATTTCGAGCCTCCGACGGAAGGTCCGCTTGCTGCAAATCCCCTATGGCTGCATCTTCCTGCGGTCAAGGCAGGCCGGTTGACTTCGATACCAGAACTCTACAGCTGGGGCGGTTTGCCGACGGCTCGTCGGTTTGCCGAGCTGCTGCTCGAGCGGCTGCCAGATGGATTGACGGGATGAGCGATCTGGCTAGCCCCAGCGAATTCTCGCGAGCGCCGCTCTTACGGCCAATCACGCTTGTAGCAACGCTCCTGACGGTCGCCGCCGCGTTGTCAGTCTTCCGTCTTTCCCTGATGCTTCCGCCCCGATCCTGGGGACCGGCGATTTTGGGCGCTGATGGCTCGGATATTGCCGCCTTTGTTGTTCATTATAGCTATCTTCCGCGCGTTGTGGTTTCGATCCTCGCTGGTGCGATGCTGGCGCTTGCGGCAACGATATTCCAGCAAGTGCTGCGTAATCCGCTTGCAGAGCCCGCGACGCTTGGCATTTCAGCCGGTGCTTCGCTCGCCGTCACGCTTTCGGCGCTCTGGCTGCCCGATTCCCTCGGCTTCGAGCGTGAGGGCGTGGCGATCGCAGGTGCGGCGGCAACGACCCTGATCGTCTTCAGCCTCGCCTGGGGCAGGGGGTTTTCGCCTCTGTCGCTCGTTCTTGCGGGCTTGGTGGTCGGACTTTACTTCAGTGCTGTCAGCGCCGTCATCGCCTTGTTTCACAATCACTCCTTGCAAAGCGTGTTCCTCTGGGGCGCCGGCTCCCTGCGACAGAACGATTGGGACATCGTCAACTATTTATTGCCGCGCTTTGCTGTTGGGTTGATGCTTGCCTTTGCAATCGCGCGTCCGCTGACGATCCTCGGGCTCGATGACGAGAGCAGCAGCAGCCTTGGCGTATCGCGGCGCGGAACGCGGCTGCTGGCCCTTTCGATGGCCGTTGCCCTGTCCGCCTTCGTTGTCAGCGCCGTGGGCATCGTAGGTTTCATCGGGCTTGCCGCACCAGCAATCGCGCGATTGTCCGGCGCTCGGACTGTGCGTCAGCAGCTCTTCTGGGCACCGCTTATTGGCGGCTTGCTGCTCTGGCTTGCCGACCAGTGTGTACAAATGCTCCCCTTCGCCCAGGAGGTGCCGACCGGGGTCGGGACTGCCGTTCTCGGCGCCCCGATCCTGATATGGATGCTTCCGCGATTGAGGGAAACAATCCTGCCGTCAAAGGCGGGGATAAGCGAGACGGGAATGTCAAGCGCAAGGCCGTGGACCCTGATCTCGATCGGTCTTATCATGGTTGTCGTCATGCTCTTGCCGGCTCTTTTCTTTGGAAGAGGACCGGCGGGCTGGACATGGCTCGGGCTGGACGAGTTTCAGCGGCTCCTCCATTGGCGCTGGCCAAGGGCCACGGCTGCGCTTTCGGCGGGCGCCATGCTCGCGGTTGCCGGGGCGCTGGTGCAACGGCTGACAGCCAATCCAATGGCTTCACCCGAAGTGCTTGGCGTCTCGTCGGGTGCCGCTTGCGGCGTCATCCTTCTTGCCTTGACGATCTCTGCTCCAAGTAAGACCGCGCAGATACTGGCCGCGACAACTGGCGCGGCGATCTGCCTGCTCGCGATGCTGGCACTCGGTCGGAAGAGTGTCTTCTCTCCGGACCGTATGCTCTTGACCGGCATCGCGATTGGCACGGCCTTCGGCGCACTCGTCGCTATCTTGATGGCATCCGGAGATCCCCGCATGGGAGCGCTCCTGGCGTGGATGGCGGGATCGACATATCTCGTCACGCAATCCGATGCCATCCTGGTGATGTGCGTCACAGGCACCTCCGTCGTACTTATGCCGCTGCTGTCCCGCTGGCTTGAGATCCTTCCGCTTGGCGAGGCATCGAGTCGCGCTCTCGGTGTCAACCTGACGACAAGCCGCCTGCACGTGCTTCTCGCCGCGGCGGTGTTGACCGGCGGCGCGACACTGATCGTCGGCCCCCTGTCCTTCGTCGGTCTTTTGGCGCCGCATATGGCGCGGATGATCGGCCTGCGCAGGGCCATGCCGCAGCTTTACGGTTCGGCGGTCATCGGCGCTCTCATCATGCTCGTTGCCGATTGGTTCGGACGCAACCTGCTCTTTCCTTATCAGGTCCCGGCCGGGTTGCTGGCTACCTTCATCGGCGGGCCTTACCTGACGGGCCTGATCTGGAGAAGCAGCCGATGAACCCGAAAAATAGGAGGCTAGATTTGAGGCCTTGGGCCGACCTTCAGCCGATGGTCGGGCTCCGCTGCTTGCGCTCGTTACGAGTCCGAAACCTGAGCGCTGGCGACCGAGCCTTGAGAAACGCCGATCACGCGCGTCTATGCACGTGGTGGACAAAGAAGCGGCAACGCGAGGGACGGGTCTGCGACCGTAAGACCTCCTCGACGGTGGAGGAAGCGTGACATGCGTAATCAAGACAGCCTGATCTCGGAGGGTATCCGACTGCTGAAACCCTTCTGGACCATCGCGGCATTTGCCACGGGCATGGGGACGCTCAGCGGCCTGTCTACGGCCTGGCTGCTCGCGACGATCAATCACGCACTTTATGCCGACGGCGATATCACTGCGGCCCTGCTATGGACATTCGCTGGCCTCGTCGTTCTTACCCTCGTCGGCGAGATCGTCTCCGATCTCGGCAACAGCTGGATAGGTCAGCAGATCATCGCTTCCTTAAGGAAGGATCTCGTTGCAAAGGTGGTTGCCGCGCCAATCGACCAGATCGAACGCTATAAGGCCCACCGCCTGCTGTCGGCCCTCGGACAGGACGTCGATACCGTATCGGCATTCTCCTATGGATTTTCCGCCCTGGCGATCGCGGTGGCCGTGACTGCCGCCTGCATCACTTATCTTCTCTTTCTGTCTCCCATCCTGTTCGTCATCGTTGCAATCGCGATCGGCGCCGGTGTCACTTTCAACCGTCTCGCACGCCGACGTGGCGCTGCCTATTACGACGAAGCCCGAAGCGCCCAGGACGATCTCTACAGGCATTATCGATCGATCACGGAAGGAGCCAAGGAACTGCGCATCAATCGGGAACGCCGCCTGCATGTTCACGGCATCGGACTGGCAAAGACCATCGACCGGATCAGGGATACAAAGACGAGGGCCTTCCGAATATTCATGTCTGCGAATGCTGCAGATTCGGCGCTGTTTTTCGCGGCCATCGGCCTGATCGTCGGCTGGCAAGGCTGGTTCGGGGTTGAGCGGGCGACGGTTTCGGGTTTCGTATTGGTACTCCTTTACGTCAAAGGCCCTCTCGACCAGGCGCTTGGTGCCTACGGTTCCTTTGTCAACGCGCAGGTTTCGTTCAAGCGCATCGCTCAATTGTCGGCCGATTTCGCCAATCCGGAGCCGCATCTGGCGGCCGCGTCCCTTCCTGTTTCATCGCGCGCAGAGTTTGCGGCCACGATCGAACTGCGATCCGCCCTCTACCGCTTTCCAGCCGCCCAGGGTGTTGAGACCTTCACCCTTGGTCCGGTTGATCTGACGGTTCGTAAAGGCGAGATTCTGTTTATCGTCGGCGAGAATGGATCGGGCAAGACGACGCTCATCAAATTGCTTCTCGGTCTCTACCAGCCGATGGACGGCGCACTCTATCTCGATGGATCGATCGTCACCGCGGAAAATCGCGACGACTATCGCCAGCTATTCTCAGCCATCTTCTTCGATTACTTCCTGTTCGACGATGTCGTGGCACCGGAAGGAGAAGCGACGGATAGGGCTCGGGGTTATCTCGAGCAACTCGAAATCGGCAGGAAGGTCAGAATTGAGAATGGCCGCTTCTCGACCACCGACTTGTCCGCTGGACAACGCAAGCGCCTGGCGCTGGTTCAGGTTTATCTCGAGGGGCGGCCTATCATCGTGTTCGACGAGTGGGCCGCCGAGCAGGATCCGACCTTTCGGCGTCTATTTTATTCTGAAATGCTCCCTGATCTCAAAAAGCAGGGGAAGACCCTCATCGTCATCTCCCACGACGATCGCTATTTCTCGGCAGCGGACAGGCTCGTCCGGATAGACAAGGGCAAGATCGTCGAGATTTCCGATCCAGGCGACACAGCAGTTGATCTCGCAAGTGATCGTACACCGCCAACGTCCGAAGCGGCGGTGACGAGCCGGCTACCCAAGCAGGTGGAAGGGTCGCGCTGATGGTCGAGGTGCTACAACCATTGGCGATTGAACGCCATCCCACCGCCGCCGCGGAATCGCTCTTCGAACTTCGGGGCGTCTCATTCTCAGTCCCGGGCAGGGCGCTGTTACATCCCCTCACGATATCGATCCCTGCCGCTCGCACGGTCGCTCTGATTGGCCACAATGGTTCCGGCAAGTCTACCTTGCTCAAGATCCTGGCGCGCCAGCAACTCGCAACGAAGGGGCTTGTTTCGTTTGAGGGGCGTGACCTTGCTGCGTGGAGCGACCGACTGTTCGCGCGCAAGGTCGCTTATTTGCCGCAACAGACGCCATCTGCAAGTGGGATGCTGGTCAAGGAACTGGTCGCGCTTGGCCGCTATCCCTGGCACGGGGCGCTCGGTCGCTTCAGCAAGTTGGATCGCGACAAAGTGGCTGAAGCAATGAACTTGACCGATGTGGCCGGCATGGCCGACCGGATGGTTGACTCTCTGTCAGGTGGCGAGCGTCAGCGAGCGTGGGTTGCGATGCTGGTGGCGCAGGACACCGAGTGCTTATTGCTCGACGAGCCAATATCGGCGCTCGATATAGCCCACCAGATCGAAATCCTGTCGCTGGTCCGGCGCCTCAGCCACGCAAAAGGTTTGACAGTCCTGGTCGTCTTGCATGACGTGAACATGGCCGCCCGTTTCTGTGACGAGATCATCGCCTTGCATACTGGCCGGCTCGTCGCCCGCGGCATGCCAAGTGCGATCATGAAGCCCGATGAATTGAAGAAAATCTATGGAGTTCAAATGGCAGTGATGGCTCATCCAGCGATGGGCCACCCGATCGCCGTCGCCTGCTGAAGAAAGAAGGATAGCAACAATGCGCCTCAATCGACAGTCTGAAATCGCCATCAGCATTCTCGCAGCTTGTGCCGCGGCACCGGAGCAGCAGTTGCAGACGGTGCAGCTTGCAGAGATCGCTCAGACGACAAAGGACCACGCGGCACAGATCATAAGCATACTGACACGTAGCGGATACCTACGAACCTCACGGGGTCGCAGCGGCGGGGTCCGGCTTGCGGCCGATGCCCGGGAATTGACTCTGAATCAGGTTCTCCGGATCACACAGCCCGACCTCGCGAAGAGGGCCGGGCGGACCCTCGACACACCTGCTACGCTCGTAGGTCCAATTGTCGACGCGGCGTTCGCACCCTTCTTGAGGGTGATGGAACGCGTGACGATCGCGGATCTCATTTCGCCGTCCGACGGTGCTAAGGCCCCTTGTTTCGAGTGCTGTCTGGTCAAACAGCATTCTCCGCACGGCGGGCTGCGCACTTTGCAGTCTGTACCGGGTGATTAAGGCAGACAGCCAGCGCGTGGCACTGCCTTCTCGCCAAGGAGATCTATGATGAAACAGGTCTTCGAAATGCACAACTCAGGTTTATCCGCTGATCTCGATCTTCTCCTTCTCGTCCAAGCCTTCTGTAGCGTCAGCAGAGGACTCAAGAATAAATCCCATGTCCTGGCCACATTGGACGCGATCAAAGAGCGCCTTGGAATTGTGAATATAGTGTCAGCTTGGCTTCCAAGCCGTCGCGAGCACCTCGCAGGCCATGTGCGATTGCCGGGTTGGAAGACCGAGTGGCTTGAATCATACGATCTGAATGACTTTGTTCACATCGACCCTGTGATGAAACACCTCCGACGGACGACCTTCCCATTTTTGTGGAGCCAGACGCTGAACCAGAGAGAATTCAGCGAATCCGAAAGGAGCGTAATGTTGCATGCTCAAAATTTTGGCCTATCCGATGGCTACACGGTACCATTCTGGGGTCCCAAGATGCGGCTCGCTTTTATCACCTTTGCCACCGACGGACGTCCTCTGGCTGGAGTTGAGAAAGACGCATTGGACTTTGTTGCGCTTCGCCTCAACAACTGGCTGGGCGAAAACGTGGATAACTCCAAGCCCGTCGATCCGACAGTTGGTGAAACCTCTTTGGCGCCGCACGAAATCGAAACGCTCTATCTCCTGATGAAGGGGAACAACTACAAGCAGATTGCCTATCTTTCCGGGCTGTCGACCCGCACAGTGGAAAGCTACGTGGCTACCGCGACAAAGAAGCTGAAGGTTCACAACCGAACTGAGGCGATTCTGCGGGCACTTGAACTCGGCTATATCAACCGCGCTGAGTGATCATAATCACAAGGAATTCAATTGGTTAGTTCCATAATAAAGCTTACGCGACGTTTGCTACCTCTAGTTGCGCATTTAGAAAATCCGCTCCTTTACCTACGCGGGGTAATGAGGCGCAGAGCTTAGCGCCCAAATTCGTTAACAGAGTGCTTTTGATAGGAAAATTATGGTTCCTCTTCTGACAGAGTGCTTTCTTCCTATGCCTAACCCGATAGACGAACGCATACTCACGGTAGATTCCTATGCGCCGACAATGGTGGGATGCGGCCTTTGTGGTCGATAAAACGAAGCCAAATTTGGAGCATCTAGGCCATTGGAAAAAAACGGGAAGATCTTCGTCCCCCCTCCAAAGGATGGACGCGATTTCAGGAGCTGTTTAAGGAGTTAGCGGCCGCGGGTGCGGGCCGGCCTTTGGGTCGTGACGGGTTTCCACAAGGCCCATGGACGCCGGAGTCATTGGCTGAGGCGATATCGCAAATCGACTCCAACAGACTCGGTGTTGATTTGCGAACAGTCCAGCTCTGGCTTCAAGAGAATGACAAGGGAATCAGCCCTTCCAACATTCGCTGGCTAGCGCGGATCTATGGCTGCGGCGATCCGGAAGCGACGAACGAATGGCTCATTGAGCTCAGCGCGGCGCAATCGCGGCTGACCGCCAAAAGGCGAGCTTCGAAGAAAACGGCAAGACGCCGGACATCGCTCGTTCCAGAGGCGCCGCCGTTTGCGACAATTGATGATGAAACCCGGCCTGCGGGCGGTATTCCACAAGACGTTGAAGCCTTCCGAAAGACACAAGTCTTCAGCTTAGCGGAGAGATCGGAAGCTCTTTTCAGTCAAGAATCCCCCTTAAATCTTCCGGCATCGATAGGCGATCACAGATGAGGGCGGACAGAGCAACGTGGGAACGGAACACCGGTTACCTAACAACGTATCGCTAGACTTTAATTAGCGGACAGAGAAGCCTTCTCCATTGATCCCTAGGAGATCGTATCGGCGAACATTGCGACAGAGACCGGTTGCTTTCAGGCGCAGCGTACGACCTCCGATGAAACGCCCCATCTCGTTCGCCCCTCGATCACGATGAGCTCACTTCACAATGAGGATCTTGGCGTTTCCTCTCCTGTTCAGGACACTCGTTGCCACGTCACTGCCGTATCGATGCATGCGGAAATCAGCATGCGATGAGCCGAGCCGGACATTACGTAAGACGATCTCCTCCAGGAATGCAGGCATGATCGGACTGCGGAAGCGGACTTCATTCTCAGCATGAGCCTGCTCGAGACCGAGACACGCTCCTAGAACGCCAAATATCGCCGAGGCGGCCCAGGCCTGTGGTGAGCACGCGACCGGATAAGGTGTCGGCCCTCGACTCGGCCGCCGGATGAAGCCGCAGAAGAGTTCCGGGAGGCGTCGCATCTCCTGCTCTTTTGCAGCATCGAACAAACCTCCGAGCACGCGCGCCGCCTCATCCTTGAGATTGTATCGCGCCAGACCGATTGCGATCGCAGCGTTGTCGTGCGGCCATATAGAACCATTGTGGTACGACATTGGATTAAACCGTGCTTCGCCCTGAGCAAGCGTTCGGATGCCCCAGCCACTGAATCCATCCTTGCTCAAGAGGGTTGCGGCCACGCGCTTGGCACGTTCGGGCGAAGTAATGCCGGTAAACAAGGCATGCCCCGCGTTCGAGCTGCGCACGCGGCACGGCCGCTTCATCCCGTCAAGAGCCAGAACGTAAGTTCCAAGTTGTTCGTCCCAGAAGTCGGCTTCGAAACGAACGCGCAATTCTTCAGCGGCCCTTCTCAGATCGCCTGCCAAATCGTGATGGCCCAGCCGCTCAGCCATTCGTGCCGCAGAATGCTTGGCTGCGAAGACATATCCTTGCACCTCGCATAGAGCGATGGCCCCTGCGGCGTCCGTACCATCTTCATGAAAAACAGAGTCGTGTGAGTCCTTCCAGCCCTGGTTCTTGAGGCTGCCGTTGCTTTCTGCCTGATACTCTACAAAGCCGTCGCCGTCGCGGTCGCCATGTTCATCTATCCAGCGCATCGCAGCGTCGATGTTTGGCCAGATCTCGGCAATGGTATCCAAGTCGCCTGTCGCGTCGAGGTACATTCCCGCCAACATGATGAACAGTGGCGTGGAATCGACACTTCCGTAGTAGCGGCCGAACGGCACTTCCCCAAGATTGGCCATTTCGCCATGGCGCATCTCGTGCAGAATCTTGCCGGGCTGCGCGTCCGATCTGGGATCAAGTTCCTTGGCTTGCATTGCCGCCAGTGTACGCAGAACACCCCGTGCAATTGACGGATCCATCCACAGCATGAACATCGCCGTAAAGATCCCATCGCGCCCGAAAATCGTGCTGAACCAGGGAATCCCCGCATACGGATAGGGACCCCACGGTGTCGACGTGATCAGCGTGTAGACGTCGGAGGCGGCTCTACAAGCGACCTCGTTGAAAAGATCGCTTGAACTATGCAGGGTCGCGATGCTCCGAGTCTGGGCCCGTCTGGCTCGACGGCTGTCACGGTAGGCACGGAAGAAATCCATCACGGGCGTCGGTTCATCCTCCTCACAAGCGACCGAAAGGAAGATTGATGTCTTCTCGCCTGGTTCAAGCACTACGTCGAGCGTCGCGCGATTTGCCTCAAGCCGTGTCGGAGCAGGCGTGAAAGCGATCGAGGTTCGTCGTTTCACGTCATCAAGACCCAAGTAGCAGAACTCGACTCCATTGGGCTTGACTACCGGGAAAGTCTCTTGCCCACGCTTCTCCCGTTTCATCCCGCGAACTTCGAACAGATCGCGAAAGTCGGCATCGAATGTATAGTCGATGGTCAAACGGCGATGCGACAACGTGAAGTTCCGGACACTGAGCCGCTCGTAAAACACTCCCCTAGAGAGAAACTTCGTGCGTTCGAAGAAGACGGTCTCGCGGGGCAGAGACTCGTCATCATGTTCAACTTCCGGATTCGTGAGATCGACCGACAGCGCCGCCTTGTCATCATGATTGGACGAATTCAGGAGCAGGAGCTTTCGCCCGTTAAGACGTAGCTCTAGCTGCGATAGAAATCTCGTATCGCGGTGGAATAAGCCTTCCACGCTATTGATACCAGAAATGTCACCGTGACTGTTCAAAACCGCGAAGGTTTCTCCATCCTTGAGGTTTTGAAGTGATCGGCCAACAAGGGAGGTCTCCACCTCAAGATCGTACCGGACGGTCTCGAGGCCAACTGTTACTTCATCCGACGAATCAATGGCGAGCACCATCAGATGGGCCTATGAAAGGGTGAGACATTGAGGCCATCACCGGAAACATTTTTCGCGGCAACGAGCAGATCCAAGGGGGGTGGAGGAGCATCTGCTTCTCGCCACTGCGGCACGATCATTGCTGAGCGTTCCAAGAGACCCTCGTATTCAGCGACATAGTTGGAAGCCATTCGGGTGGCGGTGAACCTCTCTTCGAACCGTTGCCGCACCTGCCGGCGGTCAAGATCTAAAGCCATACGGACTGCCACAACGGCGTCTTCGATTGACTCGACGATGAAGCCAGTCACTCCCTCGTCCATAACCTCTGGAACCGAGCCTCGACGCCACGCGATCGTCGGGGTGCCTTCTCTCATGGCCTCGATCATGACCAAGCCGAACGGCTCGGGCCAATCGATCGGAAAGAGGAGCGCGATGGCGTTTCCGAGGAAGTCGCGTTTCTCATGATCGCCGATCTCGCCGATGAACTCGATCAGCGGGTGGTCGAGCTGCGGACGAATGACATGGTCAAAGTAGTCTTGGTCGGCTGGATCAACTTTTGCAGCAATCTTCAGCGGAATGCCGGCCCGCTTCGCAATTTCGATCGCTCGATCCGGCCGCTTCTCAGGCGCTATGCGCCCCAGAAAGGCAAGATAATCACGCTTGTGCACGTCGGAAGGTGCAGGGCCTTGTGGAAGACCATGCTGGATGTTGGCCAGCCAGTTGGCTTCGGGAAGCGGCAGGCGCTGATTCCTTGAGATCGAGACCAGGGGCATCTCAGGAAATGCACGGTAAACGGGGTGAAAGTCTGGCAGATCCAGTCTGCCATGCAGCGTGGTCAAACAATGCGCGGACGAATGTCGAAACGCCGGAAATTGAAGCAGATCTACGTGGAAGTGGATCACGTCGAAGGACGAAGCCTGGCGCCGAACCTCTTCCAGCATCACGAGCAGGCTAGCAGTGTGATCGCGCACACCTCCTAACCGCAATCCCCGCGGAACAGCTCGCACGAGTTCAGCAGAAGTTTGAGAGTCTCCACTGGCAAAGAGGGTGACATCGTGACCCTGCTCGACGAGCTCTTCCGTGAGCCAGGAGACGATACGTTCAGTGCCGCCATAAAGCTTCGGCGGAACGGATTCCGCCAGAGGTGCGACTTGTGCAATACGCATTGTATGGATTTCTCTGTGTTGGGCCAAGCGTCAGTCCAGAACGAGATTTCGTAGGGACCGCCGGCATCCGCTCACGAGGGCGTTGCTAGTGCACAGGAACAGCGAAGAACTAGATATGGGAACGAAGAATGGGTTTGGCTAGGCCCCCGCATCATTTGCCTTGCGAACTCTTGGGCATTTTTAAAGGCGCATACACCTGCCGAAAACGTCGCATCGTTGTCGTTCCCCACAAGCGGCGGGTGCCCATCATTGAGATTCGTCGGCTCTGCAGCATGCCGGACGGTTGCACATCGAAGCGCAGCCGGCGCCTTAGAGCACGGAAGATAGACGAGGACGAGCGAGACCTATTTTGGTGGTCTCGGCTGGGGCCGCACCCAGCCGAGAAACTCAGTGCTTGCTTGCGCCTGCTGGTGGCTCGGTAGAGGATTTAATTGCCGCCTCGTCGCCTGGATGGTTCTTATCCTTGCCAGGATTCTGATAGAGCTTCTCGGGTACCTGCGGACCAGAAGCACCCGCAACCTGACGTTTGTCTCGCGTGATCCCGAGGATGGAATACGGCACGCTCAGCAGGTCAAAGAAACGGTCTCTCCATTGGATAGACATTTACGTTCTCCTCGAAGACTTTGTGTCTCCTGATCCACAACGCGCTCATTGCGATGAGATAGCAACCACGAATATCCTCGACGGCCAATGTTTATGAAGATGCTGAAGGCGAGCAGGAGGGCGTATCGACAACACGTGCCATGTCGACCACGACTAATGTTATGGTAGCTCGTTGAGGCTCTCGCCGAGCCAAGGCATGAACTGGCTGCGGACGGAACGGAGATTGCGACATGCGTTGCGAACAGGGTGCCGGTAGGCTGGAGATCAATTCTAAGCCAAAACCCTCGGGTTGCTACTTGCAAAGGACGACACGCAGCACGACATAGGATGAGATAGCAGCTCGTCTAAAGGGCGCTGCCATTGAGGGTTAGGATCCTTGCCCCAACCAAGGAGGACGACATGTCTTCCATTCCCCACCCAGAAAAGCTTGATGCCGCCGATCTTGCGATGATCAGGGATGTACTCAGAGCCGGAGGCTTTAGAGGCGTTGACGCTGAAGAAAGTTCTGACGCCAAACGCGCAGCTTCAGCCTTGCTCCATTCTGAACTCCGCAATGGAACGAGAACGAGGGAAGCACTTCTCCTCTCCCTCCAAAGCAAGCGCGAGGATCTCCATCGCTGCTTACGCAGTGTGCAAGATCCGCAGCCACTAGAAGAAGCAGCCTGAACATCACCTCGGGACTGCGCAAGGGGTGGTCCGTGGGAACGTGGCAAACCGCCACAGCCCGTTCGGCTGCAGAGACCTCACCATGTCCTGAAGGAACGAGACCATGAGCAGCACAACCGTCAAATCCATAACGTTCGACCATCCTTTTCGTATTCCAGGGATGGATAGCGATCACCCACCGGGGACGTTCGAGCTTAGAAATAGCTCGAGAGCCGCTGGATGTATGGTGGGAGGCCTATCATGAGACCATGACGCTAATATTGACTTCGGGGGGGCTGGTTGAAGCCTGGAACGTGAATGCAGCCGAACTTGAGGCTGCTCTCGCAAGAGACGCTTCTGATGGAGAAGAATCTCGCGTCGCCCATGAGGGGGAAACTCCTTCTGCGGCAGCAGGCATCCGGGGCGCCAGGGGAGACGTCTTCAACGACCTCGAAGAGTTCTACCGCAGCAGCAACGGTGACCGATGGTTCTTGGGAACGGACGCCCGCACAAGGCAAGTCAATGATCCTTCACCGGGCAATAGGCCCTCCGGCAGTCACGAGGCCCAAAGTTCTATTGCTGATTTCTTGGAGCGTGGACCCGAGGGACCAGAGCAAGCCGCACTCCGCGCAATCCATGAACGCGCGGCGGAAGCCATTGACGGCGAGACGCAGCATTAGGACTTGAATCATTGTTTTATGGAAGCCGCCCCTGGTTCCTGATTGGTGTCCGTTGCAACGAGGGCTTCGTCGCTTCTCAACAAATCCAGTCATAACGCATCCGCTTCTAGGGAGAAGTCAATGATCAGAACATTCCTCATCATCATGACGTTCGCCGTTGCCGCTGTGGACGCTTTCGGCCAACAGCCGGAGAATGTAGTACCAACTCCACGCCCCCTATCGCAGGAGGTTGTTGACTACGTCAGAAATCAGCCCCTTCCGCGAAATCCGGTTCAGGTGACGGAGCTTATCACTGCTGGAAGCCGCCTTCCCAACAATCTTGAACTATCTCCGATACCTGATGCTCACCAGTATGGTTTCATCGTGGTGAACCAGGACCGCCTAATCGTTGATTCCGCAACCCGGACGGTGGTCAAGATAGTAGATTAGAGAAAAGCGGCCCTCGGCGATGGATGTCTGCTTTTCGGTGCGCCTACGACCGCTTCTATGACTTAGATGGGGGCACGTACCCGCCATTCAAAGGCTCAATCGGCTGACGGCTAGACGCAAATCGAAACCGAGCCAAGGTCTGTTCTAGGTCTCCACGTGCCATCGCTGCCTCCTAAAAGACACCCTTGAATCAGAACTCAGCTGATTTGAGAAGGCACTTTGTCAACATGACCCAGGCTCATAGCCTTGTTGAGGATGAGGGCTTCCAACGCGGAGAAGCCAAACAAGCCGATGAGCAGAGGCAGCCGGAACTCTGCACCGCCAAGTCCGACCAGTCCCAGACGGTGCCGATGGCAACTCCGCCGGAAGATGCTTCTGGCCGATTGCTGGAAAGGTGCTTCAACGTGGGACCAGCCATGACGTTATGTCCTCGACAATCTCTTGTGCCATGACCTATGACCCCGAAGCTGGGCATCTACAAGGGCAGCTTCGGGTGTTGGGCAGGCCCCCTGACGCGCATTCAACTGATGGGGAATGCATCCAGATGGGAGCAAAATATCCCTTTCCGAAGATATCTCATTCGGTAAGGTTCTTTTCAGCCCTTCGACGGATTTCGGCGCGATTCATAGTGTTGACTCTGTTCATGAGATGAGCGGCGATATTGCCGCCGCACTCGTCTGAAAGGTCTTTCGTGCTGTAACCCTCCGCTTTAGCCTGATCGCGCAGGATGGCGGCGCGCTGCTCGAAATCAGACGGTTTGTTTGAGAATCCAGTAGAAGTTGCCATCGCCTCGTATTTATCGTCGAGCCAGTCGCTGATCGTTTTCATTTTTTCACCTGTAGTTTCCGTATGTTGCGGAGTTAGGCTGACGTTTAACCGACGCCTGATATTGGCTTGGCTAACAGCTTCGCCCTGAGTTTCGCCGACAATCGGCCCCGTCCCGCCATCGCTGACGGGAAGGTCGCCAAAGAACGCGCACCGTTAGCGGCAGGCCCGACGCGGGCCGGAGTTGGGCTGATAGGTATTGTCCGAGGCCCTGTAGGAACGGTAGCGCGAGGCGCAACTGATGTTATCCTGGTTCTGCGAAGCGATCGCTCCGCCGATAATGGCACCTGCAGCCAGGCCCCCGATAATGGCGCCAGCATTGTTCCGGCGATCGCGACGGTCATATCGATGATCGTTGCTGTAACGCTCACGCCGGTCTCTTTCGCGATAATAACGACGGTCGGTGCGCCGATCGTCGTAGCCACGATACTGAATTTGCTGAGCGTCCGAACTTATGAACGTTGCCGATGAACCGATGGCGGGGAGCGCTTGGGCCGGTGCGATACCGGCAAACCCCGTCATGAGTGAAACCACTACTACCATCAATTTTTTCATCAGACTCTTCCTTGTTGAGACTAGGATATGGTGATGAATTCAATTTTTGGTAGTGCAAACTCGACCTTTAGTTGTTCCAGTCGTGTCTGGAGCAATCCACCCTCAGCCGGTTATACAAATATGCAGTGCGGCATGATCTATTCTGGGCACATCCCGTCAAAAGGGGCTTTGGAGGCGGGGCGGCGCGATTGATCTGTGTGCCTGGCGATGCGTTGCGATCCCTTGCGCAATGGCGCCCGGGCGGCGGACGGTTCTTTGAACGCGCGTTGAACCGCTGTTATGCAGCCCTTCAAAACGCGGCGACCTTGAGCTCTCATGGGAAGCATTCAAGGCCGCCTCTCTGGAAGCATCGATCCCATACGCTTGAACCGCGGCGCCGAACGTGATGCGGCCACAATGCTGCTGTAGAACAAAGAAATTCGAGCATGTTGCTCGTAATGGATGCGAGCGACTGTCGTCCGATTGCCGAAACACGCTCGCCACTTTTCCCTTAGCGATTTTTGATAGCCGCAGTCCACCTTGCTCCTGCGCGTGAATACCAATGCCGGCCAGCCTAGAACGAAATTCCTCGACGTCTCAGGCTCGCCACAACCGGCCGCGACAAAACCGAAGATGATCGGCTTCTGCCGCGAGGAGTTGCGCCAGATCGTTGCCGAGCAGATCGATTGAGTCAGCCATTTCAGAATTTAGGAGCGAGCTACGGCGCGAACGTTCATGAGCAAAAGATTAAGTACTCGCACCAGGCAAAGCGCGGAGCCTTCGCGGCAACGCCTGCTGGACAGGTATAGACAGCATCTCCAGTTTGCCGAATTGAAGGCCTCGGCCGGTGATCGCATTGACGCAGAAAACGATATTCAGCATGCGGAACACTTTTTTCGAAGTGCCGCCGAACAAAAGGATGGCGATTGACCATGATCGCGACGTTAACAGCCGACTTATCTGGCGGTGGGAATGAGAAAGCCTGGCTCAAAATCCTCTCAAATTACCGCCGGCCTCGTACGGCCCACAGCTTGTATGAACTTGCCGTGACGCTTTTCCCATTTGTGTTCTTTTGGGCTGCGGCCTGGGCTGCCGTTCATCTCGGCTACTGGATCGGACTTATTTTAGCACTCCCTGCAGCAGGGTTCCTGTTGCGGCTCTTCATGCTGCAGCACGCTTGCGGGCACGGTTCGTTTTTCGGGCGTCGCCGGTGGGATGACTGGATCGGCCGTGCGATCGGAATCCTGACGCTGACGCCATACGACTACTGGCGCCGTGCGCATGCCGAACACCATGCCTCAGCCGGCAATCTCGATGAGCGCGGCGTCGGCGACATCACCACGCTGACCGTGGCCGAGTACCGTGCGCTTACCCCTCGCGGGAAACTTGGCTACCGCTTGTACCGGCATCCGCTGGTGATGTTCGGCATTGGCCCTGCTTTTCTGTTTCTGTTCAAACAAAGGCTGCCGTTCGGCATGATGCGGTCCGGTGCCTTGCCCTGGATTTCGACAATGGCGACGAACGCCATTGTGGCTGCCCTGGCTCTTATCCTGATCTGGGCGATGGGGATTATCCCTTTCCTCCTTATTCATCTGCCGATCGTGCTGCTTGCCGGATCGGCCGGTGTCTGGCTGTTCTATGTGCAGCATCAGTTCGAAGACACCCATTGGTCCAAGCCTCCGCAATGGACCTTTCCCTACGCTGCAATGCATGGCGCGTCGCACTACGACCTGCCTGGCCCGCTACGTTGGATGACCGGTAATATCGGCATGCATCATGTCCACCATCTATCGAGCAAGGTGCCATTTTACCGGTTGCCGGAGGTTCTTCGCGATTATCCAGAGCTTGCAAACCTTGGTCGCATCGGTCTTCGAGACAGCCTTGGGTGCGTCAAACTCGTTCTCTGGGACGAAACCACGCAAAGATTAGTCTCGCTGCGCGAGGCGGAAGAGCGCCTGCATTAGACCGATGCCAGCAGCTTCGCCTATCACCTTTTGGAAGGATAACATCATAGACAGGTTGCAAGAATTTGCGGTGAGCTCCAACGGAGACCGATGGCTTCTCGGAAAGGATGTTGCCGGCGGTCAGGATTTTTGTTCTCCACCGGGGCAATCCTTCGTCCGGCGGGCATGAGACGCGCATATCGGTCAACGCTTTTCTGGCTCAAAAGCCGGTTACGCCCGAGCGCGAGGCACTGCTGGCGGTCCTCGAAGCGACAAAGGAGCCGTCGATGCAAGGTATGCGCGATGATGAAAGACGCCATCACTGAAGCTGGCCGAGGAATATCTGCGGCTGGGCGGCCAGCGCCGCGCCAAGGTCGATGACAACATCGTCAGCACGCGCAGATGGGAAGACGAAACCCCGGAAGCGGCCGTCTTCTGGAGAGAAAATATCGAACCGATGGATGACAAGCAGCGGCACGAAGTCGAGATTCACCTTCCCTCGATCAGCGACGTTTGATCTGCAACTGCACGCACGGCTAGCCATCTGACCGGATTGTTTGATTGCGATTTACATGAGGAAGCGTTGCATCTTTGGCGCGTCTGGCGTGATCCACCACATGATCTGGGATTGTTGCTCCGACTTGTAATTGAGCCGGAGCCGCCCCATATCAACTCTTGATGGCATCCTTGAACGGGCGCTGCTGTTGAGGGTTTATCCCTGGCCCCAAAAGAGGAGGACGACATGTCTTCCAAGGCCAACCATCTACGATCTTGGTACTATGAGGGGTTTGCACCGAAGGCGTGTGCCGGCCTGAGTGTGTGCATCCTCCTCTACGTTTTGGGGAGCGGTTTTCTGTGGTCATAGTTCTTTTTGCCAAAACGTCATCCGTTGACAATGAAATTCTCCGCCGTGTCCTGAAGAAGGGACGCTATGCAACACTGGATCTGAAGGCCCGCGTCGGAGCCGATCATCTCGAAGAGGCGGTCATCGTTCAACGGATTCTGGACGGCATGATTTCGCCGGAAGGCTATCCGCCCTCACCAAAGGCGCGAAAACACAGCCGTCGAGGCGAGATCGCATCATGGGAGAATGAGGGCGGGTCACTTGAACCCAACGTAAAGGAGTAGCGGATATGCTAACAGGACCCTGGAGTAGCCCGCTTCGGATCGGTGATAGCTCGATCAAGAGCCCATTGCAGGCACATGGCTTCATGATGCATGGATGGCCGAATGCTAAAAACTTGGCGTTTGCCGAGGCCCACCTTGCCATACTGGCGGCCCTGGACGGTCGCCAGTCGGCAGAGGAAGCACGCACCCGATTTGTCGCCGCCGTACGGGATGCGGAAATGGATCACCGAGGTCAAGGCCGTTTTCGAAGTACAGATCACGGAAGAGCCTCTAAACTTGACGTGGGAGGCGTCACCGAACGATGACCCTGATGCTGACGTCCGGTGGGATCGTTGAAGTGATAAACGTCACGGCCGAAGATCTCGAAGCGGCTCTTGCGGCGGATGCTCCTCACAGCTGATCGAGACGGATAAAGGATTTCGGGCACGGATTCGGATATTCAAACCAGCCGCCCTCGATGACCCTGTCGGCAATTAGCATCGGTTCGCAGTAACGCGCAGAAGTCTCCGCAATGGCGGCAGCCAAAGCACGTGTCCGTCGGCGGGGGGGCGGAACAATTGGAGCCTACCGCTGAGCAGCCAGACGTCAATCATATTTCAGAGTGTTCTTCAGATCTCTCAGCTCTTTCCGAGGGTCGATTTCGTGGCTTCTGCTGGTCTCAGCCCGGGTGACCGTCTCTCTATAGCCAGCATTTGTCTCGGCGATCACCTTATTGAGCTCGGAAATTTGCCCTTGTAATTCATAAGGCATGCAAGCGCAGGTTATTGCGTCCCCCGCACTGACGGCCTTACGCCTCAGCATGCCGGATTTCATCTGCCATGCTTCGTTGAAGATGTCGGACCAGGCCGCTGGCGCTTCAGCCGAGAGGCGAAGTACCATGCTCGTCAGCGGCCCTTCGCTGGCAAGGCCGGACGCCGTATCGCTCAGTTCGACAATCTTGATGTCCTGGAATTCTGTCATGTTGGATACCTCCATTGGTATCAGATCACGATCTCGCCGCCGGTGACGGGAATGACCGCGCCCGTCATGTAACTTTCGAGTTCCGACGCTAGAAGTACATAGGCACTCGGCAGGTTGACCGGCGCGGCCGAGCAACGTCTGCTCGCCGAACTTGGCGGCCTTTTCCGCGGGCATAGTCGATGAATAAGTAGAGTCCAGACTGAGCGGGGCGCCACAGGGCAGTCGCGATTTCCCCCGCTCATTTCAAGACTGAAAATGGACATCAGACCTGTTGCAAGCTCCCGACCTCGTTTCCCTCCGAGCCGGTGTGTCAGCCAGGACCCTTGCCTTACGGCACGGCCCTGATAGCTCGGGCTGCGTAGCCGTGCATCCATTTAACGCTTGGTTGGTTGGCCCTCGCGGGGCTCAGTAGATGCGTCAACGGCCGCTTCGTCACCGGGGTGACTTTTGTCTTTACCGGGATTTTGATACGGCTGCTGATCATGCTTTTTGGTGGCTTGCGGGTCAGACTTTGGGTCGTCCGGCATTGCGTAATCCTCTTCGCGACGGGACCGGCTGGGGCCTTACCCAGCCGGCACATCAATTAGCGCCTATCCTGCTGACCTTGACGCCGGTCATCAGGCTCGCTTTGACGCCGGACTTATCGTCGGGACGGTTCATGTCCTGGCCGGACTTTTTATCGTCCTGCTGGCCGGGCTGTGGAGTGTTAGGCATTTGCATTACTCCTCGTCGCGAATTGCGACAAATACCAAACAACCTTATGGGCCACTTGTTCCGAGACATCTTGGGAAGAGTAACATTCTACGGGTGGTTGAAGCTGGCCGCTGCGTGGGAGCGTTCAAAAATCATGCTCCGCTCTCAGGATCAATGATCACCTCGCTAAAGTGACTCAGGTGGAGAAAGTACCGCTCACATCGCGGTCTTCTCTGGTGGATCAATGCGGAGCCTTCATTCGCTGAACACCTTGTCGGCGGCTTCGTCGTCACTTAGTTGTAAGCGACCGGCCGCGTGAACTGGAAACGCCATACCCAGTATGGACGATGCGCGGGCATGTGCTAGGCGGCGGCAAGACTGCCATGATATTCCTTGGTAAGCCGATCGAACAGATTATGGGGGCAGGCGCCCTTCTTCTTGCGCTTGGTTGCGTTCTTGTCCTTCAGCCTTTCCTCTCGGCGATCCTGTGGGCGGCAATCGTATGTTTCTCAACATGGCCTGTCTACCAGAGGTGTGAGCGGTTCGTCGGTGGCAATAAAAGCTTGGCGGCCGCCGTGATGACGTTGCTGGTTGCCCTCGTTCTCGTCGCACCGTTCGCCGTGATGGTGCCGACGTTGACAGACCGCGTAGGCAACCTGCCCACGGCCGTGAACCAAGTTCTCGAGCAGGGGCCTCCGGCGCCACCGCGTTGGGTCGCCGGACTCCCGGTAGTTGGCGAAACCGTGGCTGCCTATTGGGAGAGCCTGGCCCACAATGCGCCTACGTTCCTTATTGAACTCAAGAAGCTGATCGGCCCCGCCACAAACTTGGCCGTAGCCAGCGGAGCGGTGCTTGGCGCCGGGCTCTTAGAACTTGGGCTCAGCGTGTTCATCGCCTTTTTCCTCTTCCTTCACGGTCGACAGATGGCAGCCTACGTGCGGGCAGTCGGCGAAAGATTCGCCGGCCCCCGGTCTCGAAAACTGCTCACGGTCGTCGGCGCGACCGTCAAAGGCGTTATTTACGGCTTGATCGGCACGGCCCTCGCCCAGGCTGTCCTGGCCGGCATTGGTTTCTGGATCGCCGGTGTGCCTCAGGCGCTATCGCTTGGTTTCCTTACGTTCTTCCTGTCGTTCGTGCCGGCCGGGCCGCCGCTTGTGTGGGGCTCGGTGGCGCTATGGTTTTTTGTCCAGGGGGCCGTTTGGTGGGGCCTGTTCGTTGCAGCATGGGGTCTGCTCCTCGTCAGCAGCATCGATAACGTCCTCAGACCCTATGTCCTCGGCAGGACCAACAGTCTGTCCGTGCTGCTCGGTCTTTTCGGATTTCTTGGTGGCGTCATGGCCTTTGGCTTCATCGGAGTATTTCTCGGGCCAACGCTGTTGGCGGTAGCCTACAGCCTCTTCCGGGAGTGGCACGCGGCCGAGGTCAAGGGCAACAGACACTCCACGTCGGCGCCTCTGGATGCTGATTGACTCATTTTGGCTTCAGCCCAGTCAACCGCCAGTGGGTCAGTATTATGTGGAACAGCCCTGTTAAGAAGGTCGCTTCGCGTAATTCACCTTCGGATGATGCAGTCATACGTTCGGCCCATTAGCGCGGTCAAGGCAGTTGAGTTCTTCTCTCCGATGTGGTTGCCGGGAAAAAGGGAGGCTTGAAGACTGCGCTGGTGGAATCTTCCGGCGGATGTATGGTTGAGCGATGCCAGATGGGCGATGTCGGTCAGCGATAACGGCGTGGGAATACCATCCGATCCAGATAGTGCGAAGCCCGGACTGGGAACGGGCCTCGTCGAGGCAATGGCAAGGCAACTCGATGCGAAGTTCCGGATTGAGGACGCAAATCCCGGAACGCGCGCGTTGGTTGTGCGGGGGTGAGGCGCCAACTGGGTTATAGCAAGGATATGAATCTAAGTTTGAATTAGCCGCATCTCTTCCGGCTTAATTGAGTCAATCTCATTTCGCGTTTTAGATCGTGCCTATTTCGCGCAAGTTCGATGACGGTGTACTGGCCATACGGCTTGTCATTTCGGAAGGCGCTTGCGCCATGGTGCGGACGCGGTCGCCGAGGGTGGAATAAGCATTCATAAAGCGGACCTCATAGCTGAGCCAAACTTTCCACCTATGCCCTGGCGTTCCCGGTTCCGTCAGAAAGCTTCGTTTCACGCACGCATATTGATGGTCGTGCCAGTTCAGAATATGATCTCGGACTCTCATGCTAACATCGATCCCGATCCCCATCCACCTAAAGGCGCTTGGGCACCAACAAGCCGAGCTTGGTTAGTCCGGGGGTGGGAACGCAACGACCTGCGGGCGGGGACGAGAGGAAAACCTCTCAGATCGATGCATTCCCGGCGCGTCAACACGATCAACCAGGCATTGTTCCACGGTATTAATTTCAGCCGAGAATAAACATTGCAATTACGCGCCCGGGGTGCGCACGCGATCCATCTACGAGTGAATATCTGCTCGTCGCTGGCAAAAAGTTGGAGGCGGTGGCGATCTCTCATGAGTTTGCGCAAGTGCCTCCAGCCAACCAGCGAGACCATTGGGAACCTCTTCGTTACCAGCTTCCAGTGCCTCGATCCATGATAGATCGCATTGAAGCGCTGACGCAATATTGATTGGCGTCCACCTGATATGCTGTAGGCATTCATTGAAGCGCTCTGGCGTCATGGCGATAACCTTTATGGCTTGGCTAAATGTGAACGGGGATTGCGAGAAATCGATTGTCCTGACCGCTCAAACGAGAAAGCGAGGTCATGGTTGCAGGTTGCTGCCATTTTGTTTACGGAAAGAGGTAGTTGCAGTGCTTCTGTACCGTGTGTTGTTGTTGGACAGCAGAATCCAGCAGGGCAATATCGCACAACGCCCAAATCCCAGATAGCTTATGCAATCAGGATTGCTGACCGATGGACGTGAAAGAGCCATATTGTGGTCGTATGCAAGTCGTTGGACGTTTACTTTGACTGTAATAGCAAAGAGCCGCGAAATCCGTTCTTTTAAATACCGGAGTTCAATTGGATGCTGTCGTGCACTTCGACAGTAGGTGAGTTGGCACGAGACGCTCTTCGCATCAGATTAGATTGTATATCCATGTTGCGCCTAGGTCTCTGCCCTCCGACCAGTGACCATAACTCGATCAGCAAGAAATCGCCAAACTAGCCGAGAGGCGATAACGCCTTTTGGATCTCACGGGAGCCAGCCAAGAGTGGCCTCGAAGCTCTCTCATGAGCAACAGCCATCTCCAGCCATCCCCTGGGCAAAGCCGTCCCTACAGTTACTAGGGGCATACTTCGCGCTCGGCCCAGAGAAAAGCGGCATCCAGAGATCGGACTGAGGTTAAACACTATTATCGACACGCCGAGCGCTGTTTTAGAAGCACGACAGCTCCATGCGACGTGCAAAGCCGATCGGGGCCCCGGAAAAAATAGCTGTGAGGAAGAGAGAAATATGTCAATGACCTTCTATGCTGCAGGAGCGGCCTTAGGACTTATGTTGGGTGTTATTGCCACCCCTTTTGCAGCCCAAGGCGAAGATATGGGCAAGCCCATCGTTCTAGCCCACGCAATCGCGAATTCGTACGGGTCCGACTGGAAATGTAGGCAAGGGTTTCGGCGAGACCAGGAGGCATGCCTTGAGATTAGAATTCCCGACCACGCAGACCTCAGTGGTTCGGATTTTGGTAGCGGTTGGGAATGCCGATACGGATATGCAGCAAAGGGCGGGAATTGTATCGTCGTCACTGTCCCGGCTCACGCGTTTCTGGATCCTTTCGGTGACAGCTGGAAATGTGAGCGCGGCTATATCGAAACAGATGGACAATGCCGGTCTATCGCGCTGCCAAAGAATGCGTATCTAGCAGATTTTCCGTACGGAAAAGGATGGGAATGCGAGAGAGGTTTTGAAGCTAAAAACAATGAATGTGTAGCGTTGGCCCTTCCAGCGCATAGCTTTCTCACCACCAAGGGCAATGACTGGGCATGTGATAGAGGCTTTCACAAACAGGGAAAAACCTGTGTTGATGCCAAGGTTCCCGCGAATGCGTATTTTGCTGAAACAACGTCTGGACCGGCTTGGAAGTGTGATCGGAGCTTTTATTCGAACGACAAAAAGTGCATCCCAGTTACCCTCCCGGATAATGCGCATCTGGATTACTCGGGGAACGACTGGGACTGTAATAGACGATATCGGAAACAAGGCGATGGCTGTGTTGTGCAGTAAGCCTCAAACTCTCCTGGCGTTTGTTTCCCAATGTGGTGACTGCACCTTATTTCAACCGGACAGTTGGCCGCTGTGGATCCAGACGAACCGTCGGAACGCCATGTCCGGTTATTAAGGGGCCGGCGAACTCACGGCGGTCCGGGAAACGCGATGGAGGTCGTGAGGGCTGTGCGCGACCACACCAGTGCTGTCAAGACGCTGCGCATCTATATCACCAGTAACACCGCCTTCATCCTGAAGCGCAGTCATTCGCTCTGGGTGTATGTGCTCTGCGGGAGTTGCGCGACAAGACGCCTCACCGCGATGAACGTTCCCCGATGCCTTCCACAACAATACGGATGATGTGTCGCAAGCGGCGAGGAGACCCCATCTGGCGCTGCTGATGCTGGGCAGCGTATTTCGGACATACGACTTCTGTGAATGTGAGGATCTATGTCTAGGCCTGCGGCTAGCCTTGGATTGATGCGGATGATTGAGGCGGTGCCCGATCGTCTTGACGGCTCGCCGCGGCAGTTGCGGCGGTTCTGGTCAGACGAGTTCAAGGCAACCGCGGTCGAACGAGCCTGCCAGCCAGGCGTGAACATGTCGGCGATTGCACGGCAGATCGGCATTCTCCCTTCTCAACTTTACCGCTGGCGCAGAGAACTGTTGGGCAATGATGAGCCCGGACAAACAGCAGGGACAGAGGATCCGCAGAGCGTTGCATCCGGCCCCGACCCCGTCGTGGAAATCATCATTGGCAATATTGTTGATTTGCGCTGAGAGCTGACCCGGGATCGCGGGAAAGTGCTTGCGCTTCAGCTCGCGATGCACCTGTGCCCAGTCAGGCTCTGGTGCGCGGCGATGACCCGTCTTCGTCCCGGCCGCCCGGTAGAGCGCCGCTTCCAAGGCGGCATCACTCACGTCATCATCCAACGGCCACGAAAGCCCCGCAGCCGCTGCCCGCCGTAGCGTCTCGCGCACCGTCGACGGCGCAGCGCCAACCCGAACCGCTATCGATTTGTGGCCCAGTCCTTGCTCGGACCGATATCTCAGTATCTCGCGGACACGCCGCATCTCCAGTCTCTCCGCAGGCATCCCGTTCCTTCCTCGTCACCATCGACAGAAGGAACTTCACACCGGCAGACCACCCATGCCACATCCCTTCCCAAGGGGGCGGCATCATCTCGGAATCAGGGGGCGGATTGCCTCGGAATTTGCAGCTAGCAGTGGACTTTCTGCTTCCGGCAACAGAATTGCCAACAGTGCAAGCGGAACTAAGGACTGGTTTCAGGTAGTCGCTGACGTGCTCTGAATAGCCGAGATGGGTCGGGAGCAATCGCGAATTCGACATTGGTCGCACAGTCTTGGAAGCACCAGCTCGCTCATTCACCGATCCACCCAATCTGTGATTCGCCTATTCCCGGATTCACCAATATGCGCAATCACGCAATCGCTAATTCGAACATGCACCTAATCCCCGATTGTCCTAAACGCTGATCATCGCAATCCCCCGTTCACCGAGTTGCCAGCTTCAACCTGCTGTGGCCGAAAACATGCCGCCCGCCTCAAGACTGGCTTCCTACCTCCCCCTCCTCCCCGGCCCGAGGCACGACGTCGCCGTCGATGCGTGCCGTTAAGATCAAGGGAGGAGAACGGTTTTTGGCAACCTTTGCTCGCCTTGGCGACAATCGCCCCGCGGGCGAAACGGCTATTGGCATACCAATAGCCTATCCTGCCATTTCTCACCAAACCGGCCTAGACGCCGTGCCCGACACGCCCATGCTGTTGCGAGTCGTCAGACAAAGGAACAGCGATCGCAGGCTCTAGCCTGTGATCCGCGCCGGAGTAACAGCGCGGTGACCAGGCCGATTTGGTGAGAAATGCTGAAGCGAGCCGACGTCGTCAGCGGCCGGGATGTCCGTGACCAAAGGGAGCGGACATCGATGGCACGCGAACGATGAGACGGCGAGCGCGCCGCAGGAGAGGAGGAGAACCCGGAGTGGATGCCCGAAGCATGAGGGCGGAGCGTAAGGTGATCCTCCTCTCCGTCTTGCTTGGGGAAGTCGCGGCAGCGTCCGCCTACCGGCCCCGAAAGGCCGGGCGGGTCTGGACCCGCTCCACAGGGAGAGGGGTGTTTGAGGGGAGAGGCGGCAAGTCTCTCCCCTCAAGAGCGCGCGCTGGCTCGATGTCGGTAAGCGATCAAGCCAACAGAAGACGCAAGAGACGGCCGAAGCCGCCCCTCCCAACACCTCAGCCATAGATCGCGTGCGATGCTTATGCCGACGCCTGCCTCGCTGCGGAGGGCGCGGACGATCGGCGCGAGCGAGCCCAAGTCGTCGTCGGTGAGGGCCACAAGGCTCGGATAGCTGATCTCGACGCCGTCGCAATCGGCCGAGAGCGCATAGTGCCATTCGCCACCGTTCACACGATACTCGTAGGTGTCGAAGTCGATTTCGAGGTCATCGGGCCGCGCAATCCTTGACGCCGGAGTGGCAGGTGCACAATGGGACGTCAGAAAGAGATAGACCACGGCGCCCCAGGCGCCGTGTCCGTTTGCCGAGCGCAGCCGGCCATTCACTCTATCCTCGGCCGTGGTCGCGGAGACTTCGCGCCGCCGGTGCGGAAGCCGCGAGAGGGGCGTGACCCGAATGAGCGGAGACCGCTTGCGGGCTCCGTGAGCGACGGCGAATAGCACCGTCCGCCGCAGGCGGCTCGCCTCGATCATCCGGCGACAACCCATCATCAGCATGAATCGGTAGAGACCGACCGATTCAAATATCTCGTTGGACGCCGATTCCGCCTTGCCCGATTCTTCGTTTCATGATTGCGCAACGCTACCAGCTCTACGTCGAACGCATCGACGCCCAAAAAAACATGGCTCGCTACTATGCCATGTCGATCGAGCCCAACCTGTTCGGGGAGGCCTGTCTCATCCGTCGATGGGGTCGTATCGGCGCAAAAGGCCAAAGGCGGGAGCATCATTTCGCGCGGGAGGAAGAGGCGGTCAGGCTGTTCCTTCAGCTTCTGCGAAAGAGACGGTCGCGCGGATATAGGCCGAACCGCACATCCGCCAAGATAGAGCGGCTGATCGCTAGCGAAGGAGCGCCGTGGAGGCCGATGCCATCCTCATGTCGGTGGCATGGGGATCGAAATAGGAGTGGTATCCAACGGCCTCCGGCTTTCCAAAGGAAACACCGCAGGTTCTGACATGAGGCAATGGCGAAGCGAAGCTTCGGGCGTGAGGCGTCGGTCGACCCGGCGCGTCAGGCCAGGCGACATGGCGAAAGCCGCCTCAGAAGGGCGGCTCGGCGTCGATTACACCCTCCTGTTCGGCCATGATCACCGCCAACTCGGCACAGGCGAGTTCCAGCTCGACCTCGATCTCGTGGCGTTCGCCGGGGTGCATGGCATTTCGCAATTCGGCCCACAGCTCTTCGATGTGTTGTTCCAGAAGCATCGTCGTCTCCTTGACGTTTGTGAAAGACGACGCGCGCGGTCATGCACCCATGACATCCTCGGACCGACTGAGCAGACATTACCTCTCCGTACCGCACCCAAACCCGAGGACGGGCTCGATGCCCGTCTTCGGGTTACTGACAGGTGATCACGCGAATAACTGTGGAGATCCTGAGCTTTCTGGGCCATTTGCCGCAGCGTGTCGATGACAGCTCCGGTCGGCAATGGCAGGGATTCTGCATCTGAAACGAGCGGAGACATGAGATGACGACCACTAATGAAATCGCCGACAAGATCGCGACCGAACACAGCCTTACAAAGGCGCAGGGAAAAGCCATCGTGGAGGCGGTGATCGCCTCGATTACCGAAGCTGCGGTGGCCGGCAACGAGACGTCGCTCCCGGGCTTCGGCAAGTTCAAGGTGAAGGCGACACCGGAGCGTGAGGCGCGCAATCCTGCGACCGGCGCGACGATCAAGGTTGCCGCGGCCAAGAAGCTGGCCTTTACGCCGGCAAAGGCACTGAAGGATGCGCTGAACAAGTAATCCTGTCAGCATCAAAAAAATAGCCCGGCGCCGTGCCGGGCTATTTCGTTTTAGGTTTGCGTCAGCGGGCGGATGTTCCGTTTAGAATATCCTGGATGATCGTGTCGCTGACCACGTGATGGGCTTCGCGGGCATGGTCGTCCAGTAGCTTGTGAAGAACCCCGGATGCCATGGGTATGAAGTCGAAACCGCGTGCGATTGCTGCGGTCCGCAGTTGCGACAGTGTTTCGAACTCCCGAAAGTCCGTGCCCAGCCAGAGTTCAAGATCCTCGCCTTCGGCATCAGGAAATGCCTGGAGGAAGAACGTCTGAAGCGGGCGGTCGTAGCCAATGGTAGCGTCTGGATCGGCGTGGCGGTTTGCGGTTCTGGTGACCGTTATTGTGTAGCGGCTCATCGCGGCCTCCTTTGAAATGGGGGACGCCGGCCCCGATTGCGGGGCCGGCGGTGCGGTTCAGGCCGGGCTGTTCCAGAGGATGACCTTCTTGCCCGGCTCGCCACCCGGTGCCGGGGCGACGTTGCCGAAGATCACGCCGATCTCGGGCGCTTCGAGCTTCGTGGAGATGTATTCCTCGCCAGTCTGGCGGGAGATGCGGTTCCAGCCTGCGCCGATCTCAAAACCGGTCTTGCGGTGGATGATGCGGTAGTCCGGGGCTTCTTCGCTCGCCTTGCTGGCGTTCGGGACTAGGGCGATCGGAGCGTTGACCCGGATGGTGGCGAAGACGCCTTCGAGAGTGCCGTCGGTCTTTTCGGTGAGGGTTGCGATCGTGGTAGCCATGGGATTGTCTCCTTCGTTGCATCGGGACCATTCCCGATGGCGCCCGAAGAAGGGGCCGCGCCGCAGGCGTCACCGAAGCTTAAGCGGAGGGAAACCCCCTTGCGGGGTTGACGCCGATCGCGGCCGGTCCCTTAGAAAGGCGACATAAAGAACGGGAATGGTCCTTGATTGCGACGTCAGCGGGAGACCTCGCCGTGGCGGCCGTTTGCTGCCGCGCGAAGTGCCGCGCTCTTGGCGTGCGTCGGTGGTGTTCGGGCCAACGGACGATGGCCGTCAACCAGTCGGCACATCGCGAGAGATCAGCACAGTCTTGATCCCATCCTCATCGTAAAATGGCCTTCGGTGGAGTTAGGCCCGAGCCCTCGGCCTTCCCTTATGCGACTGCAGTTCTGCGGAGCGCAACCGAGTGACAGACGTGATTTCAAGGGATGTCGCCCCAGCGACCGGCGGTGATGCGGCAAGTCTCAGTCGAGGCGGTTGACCCGGCCGGTTCGGACGCGCGCCTCGGCAAACAGTCTGGCGATCTTCACCATGAAGGATTTGCTGAAGCGGCCGAGGATGTCCTGATCGGGCTCGATATACCAGGAGCGTTCGACGATATCGTAATTGTACTCGTCGGCCATGATCCAGCACTGCTTCAGATCGCTTAAGCCCGCGCGCTTGCGCTCCATTTCGGGGATCTCCAGGGCGATGCGACCTGTCTGCGGCGGCTGCGTAGTGATGGCGAGAAGCGCCAGATGCATGTTTCCATCGGTCGCACTTCGGATGGCGACAACGACGCAGACGGGGCGCTGCTTGCGACCCTCAGTTTCGCCGCGCTGCTGCTGCCAGGCCCAAAGGTAGGGATAGGAGATGACCTCACCGGGGCGAAATTCATGGCTCATCGTCGTAGCCTTCGCCGCGCGCCAGTCGATCGAGGGCCTCGTCGAACAGTTCTGCATGCTCGGCGGGCATCTCCGAGATATGATAGGCACGGCGGGGGTCGCCGCCGGTGCGCATGTGCTCATAGTGCTCGTAGCTCATCAGCACGAAACGCGGCTTCTTGTGCCGGGTGAGCATCACCGGCTCGCGGCTCGCCGCGTCGGTGATATCGCCGATTTGTTTATTCAAGTCGCCCGTCGTGAACTGCTTCATGGCTGTGATCTCCGGTATGGTTCTCCATATAACACATTTCTCCATGCTTTCCATCTTTTCCATATTCCTAGGAAAACGGCGCCTACGCGCCGTCTCCTGAAGCTTGCCAGACCGGAATGCCGAGGCGACGTGCCTTGTCGGCGAGGTTGTCGGTGATGCCGTTTCCGGGAAAGACGATCAATCCGGCAGGCATGACAGAGAGCATGTCGTCGTTGCGCCGGAACGGTGCTGCCTTGGCGTGTTTGGTCCAGTTGGGCTTGAAGGTGATCTGCGTCACTTTGCGGGCTTCAGCCCAGCACGCGGCGATCCGTTCGGCGCCTTTCGGCGAGCCGCCATGGAGCAGCACCATGTCGGGGTGCTTGGCATGGGCCTGATCGAGCTTCGCCCAAATGCGCTCATGATCGTTGTAGTCCATGCCGTCGGAAAACGCGATCTTGGTGCCGGCAGGGATCAGGACCTCGGTTTCGGCGCGCCGGCGGGCGGAGAGGAAGTCGCGGCTGTCGATCATCGCCGCCGTCATGTTGGCGTGATTGACCTTCGAGCCGGTGCGCGGCCGCCAGGACGAACCGGTCTGCGCCTCAAAGAGGTCGGCCGCGTAGTCGCGCATGAACTCGAAGGCGTTGCGCCGCTCCAGGAGCGAGATGCCTTCCGCGACGAGGCGTTCGAGCTCGACGCTCTTCACCTCCGAGCCGTCTTGCTCGCCTTGTCCGGAACGCTGCGCCTCCTCATTGCGGTCGAGTTCGCGCTGAATGCGCTCGCCGGCGCGATGGAAGAGATTGGGGATCGACCAGAAAAGGTCTTCGAGATCGGGCTCCAGGCGGGTGTCACCGAGCATTTCGGCGAAGGCACCGAAGATCGCGGTGATCGACGACTGGACCTGTGGTTCTTCCGGCAATGGCCGCGGATCGGGCTCGTCCTGGAAGGGACGATAGCCGAAGATCTGCATCTCGTAGATGAAGCGATCGGTCGGGGAGGATGCGTGGTGGGGATCGACACCGTCGTCGGGGTGAAGGATCAGGTCCATAGTGGTCTCCGTTGATGGGCCGCGCCTCTCGCGGCCTGACGGCGAACCCGGTCACGCGGTCCGAGGCCGGAACCGCAAGCGAAGCGAAGCGGCCCAGCGAAGCGCCGGGGCGGCGGAAGAAGGGTTTCTTGGTCCGCGAGGAATGACGGGCCATCGCATCGGCCTGAAAACTGGGAACTGGTTTTCGGAAGCGCCGATGCGCGAAAATGGCACGGCAGGGGAAGAAACCCGACTGACCCGCTGAAGGCCGGGAGGCCCGCGTGGTAAGGGTCGCCTCTCGGCAGGCCCGCGGGCGCCCTCCAACCGGGTAGCCGGCACCGCGGACCGTCCTTCTGCGACGCCGCAGCAATCTCGCCCGCCCCTTCCGACAGCCTCATCAGGGCAGGAAGGCCGTCGCATCTTCCGGGGTGAGTTGAGCCCTGAGGCTAGCCGCCAGCCGGTCGGGACCCAGCCAGCGCAGATCCTCGTTGAAATCGCCAAGCTCCGGGGACAGCACCAGTGGCAGGATCCCGCATTCCTGAGCCCGTCTGCTCAATCCCTCAATCCCGTGCCGGCCGGCGGCATCCGCGTCGGCGGCGATGTAGAGGCGCTGGCATCCAGGCGGGAAGTTGAAGCCCGCGAGATGATTGGCCGTCAAGGCGGCGACCATCGGCATGGCGGGCATCACATGCGACAGCGAGAGCATGGTTTCGAGGCCCTCGCCCGCTGCCATCACCGGCACGGATGCATTGACCGGAAACCGAAAGCGGACGGCATTGCCGAGAAGACCGCCAAGCGCGCGGCGGGGATCGTCTACCCTGGCCTTGTTGACGCCGTCCGGGTGGGGGCTTGATGACAAATAGGTGCGATGGACGCCGGTGATTGCTCCGGCCGCATTGGTGACGGCTGCGATTAGCGCCGGATAGCTTGTCGTCCGGCCGGTGACGAGATCGCGATAATAACAGGACGGGTGAAAGCGCAGCGCCGCATGCGCGGACGCCCGCAGGATGCGGCGCTCGCGCAAGTATACGTCTGCTAAAGTGCCGGCCAGCGGTACAGTCATCCGAAACAGGCGCTGCGCCCGCTCAGCGGCTGGCCTATCGACAGGCCGATCGTCAGCGCCATAAGCCCTACTTGACCACATAGGCGCGGGTTTCGGCAGGCTCAGGAAATGCCGGGCCTCTTCCGCGACATCGCGGAAGTCGACGAGGCCACAGGTCTCGCGGACGAGATCGAGCAGATCGCCGAACTGGCCAGTCGCCGCATCGGTCCATCGGCCGGCGCGCGGGCCGGTCAGATGCACGTAGAGAGACCGGCCCTTGCTGTTAGCGACATCGCCGACGAGCCAATAGTTGCCGGCCCGGCGGCCGGCGGAGAGATAGTGGCGGCAGACCGCCTCCGCGTCCTGCGCGAGACGGCCCGCCAGATCCGAGGCGGAGAGCATGGCAGACCTCCGTCATGACCGGCGAGCGACATCGATGAGGCGATGACGCTGCATCAGCTTCGACAGGATCGCCGCACCCTCGTCTGTGACAGGCACGAAGAAACACAGCTTCCAATTGATCATCTCGGAAAACAGGCCGATTGAGCGCAGCCAGTCGCGCATCCCGTCGGTGAAGCCGATGAGTTCGATGCGGTACTCGTTCATCAAGCGCGCGCGGCAGAGCGTCATGTCCCCGACAAGCCCCGACGATAGAGGATCCGTCGACAAGCGATGCCCAGGCCTGGTCCGGCGAGATCACCATGGTCTGGTCGATCGCGAAGTTGCGGCAAAGCCCGGCAAGCCGATTGGGAGCGATGACACGGCCGACGATCCGTTCGCCGTCGTCCGCCTGCAGACGCCGCACGCGGCAAAAGTCCTGGGGCAGCAATTTCCAGATCGGCAGCAACAACCCGCTGACGATATGCATCGTCGAGGTCGAGAATTCCGGCACGGCAGCCACCTCGGCATCCCAGGAATCTGAGAAGACCTTTTCATCGGATTCTTCCCAACTCGTCTCTTCGAGCTGGCGGACTTCGAAGCGGAGCTCGTCCATCGGCCGGATCAGCGACACGCGCGGCTGAACGGAGCCATCGTCCAGCATGATCGAGCGCGTCGGCACCATCACCGCGGGCCTGCCAGACTTGCCGTTGATCATCAGCCTGGCGCGCGGGTCCTGCTGCACGAGGCTCTGAACCTCCTTGAGCAGCATCGGTGCGTTGCGATCCCGTCGCTCGATGGTCAAGAGGTGCGACTGCGCGCCGGTGACCGGATGGGTGTAGATCAGCCGGCGGTCGGTGACCGTCATGCTATCGGCGGTGATCGTCTCGAGCCCTTTATCATAGATGGCGGCGGCAATCGCCCCCTCGATGCGACCGGCCAGCAACTGCTCGAAAGCCTCGAACAGCACGTTCTGCATGGCGATCGTCAGCGCCAGCATGCGATTGAGGAAGGTCTGGATCGGCGGCAGCTCATCCTTCAGTCCGCCCTCCTCCGAGGTCAGCGACAGGCCGGTGATGCTTTCGAACTTGTCGAGCGAGCAGCCTTCGATCCTGCCGGCATGCAGCAGTCCGTAGAATTGCCGCAGCGCGTCACGGGCATATTGGGATTCGAGATTGTCTTCGGACCGGAACATGCCCTGCCCGCCGGTCTGGCGCTGGCCGCGAGTGATGGCGCCGAGCGTGTCGAGGCGCCGGACGATGGTCGAGAGGAAACGTCGTTCGGCCTTGACGTTGGTGGCGATCATCCGAAACCGCGGCGGCTGTTTCTGGTTGGTGCGATGGCTGCGGCCGAGACCCTGGATCGCCACGTCGGCGCGCCATCCGGCCTCCAGTAGATTGTGCAGGCGCAGGCGCTGGTTCCGGGCGGCCAGATCCGCATGATAGGATCTCCCGGTTCCGCCGGCGTCGCTGAAGACGAGGATGCCCTTCTCGTCGTCCATGAACGCACGTGCTTCGTCTAGATTGGCGCTGCCCGGCCGGCTCTGGACCGCATAACGGGCGATAGCGCTACTGTCCTCACGGCGGACGATACGGCGGGAGCGGCCGGTGATCTCGGCGACCTTGCTGATGCCGAAGTGCTGGACGATCTGGTCAAGGGCGGTCGGGATCGCCGGCAGACTGCCCAAGGTTTCGACCAGTTCGTCGCGATGCCGTTCGGCCTCCCGGCAGATGACAGCGTTGCCGTCCGCATCGTGGACCGGCCGGGAACTCAGATTGCCATCAGCATCGGAAAATTCCTCGAAGAGCTGCACCGGGAAGGAATGCATCAGGTAGTCGATGACATATTCCCGCGGTCTTTCTTAGGATCATCGTCCTGCCTCAAAGGTTTGGCCGCTCCTCCGAGGCGCGGCCAGCTCGTTCGTTATTCGGGCCTCAAAGATTAGAAGTCGAACGCAGCGGAAAGCATGAATGTCCGGGGCGCGCCTGCCGCAAGGAAGCCGCGCGCGGACGAAGCCCAGTAGTTTTCGTTGAAAACATTCTCGACATTCGCCCGGATTTCAATCGGCTTACCGTTCTCCCTGTTGAACTTGTAGCGAGCGCCGAGATCGACCCGCGTCCAGTCAGCGACTTTCTGCGTGTTCGCCTGGTCGTAATAGGTGGTGCCGCTATAGACGACGCGGCCGGTAACGGTGAAATCTTCAATCCAAGGCAGATCATATTCGCCATAAAGGCTGATCGTAGTCTTCGGAACGCCCGGCACGCGATTGCCGTCAAAGGTTCCGGCGAGCGTCCGAGCAAGTTCCGCTTCCATGAACGTGACGCCGCCCAGCAGGCGAAGACCATCGGCCGGTTCTCCGAATACGGTCAGTTCGAGGCCGCGATTCACCTGAAGTCCGTCGACCGAATAGATGTTGGTGACCGGACTGGTATAGGCGCTTTCCTGCCTGATCTCGAACAGCGCGGCGGTCAGGGCCACGGAGCCGAGATCATATTTGACGCCGATCTCCTTCTGGTCGTGAACGAAGGGAGGGAAGATTTCGTTGGCATTCGCAGCGGTCGCCGGCGCAATGCCACCCTCGGCCAGGGCTTCCACGTAGTTGGCGTAAACGGACAGGCCATCGGTAAGACCCAGAGTGGCCGCGACGGCGGGGCTGAACCTCGACTCTTCATAGAAGTAGTTCCGTTCCCCGATCGGAATGGCGCCGGGTCTCGTGTTGAAACCTCTCGATCGCATCTCCTGGTAACGTCCACCCACCGTGACTTCGAAGCGGTCGTCGAAGAAGGACAAGGTATCCGAAAACGCGATGCTGGTGGACAACAGATCGGCGAATAAAGGCAAGTTGTCCGACGTCGGGAAGCCGCTAGTATCCACTGAACCGCCGGGCAGGTATATCGGGTTATAAATGTTGGTTGGGTAGGCGCCCGGAAGGCCGAGCGCACCGGGCAGGAAGCCGCCTCGGTAGTTCTCGTTCAGGCTTCTTTGCACCGAAATGTTGACTTTGTGACCGATGGGGCCAGTCTCAAATTCCGAACGCACTCCGATTTCACCCGAGAAGCCTTGGATCTGCTGCGGCTGGATAGCAAGGCTCGACGTTGCATCGCCGTTTGAGTTCAGGATCGTATAGGACGATGTCAGAAAGTCCTCCCGGTAACGGCTCGCGCCACCGGCGGCATAGATCGTCGTATTACCCAGTATGTCGTATTCGATCCGGGCGGCCACCATGTTGTGCGTGCTGTCGTGATATTCGAAGGGGCTTGCTGTGTTTATTTTTCCATCCGGAGCGCTCGGTATGGCGGTGCCGGGTGGAAGTGTGGCGCCATTGAACAGGGACGTCGGCGCGTCGATGTTTTGGGTCGAGTGGTTCAGGTCTAGCGACGCGCGAACGTCTTCCCCACGAAAATCCAGGCCGAGCGAAGCGACACCCACCTTTATGTCGTTATGGTCCATCGCGGTCTCGCCGAACCGGTAGGAGCCGTTGGCGCGAATGCCCCACTCGCCGGCAGGACCGAAGCGACGGCCGACATCGGCATGCGTCCATACCTGGCTGTCGCTCAGATAGCTCGTGGTGAGCCGTGTCAGCGGTTCGTCCCCTGCGCGTTTCGGGACGAGATTGATCGTGCCGCCGACACGACCGACGCCGCCATTAACGAACGCCGTCGGCCCCTTCAGGACCTCGACCCGCTCTATGCCGTCCAGAAAGCTGCGGCGCGGATTGGCAATATAGGGAAGGCCGTCATAAAGCACATCCAGGTTGACGACGGAGAAGCCGCGAATGAAGAACGCATCGCGCTCGCTGTAGGTGGGTGCATCCTGGCGCACGGAAGGGTCATTCAGCGTGATATCGGCAACCGTCCGGGCCTGCTGGTCGCGTATCAGTTTTTCCGTATAGGCTGTAATACTGAAGGGCGTTTCGAGAACGGAACGGTTGCCGAGCGCGCCAATGCGGGCCTCCTTCCCAACCTGATTGCCGGCATATGCTTCGGATGGTGCCCGTTGTCGGCGGACGTCCCTCGGGAGTGCTGCGGATCACGATCGGTTCAAGCGTCGTAACAGACGCGTTCGAGGTGCGCTCGGCGCGGTTCCCTTCCTGGCTTTGTGCTGAAGCCGATGACATTGCAAGCAGCGATACGCCCGCTAGAATCGCCCAGCTACGCCCTCGCAGGCTGTTGTGAAGATTGCCCCTCGACATTCCTATTCCTCTGTTACAACAAATAACCTGCGTCGCGGGGTCCGCGCGATGGCGGACGGCATCTGCAGCCGGATCGCGGCAAGCGCTACCGACGCCGCCAGCGTAGGTGCGAATGACTTTGTGCAAGCCACCCCTTCCGTCGTTCATCGCTCTCCAGACGCAACATCACGCCCCCGACGCACGCCTACATGCAGAGACGATCAGGGCTGCTGCATTTTTCAACGCAGTGCGATAATTTTTATAAAATTGCGCCCGAAGGGGATCCCGACACTAATAGAATGCGAGAACCCGCAGATAGGCAACGCGAACGGCTAAATCAGCGACAGCACTATGCCGGTAGCGTTGAAAGGGATAGGCCCGACGCTGCGGAAACAGCGCCAATCCGGCTCGGCCTCAATAACACCAGGCACCTGCTCTTGCAGAGACAAGGGTCTCCTCGGTATTGCTCCGCAACTGTCGAACTTTAACATCTTCCATATAGAATGACAGTTACGAAGGGGCTCGTCGACGACTAGCGAGAGCAGCCGGTTGTACTTGGGAGGGTGCATGAAGGAGCTGTTGGATCGGGCGAACCAGTTCGACACCACGTCGTTCCGCGATCTTCATATTATTCTCGACGCTCTTCCTGTCGCCTTGTCCTGGGCGACGCTGCCCGGCGGCGACATCAAATTCGTCAACCGCGCATTCACACGCTTGTTCGGCTACGACGAGAAGAGCTTTCCAACGGTCGATCGCTGGATATCAGACGTCTACGAAACTGAGCTTGAGCAGGAGACTGCCCGCCAGCGCTGGGCCGCATTGTGGCAGGGCGAGCATATCGGCGTCAAAGAGATTGAACCGCTGGAACTACGGGTGCGGTGCGCGGACGGTTCATTTCGAACGACCCAGCATCGAGGAATGCTCCTCTTTGACATTGGGATCGGAGTTGCCACGTTCGAGGATATTTCCGACCGCAAGCTGGCTGAAGATGTCATGCGACGGGTCGCCTTCGAAGATCCGCTGACCGAACTTGCAAACCGCCGTGCCCTGCAGGACAGGTGGCAGAGCGAAGTTGCGCTACCAAGCAATACCCAGTCTCTGAGGATGGCGGTCTTGCTGGTCGACCTCGACGGCTTCAAGCCTGTGAATGACCAGCTCGGGCACGAGGCCGGCGATGCGGTCCTGAAGATGGTCGCGAGCAGACTTCGAGATTCAGTGCGGCACACAGATCTGGTAGGGCGCGTCGGCGGAGATGAATTCGTGGTGCTCCTGTCGCGTCTGAATGATGCCACGGAGGCAGAAGCGATCTGCCGGCGGATCAATGAGGCTCTATCCGTGCCGTTTGAGTGTGAAGGGTCAACTGTCAGAATAGGCGCCAGCGTCGGAATCAGCCTCTATCCGCAGGACGGGCAAAATCTGCAAGCATTAATGCGCCACGCGGATCAAGCCCTGTATCGTCGCAAGAGGTCGGGACGTGGCGGCTGGGAGTGGTTTGCTGCTCCCGCGGCATAATCCGAAATGATCAGTGATCCCGGCTGGTATGGATCGGGGTCCTTAGAACTCTTGCCAATCTGCTCGCTCGATGGCGACTGCCGCCGAGCCGCGCACCGTGCGTGGTATATGCATGGGCATCTCGATTGCGGGGGCGACGGCCGGCGCGCAAGCCGGGCTCGCGGAGAGGATGACCTTACCGCATCGTCGAACTTGAACTGCTCCAGAAGTTCGAGGAGTGCCGCTGCCTCCCTGGCGAGGCTATGGCTCGCTGCAGTCTGCTGTTCAACCATCGCGGCGTTTTGCTGAGTCCCTTGATCAACGGTGTTGACGGCCTGGCTCACCTCGCCCAACGCTGTCGACTGCTCGCGAGCGGCCTCTACGATAGCGACGACGTTCGTGTTGATATCATGCACTTGGGCCGCAATCTCCTGCAATGTCGACCCCGCCTTGGTGACGAGCGAGACACCGTTTTGCACCTGCTCACCCGACGCGGTGATCAGGCTCTTGATCTCCTTTGCAGCTTTAGCCGAGCGTTGAGCAAGTTCGCGGACTTCCTGCGCGACGACCGCAAAACCCTTGCCGGCCTCGCCCGCACGGGCCGCTTCGACGCCGGCGTTCAGCGCCAGCAGGTTGGTCTGGAATGCGATCTCATCGATCACGCCGATGATGTTGGAAATCTCGCGGGATGAATTCTCGATCTGGTCCATGGCGCTGATCGCATCACGTACCACCTGACCCGAATGTTCTGCATGGCTTCGCGTCCGAGCGACGAGCTGGCCGGCCTCCTCGGCGCGACGGCTCGAATCCTTCACCGTGGTGGTGATCTCCTCAAGCGCAGCCGCCGTTTCTTCGACAGAGGCCGCCTGCTGCTCGGTTCGCTTCGCCAGATCGTCGGCCGCGGTTCGTATCTCATTCGACCCTGCCGAAATGGCTTTGGCGTTCTCGGCGACCGTCGCCATCGCCCGCTTCAGCTTGTCGGATGCGGCATTGAAGTCCGTTCGCAGGCGGTCCAGAGAAGGTATGAAGGGCTTGTCGATCTTCTGGGACAGATCGCCGTCGGCAAGGCGGGTGAGACAGGACGCCAGCGCTTCGACATTCTCGACACGGCCTGTGACATCGGTCGCGAACTTCACGACCTTGAAGACCCTGCCGTTGAGATCGAAGATCGGATTGTAGGACGCCTGGATGAACACCTTGCGGCCGCCTTTGCCGATTCGCATGAATTCATCGGCGATAAGCTCACCTCCCGCCAGCTTCGTCCAGAACCCCTTGTAGGCCGCCGACGCGGTATAGGCGGGCTCGCAGAACATCGAGTGGTGCTTTCCCTCAATCTCGGAAAGCGAATACCAAGTGCCGACAGGAAGTCTCGTTGGCGGTAAGCACTTCTCCTGTCGGCGTGAATTCGATGAGAGCCTGAGCGCGCGACAAGGCGTCCAGCTTTCCCGCGTCTTCGGCGGCCTTCAGCTTTTGACTGGTGATATCGGTGGCGATCTTGATAACCTTGACCGGTTTTCCGCGACGAATGACGGGGTTGTAGGAAGCTTCGATCCAGACTTCCTTACCGCCTTTGCCCAACCGCTTGTATTGCTGCTGATCGAAATGCCCTGCCGACAACCGGACCAGAAATTTTTGTATTCGGGCGATGCGGCATAGGCCGGTTCGACGAACATGCTGTGGTGCCTGCCGACGATTTCCGTTAACTGGTAACCAAGAGCCGACAGAAATTATTGTTGGCCGCCAGGATTTTACCTGTCAGATCAAATTTGATCATAGCCTGGGACTTGGAAAGCGCGGCAAGCACCGCAACAGCATTCGCACCACTATCGAGAATACCCACGCTAGTTCTCTGACGGATACTTTCCCGGCTCACAGGAGAGCCATGTGCGAATATTCGCACGGTCTGATTAAGGGTTGCTTAATGATAAATTCAATGTTGCGCGGGCTCAATACAGCGCAATCAAACCTTATGATTCGTGGAGTCCATCATGGCAGGTCCCGACCTTGACAAGAATGGCAGGGTGGTCAGACCACCGTTGCTGACCTTCGAACGGTTCATCGAACAGGGCATGTCGTGCATCGTCAGGCTGGTTATTGACGACGCATCGAAGGGTGATCTGCAGACTGTGCAGTTTTCCCTGACCCTGGAGCAATGCCGGGAAATCGCGGCGAACCTGATGATCGCGGCTCAGGTCATCGAACTGGAGCGGCCCACCGCCCCCAATGAGCTTGTTCAATGAATAGTGCCGTTGATGACCATTTTCGATATAAAGGCTTTCAGAAGCTCTGGGTCGAAATGACCATGCGAATGCGACATGGTTTCGATGGCCTCGGCTTGCGACCAGGCACGCTTGTAAGGCCGCACGGTCGTGAGCGCGTCGTACACGTCGCAGATCGCTGTGATCCGTGCGACCCTTGGTATCGCCGATCCCGCCAAGCCATGCGGATAGCCGGTCCCATCGAATTTTTCATGATGATAAAGGCAGATGTCGAGAACAGCTTGGGGCATGTCCTCGATCTGCTTGACGAGGTCGTGCCCCCGCGCGGGATGAGTACGTATCACATCGACCTCCTCCGCCGTCAGCTTTCCAGGCTTCCGCAGCAAGTCGGTCGGTAGCACCATTTTTCCCAGATCATGGACGAGCCCGCCTAACCCGAGCAGCCGCACCGCCTCCTCACTCAGACCGAGGTTGCGCCCGAAGGTGATCATAAGCGCACTAACGGCCAGGGAATGAAGGAAGGTTCCCTCGTCCTTCTCCTTGAGTTTCGCCACGGCGATCATCGCGCCCGCATTCGTCATGGCCTCCGACATGACCCTTTCTACGGCCGTTCCGGCAGCATCAAGGTGAAAGGCGCCCCGTTCCCTTGCCGCGGAAAGAAGATCTCGTACGCTCGGACGCGTCTCCTGGATGGCCACTCGCGCAAGCCGGATCTGCTTGTCGCTGAACTTCGAACGGAGACCGGACGCGAAGCTCGCTAGGTCGACGCCGCCTTGTTCCCGTGCGTCGCGTTCGACGTCCAGACCTTTCTGCGTATCAATGACGACGCTGATCGCGCGGCTGCTCAGCATGCGCTCGACGTCGCTTGGAGACACAATCGACCCGACGATGAAAGAAGGCAGGGGCTCAGCGCCCTCAAGTTCCTCGATGTACATGCCCACCCGGACCTGATGCAGGCGTATTCTCTTCCTCATCGCTTGTCTTTCAGCATTGCCGCGAAGGATGATGAAGCACTTTCAGACAAATGTATTACCAATATGCGAAAAGAAGCGGCTATCATGCGCCTTGGTCAGGCTTTCTCGCCATCGGTTCTCAAACGTCAGGGCAAATGGCGCAAAACTTCAAACTGTTCAGAAACCCCTGGATGATTGATCATCGGCTTTAATCCGCGAGGACGACGATCCTTTCTACCGGTCGCTGCTTAAACCAAATCGAACTGCGTCAGCCAAACCGGATGAGGTTGGCCGAAAACGCTGTAAGTTCGCTGGGCATCGCGCCGTCCGATGACGCCGTTTCGAATGTCCTGGCAGAGCTGCAACTTCAACGGCGTCGAATGCCGTCGATATGGTCCTCGGGACTTCATGAGCCTTCTCCCACTGAGGCCCACAGAGCGTATCAGTTTTTTCGTTCCCCCGTGGTCCAGTCCGAGGAATTCATTCCATCCTGCGGTCAAATTTTACCCTCGGCGGAACAATTCGATTTCGATCCGGTTCGGATGCAGTCGCTTTGGCACGACTTTGATCTTTCCCAGGAGACCTCCATGACCGACACAGATCCAGGCCGCGGCGCCGGCGGACCAGCATCCGGCCCCTCCACTTCACAGGCCAGCCCCCCGACCGGTCAAGCGCCAGAGGGGAGGTCACCGGGCGACACCGCTCACGTGACAGCTGCCGATATAAAGCAGAAGATATCCGACGACGTCCGCTCCGCGTCAGATTTCGTCAAGCAAGAGGTGTCGAGCGCGTCTGACAAAACCAAGGACGCGGCAGATGAGCGGAAAAATTTCATAGCCGGTAAAATGAGTAGCGTGGCTTTGGCGATGGAGAAGGTCGCCGCGGAGCTTGAGCAGGGCGATAACCGGGAGGTCGGACGGCTTACTCGCAACCTCGGTTCCAGCATGAGAAAGTTTTCGGAGGATATCCAAGACCGCAGCCTGGGTGAGATCGCGGGAATGGCGGAGGATTTTGGGCGTAGACAGCCCCTGGCGTTTTTGGGCGTCGCGGCGATCGCGGGTCTTGCGGTAAGCCGCTTCCTGATCGCCTCGGCACCTCTGCCCGATACGGCCTCTACCCAGACCACAACATCAGGGCGGATTCCTCCCGGCCAGACATCCGCCGGTCTCGCGCCGTCACAAGGTGCCATCAGCCAGGCTAGCATGGAGGACCGCTTCAATGGCTAAGCCACTCGACGACCGATCGCTACCTGAACTCGTCACCGGGCTCGTGGGTGATATTTCGGGTCTTTTTCGCAAGGAAATCGATCTTGCAAAGACAGAGGCGTCCGAAAAGATGTCTCACGCACTGACCGGAGTGGAAACGTTCGCAGCAGGTTTGGTCCTTGCGATCTGTGCCATCGGCGTCCTTCTGGCCGCATTGGTCAAGGGCTTCACGGCATTCCTCGTGGCTCAAGGCATGACCGAACCTAGTGCCGATGCACTCTCCTCGGTCGTCGTCGGTATCGTGGTTGCGTTGATTGCTTGGGCCCTTGTCTCTCGCGGATTGGCTTCCCTGAAAGGGGAAAATCTTAAGCTTGAGCGCACGTCTGCCTCTCTGCAACGGGATGCCAAGATCATAAAGGACAGAACGTGATGACCTACACATCTGAAAGCCCGAAATCCGCGGAAATCGAACGGGGGATCGCTGAAGATCGTCGTCGCATTGAGGATCAGCTTGAGGCGATCCAGCAGCGAATGTCGCCGGGCCAGCTCGTCGATGAGGTCATCGCCTACGCGAAGACTACGGGCGGGGGCGAATATGCTGCCAATCTTGGCGCCGCGGTAAAGAACAATCCGATACCGATGGCCCTTATGGGGATCAGTCTTGCCTGGTTGATGGCAGGGCCAAAGGCCAGAGCCTCATCCTATGTGGATCGCGATGAGCCGGAATATCCGCTGGCCTCGATTCAAGGTGGGCTTCGACGCATCGGGCCCGTCCAGGTGGATGGGGATAAACGATACAGCCATTTCTCCGACAAAGCGGGCACGCGTTTCAAAGCGTTGACCGATGAGAGCGGACGGCGCGCCGGCCACTTCATCGATGAAAGCGGCAAGACTTTCCGCGGGTTTGCCGATGCGTCCGGCAAACAGATACACGACATTCGAGACGAAGCGGGAAAACTTTTCGACGAGGCGTCCGGCTGGATGTCGAGGACGTGGCGCGGCGTGACAGATTCTGCCGGCAAAGCGCGTGATGCGGTCTTCGGCGCTGGACGTGGCCCAATCGAAAAAGGAAACCAGCTGAACGATGCGATCTTGAAACACTTTCAGGATCAACCGCTTGTCGGTGGAGCTCTCGCCTTTGCCGTGGGCGCGGCGATCGGTGCGGCTTTGCCGCATACGCGGACTGAGGACCAGGCGCTCGGTTCGGCGGCCGACGGCGTGAAGTCGCGTATGGCGAACGAGGTCGAAAAGACAAAGGACAAGGCCGAGCAGGTTGCCTCAGATCTTTACGGCAAGGCGGTGTCGGGCGTAGCAGAGGTTCACGATGCGACGCGCGACCGAATTGTTGTAGAAGCTCGCTCTTTGAAGGATCGCGAGGCGTCCTCATCTTCGGGGGAAGATCGATGACAGTCGGCTCAGTTCCGCGTGGGAACCAACAGACTATCACTTTTCAGGCGAGCTCGACCATCGTGGCTCGTAAACGCGGATTTCCCGCCTTGGATACACCCTGTTCGCGGTTGACGCTACCGCTTTGCCAAGGGGAGGGGGCAAGGCCTGCGTATGATGCGATTTGGCGTCGATTATCGAAGTGTTGGAACAGCCCTTCCGTGTAAAGTATCGTCGCGAATTCCGGCCCTATTCCCTTGATGCCCAAAAGAGCGGTCGCTTCCTTCGGTGTCTCTGCCGTCTCACGGACGATCAAGGCATCTCGCTCCGCTTCTACAGCCTTGACTTGTTTGAGCAACAATTCGAGGCGATCGAGTTCTCTGCAGACTTCGGCCTAAGGTGTTTTAATACCGGTCGCCCATCGCCAGTTCGAAGCTCGTCCAGGCGCTGCCGCCGATCTCGATTAACGGGTTCGTACTCCCGTATCCCTTGCGTGAAGAGCAGTCCCTCTATGCGATTGACGTGGAAGACGCGCTCGGCGATCGGAGTTTTCCGCTCCCGCCCAATCCGTCGGTTGTCATCCTCCTCGGGTGTAAGAAGCTTGACCATTGAGCATGCACGCGGCTCGCCGCGTTTCCATGCAATCAATGCGCGGATCAGCGTTTCGCCATCGATGCGGTCGATCTTTGCCCGGCGATGCCGGCGCGGCACGGCAATCGATGCGGCCTCTACAATGTGGCTTTCTATCCAAGCTTCCTTGCTCAGCATTCGTCCCAGCCAGAAGCCATCCAGTCCGGCCTCTTGAATCACCACCATCGGGCAGACCCTGCACGAAGGCGGGCCCGTTCTTCGGCGTGATGACCGCCTGACCGTTCGGCTTGTTGAGATCGCTCGCCATCTTGGCCCGGAACTTGTTGTAGCTGATGCCGGCCGAGGCGTTCAGACCGGTCGCGGCCTTGATCTTCGCCCGGATTTCCGTGGCGATCTCGGTCGCGATCTCGATGCCCTTCAAATTTTCGGTGACGTCGAGATAGGCTTCGTCGAACGACAATGGTTCGATGATTGGCGTGTATTCCGCGAAGATCTCGCGGATCTGCATGGAGACGGCACGGTAGATGTCGAAACGCGGCCGGATGAAGATCAGCTCGGGGCATTTGCGTGTGGCTGTGACCGACGGCATGGCCGAGTGGACGCCGAACTTGCGTGCCTCGTAACTGGCCGCGACCACGACGCCGCGGGCGGCCGAGCCGCCGACGGCTACCGGCTTTCCGCGGAGCTCCGGATTGTCGCGTTGCTCGACCGACGCGTAGAAAGCATCCATATCGATATGAAGAATCTTACGCGGCCGATCTGTGCGTTCGTTGTGGTCCATAGCTCAGCCTTTGTCCGGCGAGGATATTCTTTCCATCAGACACGGAAAATAGGCACCGCATCGATCGCCCTCTTCGGTGTTCATTCGCTCGCAGCCTACCGTCATCCGTCGGCGGAGTTCCGCGAAGGTGACGCCGGCGCCGAAGGCTTTTACCAGCCGTTTCCGCTCCCCGCCGCCGCGACGCCGGCACAGCCGGCAATCGAGTTCGATAATCGGCTCCAGCACATGGCGGAGGGTGGCGCGCGCCGACGGGCCGGAGCGCATTTTCGGCGAATGGTGGCTGAGACGATCGGAATTTCAGGCGGTCAGGGACTATTTCATCGTCGAAAGCGAGAGCGGTGAGCGCTTCTGGATTTTTCGTTCGGGCGATGGCGTCGATGCCGGGACCGGGTCGCACAAGTGGTACCTGCATGGGCTTTTCGCATGAAATACGCCGAGCTGCAGGTCACGACCCATTTTTCGTTCCTCCGGGGCGCCTCATCCGCCGCGGAGCTGTTCGCCACCGCCAAGCTGATGGGCATCGAGACGCTCGGCGTCGTTGACCGCAACAGCCTTGCCGGAATCGTGCGTGCATTGGAAGCGTCCCGCGCGACCGGCCTCAGGCTCGTGGTCGGCTGCCGGCTGGACCTCGCAGACGGCATGTCGATCCTCATCTATCCGACCGATCGCGACGCCTATTCGCGTTTGACGCGGTTGCTGACGCTCGGAAGGGGCAGAGGCGGCAAGGCGAACTGCATCCTGCATCTCGACGATGTCGCGCACTATGCCGAAGGTCTGATCGGCATCCTCGTGCCGGACTTGGCCGACGAGACCTGCGCCATGCAGCTCAGGAAGATGGCCGAAATCTTCGATGATCGCGCCTACATGTCGCTGTGCCTGCGCCGGCGTCCAAACGATCAGCTGCGGCTGCACACGCTTTCCAACATGGCGGCGCGTTATCGGGTCAGGACAGTCGTCACCAACGACGTGCTGTTCCACGAGCCGTCGCGCCGGCAGCTTCAGGATATCGTCACCTGTGTTCGCGAGAAGACGGCCATCGATTCCGTCGGTTTCGATCGCGAACGTTTTGCGGATCGCCATCTGAAGCCGCCGGAGGAGATGGCGCGCCTGTTCCCCCGCTATCCCAAGGCGTTGGCGCGCACGATGGAGATCGTCAAACGCTGCACGTTTTCGCTCGAGGAACTGGTCTATCAGTATCCCGAGGAGGCTCTCGTCCCCGGCATGACCGCCCAGCAGTCCTTGGAGCATTATACCTGGGAGGGCGTCAAAACCCGCTATCCGGAGGGCCTGCCGGCGCATGTCGAACAGACCATCCACCATGAGCTCTCCTTGATCGAGACGATGCCCGTTCGCAGGGCATTCTCTGCCAGGGCCGCGGATCGGCGGCAAACAGCGCGGTCTGTTATGTCCTTGGAATCACCTCGATCAATCCCGAGACCAACGATCTGCTCTTCGAACGGTTTGTGAGCCAGGAGCGTGACGAGCCTCCTGACATTGACGTCGATTTTGAGCACGAAAGGCGCGAAGAGGTCATCCAGTGGATCTACCGCACCTATGGCCATGACAAGGCGGCCCTCTGCTCGACCGTTACCCGCTATCGCGCCAAAGGCGCCATCCGCGATGTCGGCAAGGCTTTTGGCCTGTCGGAGGACCTGATCAAGGCGTTATCCTCCGGCGTCTGGTCCTGGTCGGAAGGGGTCGGCGAAAAGCAGGTTCGCGACCTCGGCCTCAACCCGGATGATTACCGGCTGGCGCTGACGCAGCAGCTGATGGGCACGCCCCGGCATCTCGGCCAACATCCTGGCGGCTTTGTTCTGACCCACGATCGATTGGATCACCTGGTGCCGATCGAACCGGCGAACATGCCGGACAGATACGTCATCGAATGGGACAAGGACGATGTGGAAGCCTTGAAGATGATGAAGGTCGACGTGCTGGCGCTCGGCATGTTGACCTGCATGGCCAAGGCCTTCGCGCTGCTGGAGCAGGAGAAGAATATCCCGCTCGACCTGGCGTCCATCCCGCAAGAGGATCCTGCGACCTACGCGATGATCAGCAAGGCCGATACGCTTGGTACCTTCCAGATCGAGAGCCGGGCGCAGATGGCGATGCTGCCGCGCATGAAACCCGAGACATTCTACGATCTCGTCATCCAGGTGGCGATCGTCCGGCCAGGGCCGATCCAGGGCGACATGGTCCATCCATACCTCCGTCACCGTGAGGGCAAGGAGCCGGTCGACTATCCGACGCCGGAGCTCGAGGCGGTGCTGAGCAAGACACTCGGTGTGCCCTTGTTTCAGGAGAGCGCCATGAAGGTGGCGATGGTCTGTGCCGGGTTCTCGGCCGGCGAGGCCGACCAGCTGCGCCGGGCGATGGCGACGTTCAAGTTCACCGGCGGCGTCAGCAAGTTCAAGGACAAGCTCGTTTCTGGCATGATCCGCAATGGCTACTCGCGAGAATTCGCCGAACGGACCTTTGGCCAATTGGAAGGGTTCGGCTCCTATGGTTTTCCCGAAAGCCACGCCGCCTCCTTCGCGCTGATCGCCTACGCTTCGAACTATGTGAAGTGCCATTATCCGGACGTGTTCTGCGCGGCGCTATTGAATGCGCAGCCGATGGGTTTCTACATGCCGGCGCAGATCGTCGCCGATGCGAAAAAGCATGGCGTCGAGGTCCGCCCTGTCTGCATCAACAGGTCCCGATGGGACTGCACGCTGGAGCCGATCGAAGGTTCGGATCGGCATGCCGTGCGGCTGGGCATGCGGTTGGTGAAAGGCCTGCCGGTCGCCGATGCTGCCCGGATCGCCGCTGCCCGGACCGATGAGCCGTTCGCTTCCATCGACGACATGTGGCGCCGCTGCGGTGTTCCGACCGCCTCGCTAAGCTGGCCGAGGCGGATGCCTTCCGCTTTTCCCTCGGCCTTGAACGGCGCGATGCGCTCTGGGCGATCGAAGCGCTGCGCGACGAGCCGCTTCCCCTGTTTGCCGCGGCTGCCGAGCGGGAAGCGCGCGCGATCGCCGAGCAGCAGGAGCCGGAGGTGATACTTCGGCAGATGACCGAAGGGCACAATGTCGTGGAGGACTACAGCCACACCGGACTGACGCTCAGGCATCACCCGCTAAGCTTCCTGCGCCAGGATCTGGTCCGCAGGAGGATCGTGACCTGCACGGAAGCGATGACGGCTCGCGACGGCCAATGGCTGATGGCGGCCGGCCTGGTGTTGGTGCGGCAGATGCCGGGGTCGGCCAAGGGCGTCGTCTTTGTGACGATCGAGGACGAGACCGGTGTGGCGAACGTCGTGGTCTGGCCAAAACTGTTCGAGCGGTCACGTCGGGTTCTGCTTGGATCGAGCATGCTGGCGATCCACCTCGTTGCCCAGCAGCTGTTCGATCTGTCTGCGGATCTCTCAAGTCTGGCGGAACGCGGCGGCACATTCCGACCGCCGACGGGGCGCGGGGACGAGTTTGTTCACGGCGCTCCGGGAACGCCTGATCCGCGTGGGAAGCCGCCGGCTCCGGTCAGGTCGAAAGACATGTTCGAGCCTGATCGCCAGATCGATACGCTCAAGATCAAGAGCCGGAATTTCCACTAGAGCGTTTCATGTTTTATTTGAAGCGTATCCAGCATTGACAAGATAATTGGTGCACTCGTCTGGACCGATGGTCTTGACGAGTGAGCCGAGATATCGCCAGGTGTCTTC
>NZ_JBLFFK010000033.1:0-44529 GCF_051400715.1 Neorhizobium descurainiae
GATCTATCCGATCTCTCGAAGCAGCGATTTGTTCCGCCCACAAGGTCGAGGTACCGCATGCGCTTCCTTCACACCCCGTTCGCGATGTTCTGTTTCGGGGGGCCTTCGTGCTGGTCACTATCGCGTCGTGGTTCTGCTGAACTGCGGCGCGTTCGATTGCTCGCATATGCGTATGAAAGCATGGGGACTGATGGCAGGGAACGATGACATGGCGAACGGAAACGACCACCGCGTTCATACGGATGCCGTTACCGCCAAGCTCGGCGAGCAGGTGACCAATCTAGGCCGGCGCCGGCCCGACATGGAATCCGAGATGCGGGCCGGGTTCAAGGCGATGGAAGCTGCGGTCACGTCGCTGGTGAGACCAGAGCGTCGCTCGCTACCTTCCACGAACCTCGCTGAGAGGAACAAGCCGCAATGGCAGGCCCTCAGCGTGGCTTTGGCCTTCGCCGCGCTCGTGGGAGAACATAGCACGTCTGAGTTTGTAGGCCGCCCTCTCCCTTGTTAAGCCGAGCCTAACACCGTCGACGCAGTGCTGGGCTTGAATGCCATTCGATCATGAACAGGGAGCTCTCGGTCGGTCTGATCGGCTACCATCCCGATCAGACCGCCGGAATCATCCGCAACGCCGGAAAGAGCTGTCCGAGCAATGTGGCGGGCCAGGGAATGTGAAGCATCGTATCGAAGACGATATAAATCAGCGCAATCATGCCGACAGCCTGCCCCAGAATGGGCTTCCAGTTCTCACGTCCCTCGAGCCACATGTAAAGGGCGGTGAAAATCGGAATCGTCAGGATGAAGCCGACCGCTCCTATCAAAGCAAGGAAAAGGACGAGATAGAAGAAGAACGTGGAGACCCTGACCGCAAGTTCTCTCCCTGACATGTCATCGTAGCTGACCTGCATGTCCATGTGGATCGTATGGGATTGCAACTCTCCCCTCTCCTGCCGGCTCGTGATAATGGCTCGGGAAAAAACTTGATTGAGAAGACTGGTCACCGCCAAGAAAAGACTGAAACCACCCACGGCGAGCGGTCCCACGCTCGCTCCGAACGGCCAAACCACGGCCGGAACGAGCATTACGGCCAGAACGGCGATGACGAACACGTGCAATAGGTCGGAGAAATGGAGTTCGGGCTTGCCGAAATTGGCCGCAATGCCTTTCCATCCCCCCATGGAGCGCCAGTGCTGAAAAACCGGTTTCAGGACCAGTAGGATGGAAAGCACCAGGAAAATAAGGACGATCGGCCTCGAAAACCAGCCGTAGCCATAACGCGTGGCGGTGATGAACATGTAGCGTTCGATCAGCGCGCCGAGCACGAAACCCAGGATGAGGGGCGGACGCGGCCATTTGAGGAACTTCATGATCCACCCAAGAATGGCTAACAGGATCAGCGTGTAGAGATCGCCCCAGTCGCGCGTGGCCTGGTAGGCGCCGATGAAGACGAAGGTGATGACGCCCGGCAGGATGACCGTGTATCTGAGCAGCGCGATCTTCGCCAGTTGACCGCTGAAGACAAAGCAGATGCCCGCCCCCAGGATGTTTGCGATCGCTATCGACCAGATCATCGAATAGGTGATGCTGAGATTCTTGGTGAGCATGTCCGGGCCGGGTATCAGCCCGTGGATCAGGAACACGCCGAGCAGGATGGCCATCGAGGCGGAACCCGGCACGCCGAACGCGATCGTCGGCACCAGCGAGCCGGCGGTGATCGCATTGTTGGCGGATTCTGGCGCGATCACCCCGCGCACGTCGCCCTTGCCGAAGGTTTGGTTGCCACCCTTCACTGTCTGCATCGCATGTCCGTAGGCGATCCAGTCGACGACCGACGCGCCGAGGCCCGGTATTGCGCCGATGGCCGCGCCGATTGCGCCGCAGCGCAGAACGAGCCACCAGTTTCGCAAAGCATCCTTCATACCCTGCAGCATGCCGGAGCGAACGTCGAAACTCGAGCTGGAGGCAATCGCCTGTCGCTTGATGGCGAGGTCCGCCAGTTCCGGCAACGCGAAAAGCCCAAGCACGACAGGTACGACCGGCAGGCCTTCCCACAGATAGAGCGTGTCCATCGTCCAGCGCAGGGTGCCGGTCTGCGGGTCGGAGCCGATCATCGACAGCATGATGCCGAAGCCCGCCGCGATCAGACCTCTCAGCGGTGCGGAGCCCGAGAGGACGGCGACCATTGAAATGCCGAAGATCGACAGGGCCAACAGTTCTGGCGAGCCCAAATGCAGCATGAGCGGCCGCAGCACGGGAATGCAGAGAGCCAGGATGAGCGCTCCGAAGAGACCGCCAATCAGCGACGAGGTGTAGGCGGCGCTGAGCGCACGACCGGCCTGGCCGCGCTTCGCCATCGGATTTCCATCCATAACAGTCGCCTGGGCGCCCGCCGAACCCGGCACGGCAAAAAGCACGGCCGGGATCGTGTCGCTCGTGCCGGTGACTGCTGCCATGCCGAGCAGCATGGCAAAGGCGCTGTAAGGGTCCATGGTGTAGGTGAACGGCAGCAGGAGAGCCATGCCCGCCAAGCCGCCGATTCCCGGAACAATGCCGAGAAACAGGCCCATCAGGACACCGCCCGCCAACAGCAGCAGGCGCATAGGATCCATTAGCACCGCCAAAGCTTCCACGGCGGCCGGCAACATGTTCGCTTCCATAGCATTTCCGTTTCGCTGGAGGTCCCCTCGAGTGCGGAACCGGTTGTCAGGACAGGCTGGATTTCCATTCCGGCGGGATGAGACCCGAAGCCACTGCTCGCCGAATGTAGTAGTTCCACAGCTTGTCGATGTGGAATTCGCGCGGGCTGTCGATTGCAGCGATCTCGTCTTCCGTCAGCGGATCGGGCTCGCGGCCGGCCTGGAGGACCATCATGTTGATATCGAGATTTTCCCGGAAATGGATCGCATCGACGAAGAGCGCCGGTATGGATTCCGCGACCAGGACGATGCCGTGCGCGCGAATCAAAGCTGCGTTATGCCGCCCCAGCGTGCTGGCGAGCTCCCTTCCCTGCTCGACCCGCCGTATCAGCCGGGGGTCGGGATGAATCGGTATGCCGCTCGCGAAGACGAAGGCACGCGCCCGCATGATGGCGAGCGGCGTGTCCTTCATCATCGTGAAGGCGATCGCCTTTTCCGGATGGCTGTGCAGCACTGCGTTCACCTCCGGCCGGGCGCGCAGGATTTCCGTATGCAGCACCACTTCGAGCGGAGCCTTGCCCTCCCCGCCGACGACGTTTCCGGCAGGATCGACGACGAGGATGTGGTCGGGCGCAAGCTCCGCACGAGAATGCGTCGCCGTCTGGATGAGGATGTTCGGCGAGCCGGGGATGCGCGACGAGATATGACCGCTGTAATCGATGATCTCCTCCTGCACGAGCAGGCGGGTCGCAGTGGCAATCTCCTGCGCAAGTCTTGCTTTGTCACTCATACGACGCTCTCCTCCCACAATGGCGGCGTAACCATTCTTCGTTCGGGGCAGGTTGCTATTGGACCCCGATCAGTTTCGCGAGCTTTGTGCCGACTTCCTTCGGTGTGCCGACGATCTCAGCGACGATCTGCTCCAGTTGCTTGCCGCTGATCGGTTCGATTAAAAGTCCTTCCTTCTGAGCCGCAGCCAGGAACTCCGGATCCTTGACCATGGCGTCAAAAGCCTTGCGTAGCGCATCCAGACGTTCCGGCGGTACATTGGGCGTGCTGAAGATCGGACGACCGATGGTGGTGGGCGCCGAGATCAGGCGCAGCATCTGCTTGTCCTCGTCGTTGGCCGCAAGATCCATCAGCAGCGGCACGTTCGGCAATTCCTTCTCCCGCTGCAAGCCCACCTGGACGAGGATGTTGATCATCTTCTTCTCGACCCAGCCGAGTGGCTTGACCGATCCCCAGTTGACGCTGCCGCGGCCATCCACTTCGCCGTTTTCCATCGCCATGTTGATGTCGTTACCGCCGGGATATCCCATGATGATCTCGAACTTGGTGCCGAGAAGATTATTCATGATCAGCGGATATTGCGACGACGTCGAACCTCCGGTCGCCCCGATCGGCACGGCGATCTCGCGCGCCTTCTCGACGTCGGTCACCTGAGACTTGTGCCAGGTGATGACGATGTTGTTCTCCATCGTCGGACTGCCCACGTAGCCGAATTTGCCGGTGTCGATGTCCCGGAGCGCGGTGTCGCCCATCACCTGCGCAAGCGCCAGCGACTGGTCGGCGGTGCCGATCACCGTGCCGTCCTGCGGCGCTTTAGCATAAAGAAAGGCAGCCGCCGTGCGGCTGGACGCGCCCGGTAAGTTACGGGGCACGATGGACGGATTGCCGGGGATGTGCTTGCCGAGAAAACGCCCGACCAGGCGGGCATATTGATCGTAGCCGCCGCCCGGCGAGTAACCGATGATGAGGTCCATCGCCTTGCCGCGGTAGAATTCCGCGATTGCCGCCTCGTCGGCGACGGCCTTCGGCGGCATCGTCATGGTGCCGCCGAAGGCAATTGCGGCCGCCAAGACGGCGCCGCCGAGCCTCGAATAAATTCCCATTTCCTTCCTCCCTTTGCGCTCAGAGGATGCGGGCCTTCTCCTCAGGAGTCCGCAAACCCATTCATCCAGACATCGGTTTCCTACTTCTGCAGCACCACGAGCTTTTCCAGCTCTTCCTTGGAAAGCGCGGTCTTCATGTAGCCGAACTTGACCGCGTCCTTCATGATGTCGTCGGCACCGCTGAACTGGGCCGGTTCGATGGTCTTCTTCTCGCGGAATTCATCGCGAATGCGTTTTGCCATGCCCGGCGAAACGCCAGCGATCTGGGCGTAGAGCTTCAGCGCTTCCGGATCCGAATACATCCAGTCGACCGTTTCGCGATAGGCGGCGAAGAAGCGCTTGAAGACGTCGGTCCGCTCCTTCATCACATCGGGATTGGCGATCAGCACGCGCACCGTCTGGTTCTGGAATTCGGGGATGTCGCTCGCCCTTGCGACGACGCGGATGCGGCCGCTATCGATCTCTTCCAGGCCGAAAGGCGGCGACGCCCAGCCGACATCGACCTGTCCGGACATGACCTGGGTGAAGGTCGCGGCCGCGGCACCGGTCTTGGTCTCCTTGAAATCGATCCTGTAGCGCTGCTTGAAGGCGAGCACGACGCTGTTCGTCGAGGAGCCGGAGGTCGAATAGGATACCGTCTTGCCGGCCATGTCCTCCGGCTTCTTGATCGGGGAATCGGCGCGCGCATACCAGAACTGGTCGTTCGGTCCGGTCAGCGACGAGCCGATGATGCGGATCGGCGCGCCTTGTGCGAACGCCGCCATCGCGCCGGCCGGGCCGATGCCGGCGCCGAGATCGACACTCCGCGAGATCACCGCCTGCTGCGATTCCGCGCCGCCCTGGGTGTAGAGCACCTCGACGTTCAGGCCGTGCTTTGCGAAGATTCCCTGTTTCTGGCCGAGTTCGGGAATGGAATTTTCCCAATTGCCCTGGTTGCCGACGGCGACGATCATCTTGTCGGCGGCCAGGGCATGGCCGGTCAGACCGCTGATCGCGAGGGACAATATCAATCCGGTAAATCTGCCGATCGCAAACATGTCATTCCTCCCTATCCATGTTCAGCTATTGATGGCCCGGCCGTGGGGCGGATGAGCCTGCGCGCTGCCCGCCGCACCGTTGCCGGTAATCATGGCCGCAAGCGCCTCCACATCTCCGGGGAAGGCATCGCCGCGCCAGGCGACGTGCATATCCGGCCGAAGAACGAGGTAGTTGCGTCCATAGACGTTCTTGGCGGTAACATCGTCGATGTCCAGTATCTCGATCGGAGCACCGAGATTTCGCATCGCGTTGACGAAGGACGCCCCCGCCGTCTCGTTCCCATCCAGCCGCAGCAGCGTATAGCCGCTGCCGATCCGGTCCTGGACCGGCGTTCCATCGGCAAGCCAGACATGCGGCAGGCGCGCGCCCGGCCAGGTCGTCGGCCGGTAGGTCATGTAATCGTGCTTCGGCGGCAAACCGTCCTCCTCCGCGATGATCGCGGAGTCCGCATAGCGGTAACCCAGTTCCGCGCCGATCATCTCGTTGGTCTTGCGCTGCTCGCGATCGGCGATCTCGATGAACTCCTTCTTGAGAGCGATCCCCTCCAAGGTGTTCTCGTACATTTCCGGCCGGTACTGGGAGCGCCATTTCCGCCGGCCCTGCGAGGCGAAGCGGGAAGCGGCGACATTGTGGGCGCCGATCTGGCGCCGTTCGACCTCGTAGCTGTCGAGGAGATCTTCGCCCCCCCAGCCCTGCAGCGTCGCGGCGAGCTTCCAGGAAAGGTCGATCGCGTCGCCCACGCCGGTATTCATGCCCAGCCCGCCGGTCGGGATGACGAGATGCGCCGCATCGCCGGCCAGGAAGACGCGGCGGTCGCGGTAGCGGTCGGCAAGCATCAGGTTCTGCCGCCATTTTCCCGCATAAAGCATCTCGTATTTGACCGGCATGGCGACGACCTTTTCGAACATCGCCTTCATGTCCTGGGGCGTTTCCACTACCGAATGCAACGTGAAGTGCTTCAGGTCGTCCTGGACGATCAGGAAGGTCGCCTTGTCGTCAGCCACGTGATAGTGCCGGCCCTTGGCGATCGGGATCTTCTCGAACAGGTCGTCGGACCGGTAAAGCGCCTGCCAGAGCTCCAGGAGGTTGCTCTCGCCTTCCAGTTTGAAGCCGAGCTGCTTGCGCACAGTGCTGCCGCCGCCATCGCAGCCGACCACGTATTTCGCGGTGACGCTGACTTCGCTGCCGTCGCTGCGGGCGAAACGGGCGGTCACCTTATCCTTATCCTGGGTGAAATCGATCAATCTGTGGCCATAGGAGACATCGATGCTCGGCAGGCCTTCGACCACCTCCTTGAGGAGCGGTTCGAGCGTATATTGCGACACGAGCTGATAGGGTTCGAGCGGCTCCGAGCCGTCATTGGCGGCATTGATCCTGGCGCGCGCCTCATCCACCGACGGATAGGGCAGATGCAGCAGCGGCTCCTCGACCATGGTCCTCACGACGAAGACATCCATCGGCATGTCGGAGGGAAAACCCGCCGCCCTGATCTTCTCCGAGACACCGAGGCGGCGATAGATCTCCATGGTCCGGGCGTTGCAACGCTCCATCTTCGGCAGGAACTGCGGCGCGTCCTTCTGCTCCGTCAGCATGGCGGAAATGCCCTTGCGGCCGAGGTCGAGCGCGAGCGTCAGTCCGACCGGCCCTGCCCCGACGATCAAAACATCGACGTCGGCCATGGTCACGCCCTTTCCAGCCCGAACAGGGATTGCGCGTTGCGGAAGCTGATCTTCTCGCGGTCCTCCTGCGTCATGTCGATCGATTCCAGGACGGCGATCGTATCGCGGATATAGCCAGGCCCTTTTTCCGGATCGAATGGGCAGTCGGACGCGAAGAGGACGCGGTCGGCGCCGTAGAAATCGAGCCCGCAAAGGGTTGCCGGCCGCGAGCCGAACACCGCGGTATCCGCATAGAACTCCTTGAAATAGTCGAAGGGGCGCTTCTTCAGCCGCTTCAGCACTTCGGTCAGATCCTCGTCCGACGTGCGCTTGCCGAGCTGGTCCCAGCCGGGGCCGACACGACCTTCGAAATAAGGAACCATGGCACCCAGATGATGGGCGAGCACCTTGAGTTCCGGAAGACGATCCAAGAGCCCGGAGAAGACCAGGCGGGCCATGGCGGCACTGGTTTCATAAGGCCAGCCGAAGGTCCACCAGATCTCGTATCGCGACTTGTCCTCCGTCTTGTAGTCCGGCATGTCGGAAGCGCGGGAGGGATGGAGGAAGACCGGCCTGCCATGTTTCGCCGCCGTCTCGAAAATCGGGAAAAAGCGCTCTTCATCGAGTGGCGCGCCGTTGACGTTGGTGTGGATCTGAAGCCCGTTTGCTCCAAGTCCGAAAGCTCTTTCGGCTTCGTGCACCGAAGCATCCGGATCGTTCATCGGCAGTGAGGCCAGGAAGCCTACGAAACGTTCCGGATAGCGGGCGACGAGGTCTGCAAGGCCGTCATTGCCGAGCTTGGCATATTCGGTGATCTCGGTGGGCGTGCCGAGCGATTCCAGCGGCGGCATGCCGAGCGAGAGGACCTGGGTGTAGTCATCGAAGCGGTCGACGACGCGCAGCCGCTCGTCGATGTCGTAGATGGCGGGCACGCCGCGCATTCTCTTGCCGATGTCTTTGGCATTCCCTCCCGAGGACAACATCTTGTCCCATAGCTGTTTCGGAAAGAAGTGGTTGAAAGCATCGATATAGCGCATGAATATATTCCCATTTGAAGGATGCGCCGATCGTAGGAGCTGACTTACGCCTCGCACAAATACCGTTTTTTGTAGCAAGGTATAAAAATCATCTATAGCTTGCGGTCGGGGCAGATCGAGGGAGGCGAGGTTGGATCTCAGACAGTTAAAGTATTTTCGGGCCGTTGCTTTGTCGGGAAGCTTCGTGGCAGCCTCGCGGGTCCTGCACATTTCCCAGCCGGCCGTCGGCTATCAGATCAAGCAGCTCGAAGATGCGCTCGGCACCGAACTCCTGCTGCGCGGCGCACGCGGCGTGACGATGACTGAATCCGGCAAGGCACTGCTTGACCATGCGGAGGATATTCTCGCAGCCGTCGAACGCGCCCGGACGGCGATGGACGCCTTTCGCAACCAGCTGGTCGGCGACATCACGATCGGCGTGACGCCGACATCCGGCCGCGCGCTGGCGCCGGAACTGCTGAAGCTCGTCTCAGAGGAGACCCGCCTTCACGTGACGCTGCGACAAGGCATGAGCAACGAGCTCTTGAGCGAGGTCATGTCCGGCCACCTGGATCTCGCCTTCTGCTACGATCCGCCCTCCACCGAACGGATCCGTCTCGTGCCGCTCTACCGGGAACCGCTGATGGGAATCGGCGTCGAGGAACTGATCGGCGCCTCTTCCGACCCGATCGATTTCGACGAGCTTGTCAAACTGCCGCTGCTGCTCGACAACCGCTTTCAGACGATCCGCCAGGTCTTCGACCAGATCATTCTCGCCAAGCAGCTGCCGCAGCCGGATATCATCGACCTGGAGCCGATCAACCTGAAGCGGGAGATGATCGTCCATCACCGCCGCTGCACGGTCGCCCCCTACGGACTGTTCCTCGACGAGATCCAGCTGAACCGCGTGCGAGCCCGAGTGATCACCAATCCGGTGATCGTCCGCAACATGAAGCTCGCAATTCGCGCCGGCCTGCCGGATTCCTTCAGCTCCTACCTGCTTCGCTCGATCAAGACCACGGTCGCCCAGCGGATCAAGCGGGGCGACCTCGGATGGGAGCCGGTCGAGGTCGGGACGGAGCTATAAGTTTCTTCTATAGCCTCTGAAAAAATTCTGTATTTGCCGCCGCTTCGATCCCCCCATAGGTTCCCAGAAGAGGAATGAGGACGCTGGCCAAAAGCCGGCGCGAGGAGGAATTTTGGAGAATGTCGCCCTGTCGGGCCAGCAAGCCGCCATTGCCATCGAGCAACCGGTGCGCTGGCCAGCCGATAACCGTCGATACGGAAGCGACGTTATCGCCGAGACGATCCGCGCATTGAACATCGAATTCGTGGCACTCACGCCGGGATCGAGCTTTCGCGGCCTGCATGACAGCCTCGTGAACCATCTCGGCAACCGGGAGCCGCAGCTTCTGGTCTGCCTTCACGAGGAACATGCGATCGCCATCGCGCACGGCTATGCGAAGGTCACGGGCCGGCTGATGGCCGCCGCAGTGCATGCCAATATCGGCCTCATGCATGCCAGCATGGCGATCTACAATGCCTGGTGCGATCGCGAACCGGTGCTGGTCATCGGCGCCACCGGGCCGGTCGATGCGATGCGGCGCCGTCCCTGGATCGACTGGATCCACACCTCGCGCGACCAGGGGGCCCTCGTGCGTCCTTTCCTCAAATGGGACGATCAGCCGGCGTCGGCGGGTGCTGCCCGCGAGGCGCTGGTACGCGCCGCCGGCATTGCCGAAACGCTCCCGAAGGGGCCGGTCTATGTCAATCTCGACAGCGAAATGCAGGAAGCCCCGCTCGATGCGCCGCTGACGGATTTCGAGACCTTGCGCTACCGTTCCCCCGTCGATCACGGTCCTTCCCTTCAGGCTGTGCGTGACACGGCCGCGCGGCTGAGAAATGCGAAAAATGTCCTCTTCCTCATGGGGCGTTTCTCCCGCAGCGAGGGGGACTGGGCCAACCGCATCGAACTTGCTGAGCGGGTCGGTGCGAGGGTCGCGACCGATCTCAAGGTCGGCGCCGCCTTCCCGACCGATCACTGCCTGCACATGGCGACGCCGTTCAAGTTCATGAATCCCGAACTTGCCGAAGCGATCAAATCCGCCGATATCATCATCGCCTTCGAATGGGTCGATCTTGCCGGCACGCTCTCGGCCGCGCTCGGCTATGGCAAGGCGGCAAGCGCCCATGTGGTGCATGCCAGCCTCGACCATACGATCCACAACGGCTGGAGCCTGGACCATCAGGCGCTCGCCCCCGTCGATCTGCATGTGGCCTGTGCGCCGGATCTTTTCGTCGAAGCCCTGCTGCAGCGGGAATTGCCGGCGCGAAAGCCGGTTCCCAAGCGGAGCGAACCGGCTTTTACTCTGTCGGCCGGCCCGCAGATCGGCGTGTCGGAACTCGGCAGAACACTGAGAGCTGCCGTCGGCGAGCGCGATGCATGCCTCATCCGCCTGCCGCTCTCCTGGGATCCGCAGGCCTGGGCGTTCCGGCATCCACTCGACTATCTCGGCAGCGACGGCGGCGGCGGGTTGGCAAGCGGGCCCGGCATGGCGGTCGGCGGCGCCCTGGCGCTGAAAGGAACTGGCCGCCTGCCTATCGCCATTTTAGGCGACGGCGACTTCCTGATGGGCGGAACCGCTGTCTGGACGGCGGTCCACTACGAGCTGCCGCTGCTGATCGTGATCGCCAACAACCAGTCCTATTACAATGACGAGCTCCATCAGGAGCGGGTCGCCCGCACCCGCGCCCGTCCGGCGGAAAATCGCTGGATCGGACAGCGCCTTGCCGATCCCCCGATCGACCTTTCCGCCTTCGCCAAAAGCCAGGGCGCGAAGGGCTTCGGCCCGGTCACCGACCGAGACCTGCTCGAGGACGTCCTGAGACAGGCCATCGCGGCGGTGGAGGCCGGCGGCGTCGCCGTGGTCGATGTGCACGTGGCGCCTGGCTACGAAGGCGGCGCGGCAGCGAATTCGACACAATCCAGTCCAGCCTCGAAGGATTGATGACATGAAGGTTGCAGCATCCATGAGCCGGACCGATTTGAACGAAGTCCCCAAGCCAGAACCTGAACCCCTCCTGACCGTTGAGCGGGTATCGATGAAGTTCGATCTCGCAGAGCGGAGCGTCACCGCGGTGAGCGATGTTTCCTTCTCAGTGCGGCCGGGCGAGGTCTTCACGGTCATCGGCCCGTCCGGATGCGGCAAATCGACCCTGTTCAACATCATCGGCGGCCTGCTCGGCCACTATGAGGGTGAAGTCAAGGTGGACGGATCGCGGATTGCCGGATCGCATGAAGCGATCGGCATGGTCTTCCAGGAGGAATCGACCTTCCCCTGGCGCAACGTTATCGATAACGTCGCCTTTCCGCTGGAGCTCAAAGGCATGGCGAACAGCGAACGCCTCGACCGGGCGCGTCACTTCATCGACATGGTTGGGCTCTCCGGCTTCGAAAAGCACATGCCGGCCCAGCTCTCCGGCGGCATGAGGCAGCGCGTAGCGATTGCCCGCACGCTGGCCTACGAACCGCGCATTCTCCTGATGGACGAACCTTTCGCAGCGCTCGACGAACAGACGAAGCTGCTGCTCGGCGAAAAGGTGATGGAGATCCAGCAGCGGCTAAAACAGACGACGCTGCTCATCACCCACAACTTGAGCGAAGCGGTGCAGCTTTCCGACCGCATCCTGATCATGACCTACCGCCCCGGGCGGGTTAAACGGATTCTCGACATCAAGCTCGACCGGCCGCGCAATGCCGATATCGTCGGCAGCGAGGCCTTCGGGCGGTACGTCGCCGAGATCTGGGCCGACCTTCGCGAGGAGGCGACGCGCGGCATGTCGGATGCGGAAAGCGCGAGGCGATAACATGGCCTCGCTCCTCCGCTCCGACCGTTTTCTGCCCTTGGCAACCGGCGTCGTCTCGCTGGCGGCGGCCATCCCCGTGACGGAATTCCTGTTGCGGATGGAAATCCTCAATCCGCACATTATGCCTTATCCATCGGATGTTTTCGCGGCGATCCCGAGGATCATCCGCGAGGAAGCCGTCTTCCAGCGTTTCCTGATTACGGCCGGCGAGACGCTCGCATCGCTCACGCTGATCGTCGCGATCGGTGTGCCGCTCGGCGTGTCGCTGCAGCGCAGCCTCCTCGTCCGCAAGGCGACGGAAAGCTGGTTCAGTGCGCTCGCGGCTGCCCCGATCGTGCTCGCCTACCCGCTTTTCCTCGTGCTCTTCGGCCGCAATGCCGGCGCCATCGTGGCGCTCGCGGTCATCGGCAGTCTTCCGCCGGTGGTGCTGAAGACGGTCGACGGCCTTGCCGCAACGCGCAAGGTGCTCATCAATGTCGGGCGTGCCTACAGCATGACGCACCGGCAGATCTTCTGGCGCATCATGGTGCCGTCGGCGATCCCCAGCATCTTCGTCGGCATCCGTCTCGGGCTGATCTTCGCCTTGGTAAAGATCGTCGGGGTGGAGTTCCTGATCAATTTCGGCGGGCTCGGACAGCTGATTAACGAACTGGCCGAACGTTACGACCTCGCCGGCACCTATGCGGCGATCATCTTTGTGATCGCCGTCAGCATGCTTGCCTTCACGCTTACGGAATGGATCGAGAAATGGCTCACGCAAAGATAGGCCTCGAGGTCCGAAGCGGGCTGCTCGCAACCGAAGGGACGAAGGTCCTGGCGATCCGCATTGCGATCATTCTCGTGACCCTCGCAGTGTGGGAAGGCGCCAGCCATTCGGGGCTGTTCTTCAAGGACGTCGTCCCGTCGATCGCGACGCTCTTCGTCGCGCTCGTCAAGCTTCTGTCGGGCAGCGCGTTTTACACACATCTCATGGTGACGGCCGGCGAGATCGCTGCCGCGATGGCGATCGGCAGCGTTTTCGGAATCGCAGTCGGCCTCATACTCGGAGCCAATCCATTCCTGGCGCGCACCTACGAGCCCTATATCTACTACTTCGGCCCGACGCCGAAGATCATCTTCTTCTCGGTGCTGATCATGCTTTACGGCGTCGGCTCCGGCTCGAAGATCGCCATGGGCGCCATTTCCTGCTTCTTCCCCATCACCCTTTCGACGCTCGCCGGCATGCGCGAGATCAATCCGGTGCTGATCCGCGTCGGGAAAAGCTTTTCGGCCAGCCGCCGGCACATGGTGTTCAAGATCCTGATGCCGGCCATGCGCGTGCCGATGATCACCGGCATTCGTCTTGGCCTCGGGGTCGCAATCATCGGAACACTGCTCGCCGAGACCAAGCTTTCCAACAAGGGCCTCGGCTTCATGGTGATCCAGTCCTACAACCGCTTCGATATGCCAACCATGTACGCGCTAATCATCGTCGTCGTTTCCATCGCAGTGCTGCTCAACATGCTGATCGAGCGGTGGAGCCGGTCGAACAGCTCCGACAATCTGGGATCGCTCGCATGAATGACATGGCCCCTTCGCCGTCCAAAGGCATCTTCTACAATGGAACCTGGCAGCGCCCGAAAGATGCGCAGACGGTTTCTGTCTTCAGCCCGGCGACCGGAGAAAAGATCGCTGATATCCTGCATGCCGGCCCTCAAGCGGTCGATGCGGCTGTCGCAGCGGCCAAAGCGGCCTTCCGCGGCTGGAGCCGGACGCCGCTCCTGGAACGCGGTCAGCTTCTCAAAAGGATCGCCCAGGCACTTCGCGATCATGCCGACGAACTGGCCTTGATCGAGGCGGAAGACGGTGGCAATCCGCTGCGGCTCGTCCGGCAGGACGTCTTCTCCGCCGCAGCACAGATCGACTATTTCGCTGGCCTTGTCACCGAGATCAAGGGCCATAGCATCCCCCGCGATCCGGGTTCGCTGAACTATACGATCCGCGAGCCCTGGGGGGTCGTCGCCCGCATCATCCCGTTCAACCATCCGATCCTGTTCTGCGCCTCGAAATCCGCAGCACCGCTCGCGGCCGGCAACACGGTGGTGGTTAAGCCGCCGGAACAGGCGCCGCTTTCCGCCCTGCGTTTTGCCGAGATCGTCGCCGATATCCTGCCGCCCGGCGTGCTCAACATCGTTGCCGGCGGCGGCGAAGCGGGCGCAAGGCTGACGAGCCATCCGGACATCGCCAAGATCGCGCTGACCGGCAGCTTACCGACGGGAAGAGCGGTGCTGCGCGCCGCCGCCGAGCGCATCCGGTCCGTCCAGCTGGAACTCGGCGGCAAGAACGCTCTGATCGCCTTCGACGATGCCGATCCGGCTGCCGTCGCCTCTGCCATGGTCGGCGGCATGAACTTCACCTGGGCCGGGCAATCCTGCGGGTCCACCAGCCGCGCCTTCATCCATGAGGCGATCTACGAGGATGTGCTGGCGCACCTTAAACGACGTGTCGCCGACGTGCGCCCTGGCCTGCCGACCAGACCCGAGACGATGATGGGGTCGTTGATCGACCGGCGCCAGTACGACCGGGTGATGAATTATATCGAGATCGCCCGCCGCGAAGGTGCGCGGCTGATCGCCGGCGGCAAACATCCCGACGATCCGCTGCTGAAAGACGGCTGCTTCATCGAGCCGACCATCTTCGCCGACGTCGATCTTTCCATGACGATCGCGCGCGAGGAAATCTTCGGCCCAGTGCTTTCCGTCTTTCGATGGAGCGACGAACAGCAGCTCGTCCGTGATGTCAATTCGGTTGAATACGGCCTTACCTGCTCGATCTGGACCAACGATCTGCACCGTGCCCACCGGATGATTTCCGTCGTGGAAGCGGGATTCGTCTGGGTGAACGAAACCACCAAGCATTTCATCGGGGCCCCGTTCGGCGGCTACAAACAGTCCGGGCTGGGCCGCGAGGAAAGCATCGAGGAATTGCTTGATTACACGCAGATCAAGCACGTCCACATCAAATACCATTCTGAAACGCCGGCAGCGTGAGCATCCCCATGTCCCTCAGCGAGCTTATCGACGACATCGTCACTGCCAATCACATCCTCGCCAATGAAGGCGTCGTCGACGCCTTCGGGCATATCAGCGCCCGTCATCCCGAAGATCCGAACGCGTATCTCCTGTCGCGGGCGCGGTCACCGGAACTGATCACGGCTGAGGACATCATGACGTTTTCACTCGACGGCACGCCGTTGAATGACGACACGCGCAAACCCTATCTTGAGCGGTTTATTCATGGCAGCATCTACAAGACCAGACCTGACGTACACGCCGTGGTACACAGCCACAGTCGTTCGGTCGTCCCCTTCAGTATTACCAAGACGCGCCTTCGGCCGGTCGTCCACAGTTGCGCCTGTATTGGTCATGAAGTGAACGTCTGGGATGCACAACTCTCATTCGGGGACACCAACCTGCTTGTGTCCAGCGTCGCAATGGGGGACGATCTTGCCAAGGTCCTCGGGAAGGACCGAGCGGTTCTCATGAGAGGCCACGGGTCCACGGTCGTCGGAACGTCCGTGCGCGGCGCCGTCTACAACGCGGTTTATCTCGAGGCGAACGCAAACCTCCAGATGAAGGCGATCGCCCTGGGGGACATCACCTATCTTACCGCGGGAGAGATCGACACGATCAATTCGCGGCTGGAAAACGCCCTTCCCGGAGAAGGCTACGGCCGCGCCTGGGATTATTGGAAATGGCGCGCCCAAGAAGCACGAGGCTGAAATGAGGTGGTGCCAACCCGACGCAGGATTTTTGGTATGCCGCAGGGGGTTTGAGGTTATCGGCGCTCGTAGATCGGTCGCCAGCAGCGAGAGAAGCCCTTGCTGCGGAGATCTCCGCAAGCTCCAGCTGATGGCGGAAGAACTGCCGGTCCTTGATCAGCGCAGCGATCAAGGACCGGCAGCCGAGTCAAGTCCTGATCAAACCGAGGCTTTGGATTGGATGCTGTTGCCGATGGTGAAAATTCCTCCGGGCGCCTCAAATTATGAAGGAAATCTGGGGCTGTGAGGAAAGGCCACGCCCTCTCGTCGGGGACATAGTCCGCAGGAGAGGCTCAAGCAGATATGCGACCGCCGCCAGTCGAGCGCCCGATCATCCACGGCTGGACGGCCGGTGCCTTCACGAGGATGCCCTTCTTCCTTCCGAAAGCGCGCAACGCGTCTCGCGCTACGTTAAGCGGCTTATGGTGGGCCATATAGCAGGTTTTGAGCGTGACCTCGTGGATGAGGTCTCGGTCGCCCTCGGGCCAATCCTCAAGAAAGTCGATAGCATCGTCGAGGGTGGTTATCTCGCGGACAAGGTCTTTCCGCTCTTTGAGATAAACCGGTCGGTCGAACAACTTCGGGATCATTTCTACCTCACTGAAAACGTTGGTGATCAACAAGGAAAACGCTGCGAGGCAGCGCCGTTTAATGATGTGTGGCGTCTCGTTTTCTCATTCAAGAGACACAAACCCGGATGTCGCCGCCCTGGGTAGGGCAATCGCATACTTGTTCGCAAGATCGAAGCAATGCACGGTGCGGAGCGACTGTGCTCCATCAAATCCCCTCGCCCTGATCGGCCTCGCCATTCTTGTGGTTTTGCAGCGATCTACGTCCTTATCTGGACGAGAGACCCTGAGCGGCGCCATCTTCTTTTTACGGCGCATCCATCCTGCTGTTTTGTCTTGGAAGCGCGTCTCAGATCCTCGGGATTCCCGGCGGCACGGCCCTCAATGCTGTGGTATCGGCACTGCTGTACACATCAAGTGTCCTTACCTTATGTGATGATGGCCTGCTGCGACGATCCGGGCAACATTTGCGCTGGTGGGAATATGCCCTCTTCATTCTGCTGATCGTGGGTGGGATCACCTACCTCTACTATGTCGACCGTCAGTTGACTGTGCGCATCTATCTTCTGAACTTCGGGATAGGCTGATTTGCCTGGGAGCGGCGTGCCGATTGCACCCTCAGCTGCGGCAACGTAGCAGAACGCATCTTGTATTGGATTCCGCTTGTCTTTTCTTGGATCTCATCGCGCGCGCAGACCCGAGCGCTTTACGAAGCCAAGCGGACCGGACGCGATCGCGTCTGCGTGTACGGTTGAGATCGCTCGTGGAAGACATGCGCTGGGCGATGACCGGCTGTTTCCTGCGCCGCCCCTATGAAGGCGACGTTCTTGGTGCCGTGGCGAATCCGGGCGCGACGAAGATATCCTCGCGAACGACAGTTGGCCCGATCACTCCGGAAGGTGAATATTGTGCGACGTAAGCGCGAAGGGCGTGCAGGAGACCTGATCGGCCATGTGCAAATATTTGCCCATATTTATGACTGCTTTCGTTGAGATCCCGCTGCCTGTCTGGAAAGCTCTCCTCCGATCCGATCCACAACGCGTGATCGACGCCCCACATCGGGAGGAGGCGCGAATGTCAGGGAAACTCGGAGCAGGCATGGCGATGGCTCACCACGGCGAGCTTCTGCAGGGTGTGTTTGAGCATATCGACGGACAGCTTCGCCGGGGACTCGTGTCACTGCCCTGCCCCACGCTGACGTCGCTCGCGACCTTCACCCCGAATGATCGAGCCGAAATCACCGTCTCGCCGGCAGGCCGCGAGAAAGCCAGGCGTGCCGCCGATCTCGCGTTGGCGGCCTTCGCCCATGTCAGAACCGGCGGGCATATTCACCTGGTCACCGACATACCCGTCGGACGCGGCATGGGTTCGTCCACCGCCGATGTTCTCGCGAGCATCCAGGCGGTCCTGGACTACTTGCAGGTCTTTCCCACGGCGGAACGCATCATGCGGATTGCCGTTGACGCCGAAACGGCATGCGACTCCACGCTCTTCCGGCAACAAGCCGTTCTGTTCGCGCAGCGCGACGGCATCGTCCTGGAAGCTTTTCGCAAGCCCCTGCCATCGCTCGACATCCTCAGCGTCGACACCGCGCCTCAAAGCACCGTTTCGACCGTTGAATTTCAGCCCGCGCCGTACCACCACGCCGAAGTGGAAATGTTCCGACCTATGCGCAGCCTGTTGCGGAAGGCCATCGATTCCGGTGACGTCCGCTCGCTTGGACGGGTCGCGACGGCAAGCGCGCTGATCAACGAGCGCTTCCTGCCGAAACCTGGGTTGCGCGAGCTCCAGACGATCGCGAGGCGGCATGACGCCTGCGGCCTGCAAGTCGCCCATAGCGGGACAATGGCCGGCCTTCTTTTCGACCCGCAGGACGATCGCGCGCCCGAGAACATGCATCTAGCGACGAAGGCAATCGACGCGCTCGGCTTCGGTCAGCGCAGCTTCAAGACTTGAGCGACCATGGGGAGATGATGTTCGAACGCGTTCGACTGCGCAATCTCGAGAATTTCGAGGAACCACGGATGGTGCCGCTTGGCGGACATTTGTTCGGCGCCTGCTTCTTCCTCATGAAACTCCTGCCGGCGCGCTTCATGCTCGAGCGGGCGGTGGAGCGGGGACAGCTCGCGCCTGGCGGGACGATCTGCGAGTCCTCGTCCGGAACCTTCGCCCTCGCGCTGGCGATGCTTTCGGTCCAGAACGGCTACCGGCTCCTGATTGTCGGCGACTGGGCCCTCGACCGCAACCTGAGGCGCCGCCTTCTCCAACTCGGCGTGGAGCTCGACATCGTCGAAGCGCCACACCCGACCGGCGGATTTCAGCTGGCGCGCCTGGAGCGGCTTCAAGAACATCTGCGGCAGAGACCCGGCAGTTATTGGCCGGCACAATACCATAATGAGGACAACCCGGTCTCCTATTCAAAAGTCGCCGCATGCCTCATCGACGCCGTTGGCCCGATTGACTGCCTCGTCGGGACCGTCGGCTCTGGCGGATCCATGTGCGGGACAGCACGTTATCTGCGCATGCTGTTCCCCGATCTCACGGTCATCGGGATCGACACCCATAACAGCGTTCTGTTCGGTCAGCCCATCGGCCCACGCAAGGTGAGTGGCCTTGGCGGAGGCATCGTTCCGGCCAATGTCGATCACACCCAGTTCGACGAAATTCACTGGCTTTCAGCGTCGGAGATCATGGCGTCGACCCATGATCTGCACAAAAGGCATGGTCTGTTCATGGGCCCGACGAGCGGCGCGGCGTTCCGCGTGGCGCGATGGTGGAGCGACAGCAATCCCGGCAAAACGGTCGTCGCGATTTTTCCCGACGAAGGGCACCGCTACGCCGACACTGTCCATGACGAGGCCTGGGTCGAATCCAGCATCCCCGGCTGGAACGGGACGCGCATGGAAGAGCCGACCACGGTCCCGGGCCCCACGGTCAAGATGACGAACTGGGCCAGGTATTCCTGGCGCCGGCGAAGCCTTTCCGAGGTGCTCGATGATCCCCTTCCAACGATTTGACGAAGGAGGCACCTGCCCGCGAGGCTCAAGGAAGAAGGGAGACCAGGATGCGGCAGAAAGCCGTGGTCATGATCGAAAGCAGCACGACCGGCCGTCTGTTCCATGCCGCCGCCAAGCGGCTCGGCTGCTTGCCGGTCCTCCTCAGCGAGGATGCCGGCAAATACCGAGATCTGGATCCAAGCGATGTCGTCACCGTGTTCGCGAACACGCGCAGCATCGAGGCTGTCGCGGAGGTTTGCGGCAGACTGCGGAGGACCTTTGAGGTCGAGGCGATATTGTCGAGTTCCGGGGCCTATGCGGCGGTCGCCGCGGGCGCTTGCCGCGTTTTCGGACTTGCCGGCGCAGATCCGGACGCCATCTCTCGCTGCCAGAACAAGTTCGAACAGCGAACGCAATTGAAGGCGGCAGGCCTTGCCACTCCCAGCTACAAATCCGTGACCACCCCCCGAGATGCGGCGGAATTCGCCGCGGCCGTCGGTTTGCCGGTCATCGTCAAACCCGTTGTGGGAAGCGGCAGCATGGGAGTTCGGCTCTGCGAGAACCTTTCCGAGGTTCGCGCGCAAACGTCCCACCTGCTGCGGGCCGCGGACTTCGCCTCGTCGCCCGGCGTCCTTGTCGAGGAATATATCGACGGACCGGAATTCTCTATCGAAACGGTGGGACGGATCGTTATCGGCATCACCGCGAAACATCTCGGTCCGCGGCCGTTCTTCGTCGAGGTGGGTCACGACTTCCCCGCGCGTCTGCCGGCGCGGGTGAAGAAGCAAGTCACCTTTGCCGTCATGACCGCGATCGATGCACTCGGCCTGCATTGGGGTCCCGCGCATAGCGAATTCCGCCTTGGGCCGAAAGGGCCCGTCATCATCGAGATCAACCCCAGGTTGGCGGGCGACTTCATTCCCGAGCTGGTCAAGCTGGCATACGGTATCGACCTGGTGGAGGAAACGATCAAGCTTGCCCTCGGCCGCCCTGTCAACCTGACGGCACGGGCAAATCAATGCGCGGGCATCCGCTTCCTCAATCCTGACCGGGATGGCGTGCTGCGCTGGCATTGCGATCCTGCTCGAGCCCGAGCGGTGGAGGGGATTATCGAGGTCGAGATCCATGCACCGGAAGGCTCGCCAATCCTACGGCGCGGCGACTTTCGCGATCGGATCGCGCACGTGATCGCGGCGACGCCCCGAAGCGACCACACCATCACCGCGCTTGAACAGGCGCTGGCGCTGCTCGACGCGAGGATCGCGGAGCGTCGCGATCGATGAGATCGTCAAGCGCAGGAGTGACAATGACAACACCCGCTCGTGTTTAGGGTTGTATTCGGCAAGAAGGTTATACCACCAAACCCGGCACCAGCGAATTCATTCTCCGCCGGCCTCGAACTGCTGTCCCGCATAGAGAGCACGCAAAATCACGACTTCGATAGACTCGACAAGGAACGCGACGGTGACACGACGTTCAAATCCGATCATGCGCAGGCCCGGCCGGGCATGATTGCGGATGCTCCCCGTTCCGGTGAGGTTTCAAACCCTTCGAGGAACGCTCGAACGCCCCGATCCAATGCAGGTGCGGCGGGCGGCGGGAGTGCATATCAGCTTCAGCCTCCGTTCCTTTTCGCATCTAGGGCATAACCGATCCCCCGAACCGTGCGGACCACGTCGGCGTCGTTTCGGTCCATCAGAAGTCTGCGCAGACGCCCCATATGGACGTCGACCGTTCGACCTTCGACATAGTGCGTGGATGGCCATGCCGCGGCGATCAGTTCGTCGCGGCTGACCACCTGCTCCGGCCTTTCCAGCAAAAGCTTGAGAAGCTTGAACTCGATTGGGGCCAGGCGGATTTCCCTGCCATTGCGCCGAACCCGTATCGTGGCGAGATTCATCTCTATGCCCTCGTAGCGAAGGACTGTGCCGTCCACAAGCCCTTTGGCCCCGGAGGGGCCGCGTTGAAGCCTCGACCGAAGGAACTCCAGCAGCCGCGAAGGCGCGACCGGCCGCATGCAGCTTTCATCGATGCCCGCCTTGAGCAGTTCGAGATAGTGCTTCTCGGCGCCCTGGCTGATCACCGCGACCGCCAACGTCCCGGCGGTGTCCACGTCGCCTTTCAGCCGACCGCAGATCTCGACCGCAGTCAGGGAATTGTCAACTCGGCAATCCATCACGATGGCGAATGGCTGTCGCTCTCGCGCGAGTTGAAGCGCCTCCTCCAATCCCTCCGCCACAAGGGTCTGGAAACCGTCCGCCATGAGAATATGGTTCGCGAGGAGATGAAATTCCGCATCGCCGGACCAGACCACGACCACAGGCTTCATGCACCAGCCTCAGAGCACCTTGTTCGGAATTCTTCACCGGGTGGAAGTTTGAAAAGCCGGGATGCATCCCGTCAACTCACAAAAATACTAGCGTCCTTCAGGATCTGCCCGCTCTTTGGGACTGACAGCGTAAAGGGCGGGTTCTTTTTAGCCGTGCCGACACCCCCCACACGGGGTTGCCCGACGATTCGTCTTCTGGCATAAATCACATGCTTTTCTCGACAAGGGACCGCGCGAAGATACGACCGCGCCTTTCACCTGCAGGTAACGTCCGGACCGAGATGGCAGGTCGCCAAGCCCGCGCCGGACGGTTTCGGGGTTCCCCTTGGCTGGCGCTATTTTGATGATTTCCGTTCTCGCCCGCATCGGACGCCGTGAGGCGCCTCGGTGCCGCCACGTCGCGCGAGATGCCGCTGCATCAGTTGGCTACCCTGCCCCCGCCCCGATCCCTGGGTGTGGGTCATGAATTTGCGACAGATTGAGGTCTTTCAGGCGGTGATGCGTGCCGGTAGCATCACGGCGGGCGCCGAACTGCTCAATCTATCGCAGCCCGCCGTCAGCCGGCAGATCGAGCGGCTCGAGCGGGTTTCGAAACTGAAGCTTTTCAGCCGCGTCGGGCGCGGCCTGCAACCGACCCCTGAAGGCATGGCGTTTTATGAGGAGGTCAAGCGGGCATTCGTGGGCCTCGAGAACCTGCGCCACATCGCCGATACCATAAGCAACTTCAATACCGGCAATCTGCGGATCACGTCCTTGCCGGCACTTGGCTTCGGTTTTCTGCCACGGGTGATCAGCCGGTTCTCGAAACAGTATCCGAACGTCGACGTCTCGCTGCAAGTCCGCAGCGCCGGTTCCGTGCGAGGCGTGACGGCGACGCAGGAGTTCGATATCGGCTTCCTGCCCGGCCCGGCCAGCGATTGCGATGAGCGATCGGAGCGTTTCGCCCGCGTCGATGGTGTCTGCGTCCTGCCTTCGGGCCATCCTCTCTCCGCGAAATCAGAGATCGCGCCAGCTGATATCGCTGGCCTTCCATTCATCGCGCTCGTCAAGGACGATATCACGCGGCGGCAAATCGAGCAGATCTTCGAGAATACCGGTCGTGAATTGCGACCGCATATCGAGACGCAATTCGCCGCGACTGTTTGCAACTTCGTCGTGAGCGGCGCGGGTGTCTCGGTGATCAGCCCGTTTGCCGCGGCCGATTTCGCGAGCCACGGGCTGGTCATGCGCCGCTTTCGGCCCGTCGTGAAAATCGATTACGTCATGGTCAGGCCCAGCATGCGGCCGCAATCGGCCGTGGCCCGCAAGTTCCTCTCTGTCTTGACGGAGGAGCGGGACACGGCGATCAGCCAGTTCGAGGCGATCTAGCTGACATCCCGCCGCAAGGAATCCGACCTGCCGCGACCTGGATGGCTCCACGACGTGCCATGCGATGTTCGCGATACCATGCTGCGCTGACGGGTTTCGCGCGAGCCGGTGGGCGCGAACATGGCCGAAGAGGCGCGAGGCCGTGGCTCGCATTACATCCGTGCATGAATTGCCGCCATAATTCGATTGGACCTCTCCGGCCCGATCCGCTGAATTTCCAAGCAGTTCGGCTGGCACCCGTCCCTTCGATCGAGCCCAGAGGTCACTGAAACGTGCCGCGTCATGTCGGGACCTGGGCGATCCCGAGGGCGAAGGGCCGCGCCGAACGCAGGACGTCTTGCCACCTAGTCCTTCGCGCCAGACGACGGGACAAATCGATAAGGGGATACAGCGAATGCAAGCAGCAACTCGAACGCGAGTGACACCTTTCGGCCGCCGCGGCTTCCTGGCCGGGTCGGCCGCCACGATCCTGGCCGCGCCCTTCGTCAGGACTGCTTCCTCGAAGGATAGGACATTGACCATCCGCGATCCTGGCGGGCCGGTCGGCGAAGCCTACAAGAAGGCGTTTTTCGAGCCGTTCGGCAGGGCGACGGGCATCGACGTTGTCGGCGTCCAGTCCTCGCACGGCCCGACGGGTGAGATCAAGGCCATGGTCGATGCGGGAAACTATGCCTGGGATGGGGCCTTGCTCGACATGAGCGACGTCGTCGTCCTCACCGACAACGGATATCTTGAAACGGTGGCGGGCCCGACCGGCCTCGGCTCCAACGCGTCCGAAATCCCCGCCGATCTCCGCGACGATTTCCTCGTCGGCGCGATGGGCTACGCGACCGTGCTGGCGTACCGTTCGGATACGATGGGCGAGAAGCCGCCGACCAGCTTCGCGGATTTCTGGAATGTCGATGCGGTCCCGGGCGCCCGTTCGCTTCGCAAGCATGCGAGCGGCACGCTCGAGCCCGCCCTTCTGGCGGATGGGGTCGCGAGGAAGGACCTCTATCCTCTCGATCTCGATCGCGCGTTCAAGAGCCTCGACCGGATCAGGAAGGATATCCCCGTCTGGTGGACCGGCGGGGCACAAACCTCGCAGATGTTGAAGACGGGCGAGGTCGACTGCCTGATAACCTGGAACGGTCGCGCGCAAGTCGCCATCGACGACGGAGCGCCGGTCACGATCGTTTGGAAGGACGCGATGTTCTCCTTCGCGGGGTTCGCAATCCTCAAGGGCGGCCCGAATGTCGAACTCATGCGCGATTTCATCGAGTTCTCCTCCGCCGGCGAGCGCCAGGCGGAATTCGTCAAATATTCCACGAGCGGCCCCTGCAACCCAAGGGCCTTCGACGTCATCGAACCGAAACTGGCCGACATACTCCCCACCAATCCAAGATACTTTTCCGACATGTTCGTGATGGACGCCAGGTGGTGGGGCAGCAACAGCGCCAGGGCACAAGAGCGCTTCGAGAGCTGGCTGCTCGGATGATGGCCGGATCCGCCGCATGGCGTGCCGATGAACCCCCATCAGGAGCTTTTGAGGAATTCACGATGTCTGAACGGAAGACTAAACTGACCATTCGTGGCCTGACGAAGCGCTACGGTGCGGCCACGGCTCTCGACCATGTCGACCTTGATCTGGCCGACGGAGAGTTCCTGACGATGCTGGGCCCTTCCGGATCGGGCAAGACCACGCTTTTGTGGTCCGTCGCGGGATTGAACGAGCCCGACGGCGGCAAGATCTGGATCGATGGCCGCGACGCGACCAGCGTTCCCGCGTCCGGACGCGACATCGGCATGGTTTTCCAGAACTATGCGCTCTTCCCCCATATGAGCGTCTCGAAAAATATCTCCTTTCCCCTCGAGATGCGGAAGGTCGGCCCGCAGGACCGTTCGCGGGCGATCAAGCGGGCGCTGGAAATGGTGAAACTGGAACATGTCGGCGACCGCTTCTGCAATCAGCTGTCCGGCGGTCAGCAGCAGCGCATAGCGCTGGCGCGCGCTTTCGTCGCCAATCCCTCGATCGTCTTGATGGACGAACCCTTGGGCGCGCTCGACAAGAAGCTGCGCGATCACCTGCAGCTGGAGATCAAGCGCCTGCATGGGCGCCTTGGAATGACCGTGCTCTACGTGACGCACGATCAGGAAGAGGCGATGGTGATGTCCGACCGCATCTGCCTGATGAACCAAGGGCGGATCGAGCAGATCGGCGCGCCGGAGGAGCTGTATTTTCAGCCCAGGAGCCTGTTCGCCGCGGATTTCCTCGGCGAGTCGAACCTGATCCCAGGCAGAATCACGGGTGAGGAGGCCGGGTGTCTTGTCCTGGAATTGCCGGGCATCGGGACGGTCAGGACGCGGACCACGCCGCCCCGTCCACACGGGCCCGACGTGGTGCATTTCACCCGCCCGGAATCGATCGCGATCCAGGCCGATGCCGAAAACAAGGCGAACCGGCTTCAGGGGCGCGTGACAGACGTCGTGGTCTCGGGCGCGATCACCAAGCTTTTTGTCGGCGTTGGGGACGTCTCGATGAAGATATCGCTGCTGACCCAAGGATCCCAGCGCGTTCGCAACGGCGAACTGATCACAATCGGCTGGGATGACGATGTCGGCAGGGTCTTGTCTCCTTCCCGGAAGGCGGCGTGATGGCTCGGATCGATTACATCCCCGAAGCCGCGGCGCGGCGGAGCGTCTGGCCGAGATGGAGCCGGCTTTACTGGCAGACCGTACCGGTTGCCTTGTTCCTCGGCGCCTTCTTCATCCTGCCTGTCGTGATGCTGCTGGGCATTAGCTTTCTCGATGGCCGCGGCCTGCCCACCATTGAGCACTACAGGCGACTGGTCGAGGTGCCGCTTTATGGAAAGGTCCTGCTGACCACCATCAAGGTGGCTTTCTGTACGACGCTGCTGTCCCTCCTGGGAGCTTATCCGGTGGCTTATCTGCTCGCGATCTCGCGCGGATCGACCCGCAACTGGCTCATCATTTTGGTCCTCCTGCCATTCTGGACCAGCTTCCTCGTGCGGACATTCGCCTGGATCGTCCTTCTCGGGCGGAAGGGTGCTGTCAATCAGATCCTCATGGCCATCGGCATCACCGATGCCCCGCTTCAGATGATCTATAACTTCACGGGCGTCATGATCGGCATGACGCATGCCCTGATGCCGCTGGCGACGCTAACCCTCCTGGCGGTCATGGAAGGCATCGATCCCAACCTCACCAAGGCGGCCTCCACGATGGGCGCCAAGGGCGGGACGCGGTTCTGGCGCATCTATTTTCCCTTGACCATGCCCGGTGTCGCTTCGGCGGCGCTCCTGGTCTTCATCACGTCGCTCGGCTTCTTCATCACGCCGGCGCTGTTGGGAGGTCCTCAAGACACGATGATCGTCCAGCTCATCATCTTCCAGATCCGGGAAGTGTTGAACTGGCAGTTCGCCGGTGCGATCGGTGTTCTGCTGGTCATCACCTTCATGGTGATCTTCTTCTTCTATGACCGCATCTTCGGCCTGTCGGTCATGGGCGGCGGCTTGCGGACACCGAAGCCCGCCGCGAGCTCGAGCATTCGGCGGTACTCCGTCCAGGCGGGACACGCGATCACTCACGCCCTGGCTTTCCTCACCGATGCGTTGATCGGAATATGTTCAACGCCGAGCATGAAGAAGAAGGTTGGCGTTACCGGATCTCGCGTCGGCCTCTATCTAGCCTGTACGCTCATCCTCGGTTTCCTCGCGCTTCCCACCCTGTTCGTGCTGCCGGTCTCGTTCACGTCCGAGGCCTTCCTGACCTGGCCGCCGACGCTGTTCTCGCTGCAATGGTATAGACTGGTCTTCGATTCCCCCGTGTGGCTCGAGGCCGCGGCGAGGTCCTTCGTGGTCGCGCTCATCACGTCCACGGTGGCGATGTTGATCGCCTTGCCTTGCGCCTTTGCGCTCTCCCGTAACAACTTCGCGGGAAAGTCGGCTCTTTTCGGACTGGTCGTCGCCCCGATGATCGTACCGAACATCTTCATCGCTGTCGGCCTGTTCTTTCTGTTTTCCCGCCTCGGCATTGCCGGGACGACGTTCGGGGTCGTCCTCGGGCACACGGTCATCGTGGTCCCCTATGTCGTCGTGACCGTGCTCGCGATCCTCAAGGGATATGACCGGAACCTCGACCATGCCGCCGCCACCATGGGCGCGAGCGGAACGCAGACCTTCCGCCGGGTGACATTCCCGCTGATCCGGTCCGGCGTCATGGCGTCGTTCATGTTCGCCTTCATCATCTCCTTCGACGAACTCACCATCGCGCTTTTTGTCACGGGCGGTCGCATCACGACGCTGCCCAAGCTCATGTATGAGGACGCTCTCCTTTCCGTAAGTCCGCGCCTGGCCGCGGTCGCCAGCCTGCTCCTCGTCCTCATGAGCATCCTTATTCTTATCTCCGAGTTGACGCGCCGAAAGGGAGGGAGCCGTCTTGGCAAATGATCAAACTTTCGAGCTTTCCCGGGCAAGCGATGTGGAATCCGTCCAGCCGCGCGATGAGCTCGCCGCCCGCCTGATGGAGACACCAATCGCGACACCCTTCGATTATGACGAGGACGGCAAGCAGGACGGGTTCCTGCGTCTTTATCATTCACGCGAAACCAACGGCTACGGCTACGTCCCGATTCCCGTCATCTCGGTGAAAAACGGCAAGGGTCCAACCGCGTTTCTGGTTGGCGGAAATCACGGCAACGAATATGAGGGGATCGTCGCGCTGATGAACCTCGCGCGGGACCTGGAACAAGCGTCCGTCCAGGGACGGGTCATAGTCCTGCCGTCGTTGAATTTCCCGGCGGTGATGGCGGGGACGCGATCGTCTCCCCTCGACGGCTCGAACCTCAATCGCTGCTTTCCGGGCGACGCCATGGGCAGCCCCACGCATGTGATCGCCCATTATGTCAGCTCGGTCCTCCTGCCCCTGGCGGATCTGGTGATCGACCTGCATGCAGGGGGGCGTTCCTCGCAATTCATCCCCTGTGCCCTGGTCCGCGAGGGGCGCAACGAGCACGAGACCGCAAAATCGGCTCGATTGGCCGATTGGTTCGGTGCTCCCATCAGCTTCGTCAGCAAGGGCAAGGGCGGAGGGGGAAGCCTCACCCTCGCGGGTGAGTGCGCAAGGCAAGCTATCCCCTGCCTCACGGCGGAACTCGGCGGCGGAGAGACCTTGTCCCAGCAGGGGCTAAAACTTGCCATGGACGGAGTGCTGAGGATCCTCAGCCAATGCGGGATCCTTGCGTCCACTGTCCCGCCCACCATGACGACCACACGCTGGGTGAAGAAGGGGCCAGACACTCGCCTACATGCGCATGTCGCGGGGATATTCGAGCCGCGAATCGAGCTTGGGGAATACGTCTCGCCCGGGCGGGTTGCGGGTCTGATCCACCTCCCCGATTTCCCGATGCGCAAGCCCGAGGAAGTCCGCTTCGAATCCTCCGGCTACGTCCTGTCCCGTCATGTCCCCGCCCTGGTCGGGAGGGGCGATGAGCTGTGTACCTTCGTGACCGATGTGATCCGGTAGGAAGATGATGGCAGGCGACAGGACTCCGACTGGCAGGCCACCTGGACCCGGCAAGCCAAATCCATTGCTTTTAGGCATGCGGTGCATCAGGTGCCTAAGGCTCTGGCCAACCAACGACTACTTCCTCGGTTGCCCCGATTGCGCTAAGGCTGGCACTCCAGCGAGCGTCGCTCCGGATTTCGATCCGTTGCCGAGCTTGAGGCGGCCGGCCCACCTTGCGGGCTGGCTGGCCTATCCTGGCCTTCCATTATTGGGCGAAGGCAACACGCCCCTCATCGACATGCCCTTTCTCGCTGAAAAGACAACGGTCAAGCGGCTGAGGGTCAAGAACGAAGCCGCAAATCCCACGGGCTCCCACAAGGATCGGATGAGCGCGGCGCTGGTCCGGCGGGCTCGCGACATTGGCGCAAGGAAGCTCGCGGTCGCCTCCAGCGGCAATGCCGGCGTCTCTCTGGCGGCGTTCGCGGGCAGTGCCGGTCTCGAATGCGTCGTGGTGACAACCGCGGATATCGGAAAGGGTTGGCGAAGGGCAATCGAACTGCATGGCGCGAAGATCGTGGTGGCGCCGAGCGCCGCGGCGCGATGGGATCTCGTTTCGGCCCACGTGATGAGGGGTGAGTGGTATCCGGCAACGAATTTCGCCATACCGGCCGTCGGCGGAAATCCCTTCGCGATCGACGGCTTGAGGACGATCGCGCTCGAACTTTATCTCTGCGCTGATGACGACCCGCCGACCGACATCATTGTCCCCGTATCCCGTGCGGACCTGCTCTGGGGGCTGACGAAGGGTTATGGTGACCTGGCTTCCCAGGGTCTCATCAAAAAGCCACCGCGCGTCCATGCCGCGGAGCCCTTCTCTCGGATCTCAAGGGTCTTGGCCGGAGAGAGCTATGTCGGACGCTTCGATGGGCAATCGCCGCTTAGGTCCCTGGGAGGAACGACCGTCACGTATCAGGCCATCGACGCCCTCGCGCGCTCAGGGGGAAAGGTCATCGCCCCGAGCACGGATGATACGCTTCGCGCGCGCGACGAGCTGGCAAGAGGGGGCCTGTTGGTGGAAAAGTCTAGCGCAATAACATTGTCGGGACTTCACATCCTCCGGCAGCAGTCGATCATCTCCGAGAACGCGTCGGTCGTCCTCATCGTGACCTCGCATGGCTATAAGGATCAGCCTTAGCAGGGGCTTCAAGAAAAAGTCGTGCCACTTTCATACGCGGACACTGCCGTCACACACTCTTTGCGGAACCTTTGGGCGCCCCGCTCCTGGGGCGTGCTAAGGTACGGCGGACGCTTGACCGATCCGGGAGGGAGAGCCATGGCGGTTCGCGAACTTGAAAAGGCCGATCTGGCGGACGTCCTGATCCTGATGCGACAGCATGCCGAACTCGAAGGCTACGCCGACACTTTTTTTCTCGATGAGCAAGCGTTGGCGCGGCTGGGTTTCGACCGCCCCTTTCCCGCCTACCACATGTTGGTCAGCGAGAACGCCGAGAAAAAGATCCTGGGCATTGCTCTCTTTTTGCTTCAGGAGTTCACGTTCAGAAACAGGCCGATGCTGTATCTGAATGATCTTGTGGTCGATGCCGCTTGTCGGCGACAGGGTGTGGCACGCGAGTTGATTGCCGCGCTCCGCGAAAAGGCTCGAGAACTGGGTTGCTTCCGCATCAAATGGGGCGTCTCGTCTGTGAACGCGGCCGCCATCGCCTTTTACGACAGCATTGGGGCGGTCCGGGAGCAAGACCGCGTCTATTATGTCCTGGAAGAGGTGGCATTTCCTGCTGCATCCGGCAGAATGCCTGGGTGACAATGCTATCCTTGGTACTACCTGTGCTGTCGATCGGAATGGATGAGGAATCTATCCTTACGCCCATGCCACGGCTGAGATCGAGGAACCGTACCCGAGAGCAAGTTGGTCCTGAGGCCACTCACCGGTCTAAGGCGCGGTCGGCCAGAAGACTTAAGGACATCTAGATGAGCCCGAGTTCCTTCGCGAGAGCCGTGGCCTGGGGAAGCGAAGTCGCGCGAAGAGCCTTTTTCGCATTGTTTAGAAAGAAGGAAACATTGGAGAACGTCGTGTTTTCAATGATCGCGATGGCCCGCATCGATTTGCCTTCGGCGGACCATCTGAGACAGGTCAACTCATTCGGCTTCAGGTGAACGTTTCTGTCGCGGTTCGCTTTCAGTTGCATCAGCTCGAGTCTTGAATGAACCTGTCCGAACGCAGCCGCCGCCAGGACTGGATTTAGTTTCTTTCCCCCGGCAAAATCGGCTTCTCTCGACGCAAGCGTTAGCATAGCCATGAGGCCGTAACCGGTCTTGATGGGGACCGTGATCCCGGAGCGAATACCGAATTCCGCTGCCTCCTGATAGAACTTGCGATGCTCCCCGGTCATTCGCGTCGTTGATCGGTTTGACCAGGCAAATGGTTCGTAGCGGGCCCGCGCGGCGCGCACAACCGGATCGATGGCGACGAAGCCCTGATCGCGATAGCGGGCCTGCCATTTCAGGTCGTAGTTCGAAATCGCGGTTTGGGTGCTGGCCTGGAAGTTCAAGTAGGCATAGGCGTCAAAACCCGCCTCTCGCGTCAGTTTTTCGAACGTCGCCTTTACCCCGTCCTCCCCCGACGCCAAGGCAAGCTGCTCGATCAGTCGCTCAAACCAATGATCCAATTCAGTGCCTCCACTGAACACATAAGATTGCACGAATTCGGAGGGCGCACCTTCTGGTACCCATTACTTTTTATCCGCTGCCGCGTTGGGATCAAGCCTTGGCAAATGAAAATGATCAGATTCCTTCCTCGATGGCGCCGTCCGGCCGACCGACGGAACAGGAAAGGATGAAATGAAATACGGGCCATACCTGGATGGCACGTGCTGCGTCCAGCGGCGCTCGGCACCGTCGTTCGCTGCTCTCTTTTCGGCGGACTGAAGCGCCGGTTGCATGAAGTCTTAGTTTATATCACTGTAGAGCCGTGACGGAGGGCTGCAGTGATGGACCAGAAGAAACCAAACTTGATTGACGTACATGTTGGATCAAGGATCCGGCTGAGGCGTACCACGCTGAAGATATCCCAGGAAAAACTGGCCGACGGGCTTGGGATCACCTTTCAACAGGTGCAAAAATACGAGAAGGGAACCAATCGGGTCGGCGCTAGCCGTCTCCAACAGATTGCAACCATATTGAACGTGTCCGCCAGCTATTTCTTCGAAGATGCGCCAAGCGCCTCATCGTCACCTAATGGCAAGCCTCTCGTGCAGCACGAGGAAGATGCGGTGACCTCTTTTTTGGCAACCCGTGAGGGAATGGAGCTCAATCTGGCATTCCAAAGGGTGGAAAATGCCAAGCTGCGCCAAAACATCGTTCAGTTGGTTAAATCCCTAGGACACCCGTCAGAACTGAATCCCGATCACGCGGATTCAGGCGCAACGCGTTAGCGGGCCGTTCCTGTGCTCCGGCTTGTGACATTCGGCGGTCTCTGGCTTGCCCAAGACGGTCGAGGGACAGTGCCACTGCCACAGAAGGCACTGTTTGCTCTGACCTATATGTTGGTCAGCGGTGAAGTCGAACTGCCACGCGAATATCTTGCAAGGCTGCTTTGGGCAGGCGATCAAGACGTTGCAAAAATCAATTTCCGAAAAATGGTCGAACGGGTGCGCAAATGCTCTGCGGATGGCTGGCCCGGTCCACTCGAATTCACGGCCTCGAACGCCTGCCTGTCGGCGGAAGCGATCGAGGCAGACTTTTCCGTTTTTTCCACCGATGTTCAAACGCTGCCACGATTAAGCGCCATGTCGAAATTGCTGACGCGGCAGTTCCTGGACGAGGCCAGTTTGCCTGCCGGGCTCAAGTCATGGGTCGAAACGCAACGGTCGGCCCAGTGGGAGAGTTTTCGGGAGCTGTTCTTTAAAGCGAAAGCCGCAGCGGTCAGTCGGTCCGATTGGGTGGGCGTCAAAGACAGTGCAAGACAACTTCTTGAGCGTGATCCGGGCGATGCCGCCGTTCGCGAGGCGCTGCTTGATGCGCATCGCAACGAAGACCGATCCAGTTCCCCTCTCCGAGCCGCCAGCGGTGCTGAACTCGTGCTGTCCAGCAGGAGCGCAGTCGCGCCCATGGCGGTGCCGGCAGAGCTTCCCAGACTAGTATTACTTCCTCCTCAGAACGCCGAGGGAAATTCCACTTATCCGGCCCGCGCATTGATAGAAGATATCACAATAAGCCTGTGCTCGTTGAGGGCCGTGGCGGTTGTCGCCCCTTATACGGCTGCCCGTATTCGGCAAGATGCCGATAAAATCGCCCAGCTCGAGAGACATTCCATTTCCTATGTCATAGATACGGACATCAGTGGCGAAGGCCTCTTTGTCCAGATGATCTTCCTCCCGTCCGACAGCATCTTATGGGCTGAGCGCTTCCGGCTGAAACCGAGCGCACTTGCTTCACATCGAAGGCAGGTGGCCCAGATGATCGTGACAGCGATCAGCAGTCACCTTCAGCGCACCGAGATGGTGCTCGCCGATTATCGCGCCCGTCCCGAGGTCTATCGATCCTATCTTGCAAGCACCCAGCATCTCAACAAATTCACACTGCCTGACGTTCGCCGGGCGAGAAACGCCTTTCGAGAAACGCTGAAGATGCGCGGGGACTTCGCACCGGCACTGTCCGGCTTGTCCCGGACCTATTCCTGGGAATGGGTCTTAACGACCCGGGGAGACAAAGACCTGCTGGTCCAGGCGGAAGAAACGGCGCAGAGAGCGGTCGCACTGGAGCCACAATTGGCATCGGCGCATCGGGAGCTGGGGCTATCGAGGCTCTACCTTGGCGACGTCGACGGCAGCTTAGAGGCATTCGACCGGGCGGAAGGATTGAGCCCGCACCTTGCCGATGCGATATGCGGATATGCCGACGCGCTGGTTCATGCGTCGAAGCCAGCCGAGGGGCTTGCAAAGATCAGCAAGGCGATCCGCTTAAATCCGATGTGCCCCGACGATTATTTCTGGATCGCGGCAGGCGCGAGCTACTTTCTGGGGGAGTTTCATGAGGCGATCGGCTACATCGACCAAATGGGCGACTCCTCGTCGGCACGGCGGTTGCTTGCGGCAAGTTATGCAATGGCTGGCGATACTGCAAAAGCGCGTGCTCATCGCCGCAAGGCGCAGGCGCTCAATCCCCAGTTCGATCTCGACAAATGGCTTTCGGTGCTCCCGGTAAAGGAGCAATGGCAGAAAGATCTCTACCGCGAGGGCCTGGTAAAAGCTGGATTTTAGATTTCAAGGGCCAAAACCTAAGGGGGTAAAACATGGCAAGAGTTGTTGTAATTGGACTGCCCGGAGACGATCAACTTTACGTCGCGGACATTGACGCGGGAACCGTACAGCCCATCCAACCACCGGCTTCCGGGCCGCTGGCTGCGGCAAACGATCTTAGAAATGCAGGAGGAACGATCGTCAAGGACGTCAATCTGGCTGTCGCTGTCTCCTCCTCTGGGCAGGCTTTCTCCGGCGTTTTCGATGGCTAAGCTGCTGATGGCGTGAAACGATGGAGCGCATATGCTCCCCGGACGAGACCTATGAGCGGGTGCAACCTTTTCTGAAGCCGTTTGGGATTACCCGCATAGGCCGCCAGACCGGACTTGATCATATCGGCATTCCGGTCTGGTGTGCCTACACTCCAAACGCCCGATCGATCGTCGTTGCTCAGGGCAAAGGGGTTACCGATGCCGATGCGAGAACATCTGCGGTCATGGAGGCTATAGAGCGTGCCATCGCCTGCGATCCCTTCCTGCCGACGATCAAGACCTCCGCATCAGCTCTTCGGGACGCGGGAGAACGCGTTGACCTGCTCGCTCCACTCCTCGCCAGAAATCAGCCTGTTCCGTGCAATACCGACATGATGGCATTTGCGGCGGGAGAGGACCTTTCAATCGGTGATCGCGTCCACGTCCCTATCGAAGCCGTGTCGCTTGATCGAACCCTGTCAAACTGCCGGTATTGGCAATCTTCCGACGGGCTTGCCTCCGGCAATACGTATCAGGAGGCGGTGTTTCATGCTCTTCTCGAGCGCATCGAACGTGACGCCCATGTCTTATGGCAGGTGCTTTCCGAACCGAGGCAGCATGCCCGATGCATAGATCCCGGCGCCTTCGGCGACAAGAATGTCAATTCACTCGTCATGAGGATCGTCGATGCGAACATCGTGCTGCGCTTGTTCGACATGACAAGTGATATCGGCATCCCCTGCATCGGCGCTTTCCTTGCGTCCAAGACGGCATTGGCCTCACGGGCGCCGGCACGTTACGTGGACGTGACGTTCGGCTGCGGTGCTCATCCATCTCCCGAACACGCTGCCATACGGGCGCTGACAGAAGCCGCTCAGTCTCGCGTGACCTATATCAGCGGCGCGCGCGATGACGTGTTTCATGAGACATATAGGCGACCGTTGCCGGAGCGGTTGCGAAGGCTGTTTTACGCGGACCCTTCAAGCGCCGTACCCCAACCCGGCCCAAAGGATCTCGCAGGCATTCTGATGAATTTGAAACGGGCGGGCGTCACCCAAACAATCGCCATTCGATTGAGCGAGCCGGAATTATCTTTCGCGGTCGTCAAGGTGTTGGTACCCGCACTGGAAAGCCCAGAGGGAGAGCGACGACAAAGATTTGGCGACAGGGCGATGGCGGCATCGTTTGCATCATGAAAGTAGTCTTTGTCGGTCCAAGTCTTCCGGACGCGGGGCGTTTCGTCGGCGAGGATATCATCGTAAGGCCGCCAGCGATGCAGGGCGATGTGCGTCTGGCGGTCGATGAAGGGACGCAGGCGATCGGGTTGATCGATGGCGCCTTCGAATATGTAGCGCCTGTCTGGCACAAGGAAATTCTCTACGGCCTCTCGAACGGAGTGGCGATTTTTGGAGCGGCGAGCATGGGCGCTTTGCGGGCGGCAGAGTGTCACGCCTTCGGTATGACGGGCGTCGGGGAAATCTTCGAAGCCTACGCGACTGAAACTCTGGTCGACGATGCGGACGTCGCGCTACTGCATGGACCGGAAGAGCTTGGATATGTTGCCATCACCATTCCGATGGTCAACGTAGACGCCACCGTGGCTTTGTGTTGCGTCGACGGTCTTATTTCTGATCAGGAGGCGCGGCTTGTCAAAGAAAGCGCGCGTTCCTTGTTCTTTAAGCTTCGTAGCTGGAAGGCCGTAGTGGCAAATTGCCCGGAAATCAGCGGCGCCCGTGCTGACGAATTGCTGCGAATTCTTCGCGACAACTATGTCGATCAAAAAAGAGCGGACGCCATAGCCCTGATCGATGCTCTGCGTCAGGCTGATGGATGTTCTCGTGCCCCGCGGTTCATTTTCAACCGAACATCTCTCTGGCGCAATGGCTGACGTCATCAGCCATGCGTTGTGTCACGCTGATGTCACGCCAGGCGCGCGTAAAATGGTTCTAGGCTGCGTGCCTCACTAGAGGGTAGGTGCATGGCATGCTCGGATTTGCAAGATAGTGATAGGGAAGCGGAACTCGTCGCCTTGGCGAGGCTGGTGATCTACGCGAGAGAAACCGCCAAAGGCCTCAAGTCGGCCGAAGTGGAGGCAGGACTTTCCGTGACACTTGAAGCGATCACCAGGGAGCTCACCGGCGACATCGAGATAACGGTGAGGTCGGTCCGGCAATCACGCAAAACACCGGGTCAAACCTATCAATAATAGGGAAACGGCGATCCGACCTGATCAACGGTTGATGTTGCCGAACCGCGCAACGGGGGCGGCACGAAGGGCTCGACGAGCGATATTGAGAGAGCACGTCGAGCCCTTGCCGCAGAGTGGGGTACCGCTGAGGGCGGACCTGCGGACGTGGAATTTTGACGCAGCCTCCGCCGCCGTCCAGTCCGGCCGGCAACTGTAGCGAACAACGGGTAAATTTCCACCGCGGCCGGTAAGGTCACTGGACAACCTCTCTCCAGCCGGATGATCTCGTCAGCGCATCGGATCAGCGCGACCGCACCAGTTCCGGGGGGAATCCTGTCGGGGTTGGCGAGAAGTGGATCGACCTTCGGAGCACCAACTGCCCGGGAGCACTGCGCTGCCCTGAACCCGCACGGCTCGCAGCGGCCGTGGGTTCATGTGGACGGCAGAACTGTTGCGGTTTTTCTAGCGTTTCTAAGTGGACTTTGGATCACCGGGTTCGGAATTCTTTTCTATCTATTGACATAGAGCCAGTCATCGAGCGGGAGCAGCGTATACCCAAGCAGCATTCCAATGAAGCGGAGAAGCCTTCCGAAAGGTCAGCGATCTCGCTAAGCGTGATCTTGCAGGCGCAAGCGTAGCCGGCGGCGTGATGCCAGCGCTCCGCCGCTATTCTTCAAGCGCTGTCTGGGGCGCCATGGAACGATAGAGAGCTACACCCCGGGTCGATTGAAACGACCGCCATCAATGGCGGCGCCGGCGAAGAAACGCCCATACGGTGTCAGGTAGCGGTGAAACACTGCGTCCGGGCCGATGCGGGTGATCTTCACCCGTACGCTGTGTTCTCTGGGTCTCTGATATAAGCTAGAGCAGTTCCAGTCTGCTCGATGGCGTCGAGGACTATATACGCTATTACAATAACGATCGCCAGGATGAAACTCAAAGGGCTGAGCCCTGTGCAATACAGGACCCCGCCCTCAAATCATCCCAGTCCATGAACCATCCAACTTTAAGTGCTCAGTTCATTCGGCGGGGTTTTTCTTACCTCTGATCAATCCGGCAGGCGGTAAACCTCGGCGGCGTCCTCCGCCTCTCTGAGGCCCTTGAATGAGGCGTGCCGGTGTGGGTCCAGCCGCAATATTCGGCCTTGGCGACATAGGCCGGGTCCGGTCATGACGAGGCTCTCGCCTGGACCGGCCACGACCGGAACCCACGTCTTGATCTTATCGAGCTGCTTTTTCAGCCGTCGCGGCTCGTTATGCTTGAAGCCGGTTCCAACGCTTTCCGTATTTTCCAGCCGTCACGTTAACGGCCGGCAAGCAACCAGCTTTGCGAAAGAGGCGGCCATTCACGTTGCAGGTGGCAATCCGCATAAGACCATCCTTTCGTCCTCGGCTCTAAATACTTGACTACAAAAGAGGCTCCCTCGGTTCGATCGAGGACGAAGCAAAATATCTCAACTCTTCAGGGGAACTCTCGTCACGACTGCGGGTTGGGCGACTACCTGAGGCCAAAAGGAGCTTCCCAAATGTTCATGCGCATCGATCAATTGCAAGCAGAATTGCCTGCGCCGAAGGCTGCCGATCCAAACGCCGCCGCCGCCCTTCAGGAGCTGCTTGGCGGCAAATACGGCGAGATGTCAACCCTCGGCAACTACATGTTCCAATCGTTTAACTTCCGCTCTAAGTCAAAGTTGAGGCCGTTCTACAGCTTGGTCGCCAGCATCACGGCGGAAGAACTTGGCCATGTCGAACTGGTCAGCAACGGCGTCGCGATGCTTGCGAACGGCCCCGATAAACCCGATGGAGATGTAGGGAATGGCGGCGACATCTCGGGAGCGCCCTTCGAGGATATGACGGACATCCGGCTCGCAGCGAGCTTCCTGTCAGGTGGCGGTGGCGCCATGCCGATCAACAGCAATGGCGCCTCCTGGAATAACGACTTCATTACCACGACCGGCAATGTCGTTCTTGACCTTCTGCACAACTTCCACCTCGAATGCGGCGCGCGTCTCCACAAGCTGCGGGTCTATGAGACGGTGACCGATCCCACCGGGCGAGAAGTCTGTGGCTACCTGCTTGTGCGCGGTTCCGTTCATGCGCACGCCTACGCCCTTGCGTTGAAGAAGATCACCGGCGTCGAGATCGAGAAGTTCCTGCCTTGCCCAAACATTCCTCTCGCCAACATCCCGGAATGCCAGAAATACCTGGATGAGGGGTCGCACCGTCGCCTCTATACATGGAGCCCAAACGACTACAAGGAGATCGCGGGCATCTGGAGCAACGACGAGGTCGCTCTTCCCGATGATCCACCCGGTGAGTTGGAGGTCGTCGACGGCATGCCGGATGGAGGTAAGATCCACCAGCTTGTCGGCGTACCATCTGCCTTCACACCGGATTACGCTCCGGAGGAGATGTTCGAGATAGCCGAGAAGCTATACGAGAAGTCACGCTGACGAAACGTCGGCCGCCCGCTTTCGGACTATCAGCGAACCTTCTGATGGGGTTCTTTAAAGTCCCTCGTTTTCACCCTGATCTGGTCGATGTGAGGCTCCAGGCATCGGCTGCCAAGTTGGCCCTTGATCGGGCTTATTTCCGCGCTGATCGTGCTGCAGGTCGTCAGCATGGCGATGCATTTCCTATGATCAACCCGGCAGGTTGAAGCCGCCCATGAAGGTGACTATCCCCCGACAATACCGCCGATGAATAGCCATACAAGCCGGGATAGATATCCGGTTGAGCGCTTTCCCATTCTCCGAGCGAACATCAAGCTTATGCGAGCGAGGCGGCTTGGAAGAACGGGATGCATTCGTCGAGAAACAAAAGCTCCGCTTCCTTCGCCCATACCAGGACCGGGCAGTCCAGGAGATTCAAAAGAGCGCCAAGAAAGGCGCGACACGGTTTCTGTTCGAGATGGCGACTGGGACGGGGAAAACTCTGACGTCCGCTGCGGTCATCAAGCTCTTCCTGAAGACACGCAACGCCAAGCGCGTTCTGTTTCTCGTGGACAGGCTGGAGCTGGAAACCTAGGCGGACAAAGCGTTCAAAGCCTATCTGAAGAAAGACTTCACCTCGATTATCTACAAGGAGCAGCGACTGGCGGAAGGTCGATATCGTTGTAACGACGGTGCAAAGCCTGCTGTTCAATGACAAATACCGCCGGCTGTTTTCGCCGACGGATTTCGATCTCGTGATCTCGGACGAAGCACACCGCTGATCGGCGGCAGTGCCGGAAGCGGCTTGATCGGCTTGCCGTTGAGCTGGGCCAAAATCATCGTCCCGCCCGTATTCATCAGGTCGGGGGCGGGTGCATGGATCACGCCGAATACCGGCCGGCGGTTCTCGTAAAGACCGATCGACACAGCCCAGTTCTGGCCGCCGCGGACAAAGTTGAACGTCCCGTCGATCGGATCGATGACCCCGATGTGTCCGGACCTGCCGGGATATCGTCCGCTGTCCTCTGGCGTCAATTTCAAAGGGACCTTCACTGGATGCCAACGGAGAGGTACGTGCTATTCTGCTTTCAGACTAGATATCGCTGACCCTTGAGTGATCCGATGTGCCTTGCCCTTAAAGATCGTCCGCACTGCGACGAAGAGCACTGGGCTGAATAGGATACCAAGCACTGTTGCCGAAATCATGCCGCCCATGACGCCGATACCGATCGAGTTCTGGCTGCCGGAACCCGCGCCATCTGCAATCGCCAGCGGTAGAACGCCAAGAACGAACGCGAGTGATGTCATCAGGATCGGTCGCAAGCGCTGGCGCGCAGCTTCAAGAGTTGCCTCGACCAGCTTTTTCCCTGCCGCTTGCTCAGCTACGGCGAACTCGACAATCAGGATAGCATTCTTGGCGGCGAGGCCGATGGTGGTGAGCAATCCTACCTTGAAATAGACGTCGTTTGCCTGCTCGAAGAGTGTCGCGGCAACGAGCGCACCGAATATCCCCACCGGAACAGCGAGCATGACGGCCAATGGTATGGCCCAGCTTTCATAAAGCGCGGCCAAGGCGAGGAAAACGACGATCACCGAGATGGCGTAAAGCTGGAATGCCTGGTTGCCAGCCAGTCTTTCCTGGGCGGACAGGCTCGTCCACTGATGGGAGAAAGTGCCTTGCAGCTCCCTCATCATGCGGTCGATTTCGTCCATCGCCTGGCCGGAGCTCACACTGGCGGCGGCAGATCCCTGGATCTGGATCGCGGAAGCACCATTGTAACGCTCCAGCCGCGGTGAACCGTAAGTCCAGTTTCCGGTAGAGAAGGCCGAGAACGGAACCATCTCGTCCTGGTCGTTCCGCACGTGCCAGCGATCGAAGTCGGTTGGCTGCATCCGGAAATCGATGTCAGATTGGATATAGACCCGTTTTACGCGGCCGCGATCGACGAAATCGTTGACATAGGTCCCACCCCAGGCCGTCGCGAGCGTCGAATCGATGTCGGCGAGGTCAATACCTAGCGCACTCGCACGACCACGATCGATGGCAACGGAAAATTGCGGTGTATCATCCTGCCCGTTCGGACGGGTCCCGGTCAACCGCGGGTTTTGGGCTGCCCATTGGAGAAGCTGATTACGCGCCGCCATCAAGGCATCATGTCCGATATTGTCGGTATCGCGGATAAAGAAATCAAACCCGCTGTTATTGCCGAATCCCGGAATGGCCGGCGGAGCAAGCGCGGTTACGCGGGCATCGCCTATGGCGCCGAAGGCTCTCATCGCCCGTCGAGCAATCGCCTGAGCAGAGGCTTGAGGAGAAGTCCTCTCCTCAAAGTCTTTCAACGCCACGAAGGCAGTCGCAATGTTCTGGCCTTGACCGCCAAAGCCGAACCCGACGGTTCCGAAGACGCCATCAACATAATCGGCCTCCTGCGTGAGAAAGTGGTCTATGACCTGATCCAGGACGCGCTGCGTCCTATCGGCCGTAGCCCCTGGGGGTAGCTGGATCGAGGTCATGAGCCGGCCCTGGTCCTCTTCCGGCAGAAAAGCGGAAGGGAGTCGATGATACAGAATACCGGCACTGACCGAAACCGCAGCGAACAAGATCAGCGAGATACTGATCCGCCGGATCAATGAGCCAACTATTCCTTGATAGAGGTTTGTAAAGCGTCCGAAACCATAGTTGAACCACCTGAAAGGTCCGGACTTCGCAGACTGTGGCGTCGGCTTTTTAAGCATTGTCGCGCAGAAGGCAGGTGTCAGGATCAACGCGACCAGCACCGACAGAACCATGGCGGAGACGACGGTGACGGAAAACTGCCGGTAAATGATTCCGACCGATCCGGAAAAAAACGCCATGGGAACGAAGACGGCGGAAAGCACCGTCGTGATGCCGATCAAGGCGCCGCCGATCTCATCCATCGACTTGATGGTGGCTTCGCGTGGATCGAGACCTTCCTCCTCCATGACGCGTTCGACGTTTTCCACGACGACGATCGCATCGTCCACCAGAAGACCGATCGCCAGGACCATACCGAACATCGTCAGGGTATTGATGGAGTAGCCAAAGAGCGCCAGCACGCAGAACGTACCGAGCAGGACCACCGGGACGGCAAGCGCCGGGATAATCGTTGCCCGAAGATTTTGCAGGAAGATATACATGACGACGAAGACGAGAATGACAGCCTCGATCAAGGTCGTGACCACTCCTTCGATCGACAACCGTACAAAGGGGGATGTATCCAAAGGGTATTGGACGTCCAGGCTCGCCGGGAAGTTTGGGCGTTGGCGTTCGATCTCGGCGCGCACCGCTTCTGCCGTATCCAGCGCGTTTGCACCCGAGGCCAGCCGGAAGCCCACACCTGCGGAGGGGTGGCCGCTGTATGTTCCGGCCGTGCTATAGCTCTCGGCGCCCAACTCCACTCTGGCGACATCGCTTAGCCGAACAATCGAACCGTCCCCGGCACTATCGAGAATTATCGCCTCGAACTGCTCCTTCGTTTGCAGGCGGCTACCGGCCGAGACAGCAGCATTCAACTGCTGCCCCCGCCGCTGCGGCAGAGAGCCCAATTGTCCGGCCGAGACCTGCGTATTCTGCGAACGCACAGCCTGTGTGACATCATTCACGTCCAGCCCATATTGGGCAAGCTTGTCGGGGTCGAGCCAGATGCGCATGGCGTAGCGGGCGGATCCGAGGACCTGGGTGTCACTGACGCCGGGCAAACGACGCAGCGCATCCATGAGCGAGGTGTCGATGTAATCTGCAATATCGCTTCCGCTCAGACTGTCGTCCGTCGAAAAAAATGAGGCAATCAAGAAGAAGCTGGAACTCGATTTGGCCACGGTCAGGCCACTATCCTGCACGGCCCGCGGCAGACGCGCGGTCACGAGCTGCAGGTTGTTCTGCACTTGCATCTGCGCGACGTCCGGATTGGCCGCGTTCGTGAATGTCAGCGTGACCGATGCTTCCCCAGCCGCCGTGGAGTTGGACGAGATATAGTCGAGGTGATCGATGCCAGTCATGGCCTGCTCGATAATCTTCGTGACCGCATCCTCGACTGTTTGAGCATCCGCACCGGGATAGTTCGCCGTTATCCGGACGGTGGTAGGGGCGATTTGAGGATATTGCGAAATGGACAGGGTGGTCATCGAGATCGCGCCTGCGATCATCAAGGCAATCGCGATAACCCATGCGAAGACGGGGCGGTCGATGAAGAATCGAGACATGACGATCCCTCAGGGTATTGCTACGTCAGTTGCGCCGATAGATGCTTGGCGACCATTCCCGGGATCTGGCGTCGGCGAGCTCTCAGCCGCGACGCGATGGAGTTCACCAGTCGCGTCGTCAACCGTCACGGCGCTGACCTCGACCTCCTGACCGGATCCTGCCCTCTGCAGGCCTTCGACGACCACGCGGTCTCCTTCTTGGACACCGGCACTGACGAGCCAGCTGTTGCCGACGCTGCGAGCAACGGGAAGTACTCGCTCCTCGATTTTCATAGCCCCATTGACGAATTTCGCGGTTGCCTGCCCGCGGGCGTTCCGCGACACCGCGCGTTGCGGCAACAGGAAGCCGTTCTCTACATAGCCCTCCTCGACGAGGGCGCGAACATACATGCCCGGCATGAGCATCCCTTCCGGGTTAGGAAAAACCGCGCGGAAGGAAACCATGCCAGTTGACGATGAGACTGCCGAGCTGTGGAACTGCAGCTTGCCCGGAAGGGCGTAACGGGTTCCGTCCTCGAGCAAAAGTTCTACGGTGACGAACTCTCCGTTCGATTGCATCCTTTCGGATGCCAGCGCCTTGTTAAGCGCAAGCAAGCTAGCGCTCGAACGCACAAGATCGACATTCATGACGTCGAGCTGCCGGATGGTCGTAAGGACAGCCTCCTGGTGTTCGGTAACGAGCGCACCTTCCGTAACATTGGACGCATCGATACGGCCGCTGATCGGAGCCCTGACCTTTGTATATTCGAGATTGATGCGTGCGGTCTCGACTGCGGCTGCAGCAGAGGAAACGTCAGCCTCAGCTTGCAACAGCTGGGTCCGAGCATCATCAAGCTCCTGGCGGCTGACCACATTGTTCGCACTTAAGGTCTGATAACGCTCGAAACGGGCACGCGCACTTGGAACCGCGCTTTCGGCGCGTCGCAGCGCCGCCTCAGCGTTCCGGACGGCCGCCTCGAAGGAGGTCGAGTCGAGCTCATAAAGCACGTCCCCCGCCCTAACGGTTCCCCCTTCCGCGAACGTCCGATGCCGAATGATCCCAGTAACGCGTGGACGGACTTCCGAGACGAGATGCGCGCTGGTTCGGCCCGGCAGCTCCGTCGTAAGCGTCACTTTCTGCGGATGCAGGATCTGTGCGCCGACTGCTGGCTTGGCTCTCTGCGCCGGTTGCTGCTGAGCGGCAACATTGTCATTGCAGCTGGCAAGAGCTACCGAAACGCAAATGGTTGCAGCAAGACGGAGGATGTCTTGGGCAAATTGGATCATCGCACACCTTTGGATAAAATGACGAACACCAGTATCGGAAGAAAATGGAATGCGCGCTGGTGGTGTCACCACCGCAGCTGCATGTTCGAAGGCTAAGCCGCCTTTGTCGCACAGATGTGCCGGGGGGCGAACGAAACTGTATCAAAGTGTATCAGCACTCATCAGTAAGCGGTGTTTTGCACCCACCTTCCGGATCACGGCGTGATTGACGATGTTGAGCCCGAATGAGGGCTTGGACATA
>NZ_JBLFFK010000034.1:0-44105 GCF_051400715.1 Neorhizobium descurainiae
AGACCATCGGTCCAGACGAGTGCACCAATTATCTTGTCAATGCCGGATACGCTTCAAATAAAACATGAAACGCTCTAGAGTTTCTAATTTCTAAATCAGTGAGGGATCGGATAGCTTATATTTCACGCTTTGGCTATCGCCAAGGCATGCGGTTCTTGAGGAGCGCCGCCGCACACCAAGGGAGGTATCATGAAAGCTCTATTTGCAACAGCAATCGCCGCCGCGATCGCGCTGGGATTTCAGGCTCCGGCGGCATCGGGCCAGGATAAGTGGCCAACCAAGCCGATCACCCTGATCGTTCCTTTCGCTCCGGGCGGAAATACGGATCTTATCGCAAGAACGATCGCGCCGAAGCTGAGCGAGAAGCTGGGGCAATCGGTCATCGTCGAAAATCAACCCGGGGCCGGCGGCACAATCGCCACCACCGCGCTCAAGTCCGCCGCGCCGGACGGTTATACAATGGCGATCGGAGACATCAGCACACATGCGATCAGCCCGCATGTCTACAAGAACCTCACCTATGATCCGATCAAGGATTTCCAGCCGATCATCCAGATCACATCCGTTCCCCTGCTTCTCGTCGTCAATCCTCAGATCAAGGCAAACACGGTTGAGGAACTGATCGCCCTGGTGAAGAAAGAGCCCGATAGTTTCTCCTACGCTTCTTCCGGGAACGGATCGCCTCAGCATCTGGCCTTCGAATATTTCAAGAGCCTTGCCGGGATCAATCCGGTTCATATCCCCTATAACGGCTCCGCGCCCGCATTGACGGACGTAATTGCCGGCCATGTGCAGATGATGATCGACGGGACGGCCGTGCCTCACGTGAAGAGCGGTGCACTTCGGGCACTTGCGGTGACGGGTACCGAACGGTCGCAGGCCTTGCCGGATGTCCCAACCATGGCCGAAGCAGGCGTCAAGGACTACGCCTTCGCCTCCTGGCACGGGGTCTTTTACCCAGCCGGCGTGCCGGCAGAGATCGTCACCCGCGTGAACGCGGCCCTCGATGAAGCCATCAAGCAGGATGACGTCAAGAATCGCTTCGCAGAGCTGAACATCGGTATTGCCGGCGGCTCTTCAAAGCAGTTCGCGGACTTCGTGGCCACAGAAAACGACAAGATGAAACAGCTCGTCGAAGCCTCTGGCGCGGCGAAAGACTGACAGGTCTCAAAATATCATGAAACATACTCATCCAGAGGATGGGCCGGTTCGGCCCAACGTCCTCTTCGTGACCGTCGACCAGTGGCCGGGCAATCTGCTCGGCTGCGCGGGCCACCCGGTGATCGAGACGCCGACGCTCGATCATCTCGCCTCGATCGGTACACGGTTCTCGCGCGCTTATGCGGAATGCCCCATCTGCATTCCTGCCAGACGCTCGATCATGACAGGGACGAGCCCGCGCCGTCATGGGGATCGCGTGTTTCAGCCGTCGCTGCGGATGCCGTCCGACCTGCCGACGCTTGCCGCTACCTTCGGCAGCAACGGATATCAGACTCAGGCGATCGGCAAGCTTCATGTCTTTCCCCAGAGAGACCGCATCGGATTCGATGACGTCCTGCTGGCGGAAGAAGGGCGAGGGGCGCTTGGCGGAACGGACGACTACGAGATGTTTCTGGCCGACAAGGGATATGCCGGCCAGCAATTCATGCACGGGATGAGCAACAATGAATACAGTTGGCGTACCTGGCATCTGCCTGAAGAGTTGCATGTCACCAACTGGACCACGTGGGCGGCGGCTCGCAGCATCAAGCGGCGCGACCCGACGCGCCCCGCTCTCTGGCATGTTTCCTACACGCCGCCGCATCCGCCGCTGATACCGCTCGCGAGCTATTTCGAGCGCTACAGAGCGCGCGAAATGGACGAGCCTTTCGTCGGCGCCTGGGCGGAAGATACGGAGGCGCTGCCGCATCCGCTGAAGCTGACGCGCGATTACTGGGCAAAGCTGCCACGGGCTCAGCTTGCCGATATGCGCAGGGCATTTTACGCGCTTTGCACGCATATCGATCATCAGATCCGCATCCTCATCGGGACGCTGCGCGAGGAGCATATTCTCGACAACACGGTAATCCTGATCACCAGTGACCATGGAGACATGCTGGGCCATCACGGTTTCTACGCGAAGCGCCTGATGTACGAAGGTTCGGCTAACGTTCCGATGATCCTGGTCGGAACTGCTTCCGACAGACGGGTCGGCAGAGCTGCGGTGGATACCCGTCTCGTCGGACTGCAGGACGTCATGCCGACCCTGCTCTCGCTCTGTGGTCTGGCGATACCTGGCACCTGCGAAGGGCGCTCCATGGTCGGCGACAAACGGCGCGACTTTCTTTACGCCGAGGCCCTCTCAGGGGCGAAGGCCATGCGGATGGTCCATGACGGTCGTCACAAGCTGATCTGGTATCCCGCAGGTTCGCACTTCCAGCTCTTCGACCTCGAAACCGATCCGCAGGAAATGCACGATGTGTTCGAGGACGCATCCTATGCGGAAGTCGTTTCAGCTCTGCAGCAGCGTCTACGGGAAGAGCTCTACGGTGAGGACCTGCTCGCAATCGACGGACAGGAATTCCCGGGCGTGCCCGTCCCAAGCCATGACGTGGAGCCGAACCGCGGCCTCTCGGGACAGCGCGGCCTCCATTTTCCGGCGCCGCCTCTGCAGGATCCCTCAAAGGTGGTCGGAGGCGTTTGATCATGCACGTATTCATGGGCATCGACCGTTTGGCGGGACTGGTCTTCATTCTGCTGGGTGCGATCTTCCTCTGGCTCGGTCTTGGTTTCGGCTTCGGATCCATGCTGCGCATGGGACCGGGCTTCTTTCCCGTCATCCTTTCCGGTTTGCTGATCGTGGCCGGTCTCGTGGTCTTGGTAAGAAGTTTCGTGGCTGACGAGCCAGTCAAGATGCCGCGGTTCGGCCCGATGGCGCGAGTGCTTGGTGCCATGGTCGTTTTCGCCGCTTTCATGCAGCCCCTGGGCAGCTATCTGACATTGCCGGGGGTCGTTGTCTTGGCCGCGTCCGCAAGCCCGGCCTTTCGCTGGAAGCCCACGCTCTTCCTGGCAGCTGGCTTGACGCTTTGTTCCGACCTGATCTTCCGCGTGGCCCTTGGCCTGCCGCTTCATGCCGTCGGCACCTGGATCGGAGGCTGAGACATGGAACTGCTCTCCCATCTTGCATTGGGTTTCGAAACGGCGCTGACGCCGCTCAATCTTTTCTATTGCTTTGCCGGCGTGCTGATCGGGACCCTGATAGGTGTCCTGCCCGGGCTGGGGCCGGCGCCGACCGTCGCCATGCTGCTGCCGCTGTCATTCGGCCTGCCACCGGTCTCCGGCTTCATCATGCTGTCCGGCATCTTCTACGGCGCGCAGTATGGCGGATCGACCACCGCAATCCTCATCAACACGCCTGGCGAGTCCTCATCCGTTGTCACGGCGCTCGACGGTTATCAGATGGCTCGCAAGGGGCGAGCAGGGGAAGCCCTTGCTATGGCGGCCTTGGGATCGTTCGTCGCCGGGACCATTGCCACTTTCATCATCGCCCTGCTTGCCCCGCCTCTGGCGAGGGCTGCACTGCTCTTCGGACCGGCGGAATATTTCTCGCTGATGGTTCTTGGCATGATCGCGGCTATCGCCCTTGCCCACGGCTCCATTGTCAAGGCGATCGCCATGGCGATCCTCGGTCTGCTGTTCGGGCTCGTCGGCACGGACGTCACTTCCGGCGTGCGGCGGTATACGTTCGGAATGCTGGATCTCTATGACGGCATCGCGATCGTTGCACTGGCCATGGGCCTGTTCTCCATCGCCGAAGTCCTGCGCAATCTCGACAATCCTGCCGAACAGGATGTGGCGGTGGTGCAGATTACCGGTTTGGCGGCGGGGCTCGCCCGGTTTCGCGAAGCTCTGGGATCCATCCTGCGCGGCACGGCGATCGGTTCGGTACTCGGCATTCTACCGGGGGGAGGGGCCACGTTGTCGTCGTTTGCCTCCTACGCGATCGAGAAGAAGATTTCCCGAGAGCCGGAAAAGTTCGGCAGCGGAGTTCTCCAGGGGCTTGCAGGGCCTGAATCCGCCAACAATGCTGGTGCGCAGACCTCCTTCATCCCGATGCTCACGCTTGGCCTGCCGTCCAATCCCGTCATGGCCCTGATGATCGGCGCCCTGATGATCCACGGCATCCAGCCGGGTCCGAACGTGATCTCGGAACAGCCGGCGCTGTTCTGGGGCCTCATCGTTTCGATGTGGATCGGCAACGCGATGCTCGTGGTGCTCAATCTCCCGCTGGTCGGGCTCTGGGTGAGGCTTCTGACGTTTCCCTATCATCTGCTTTTCCCCGCGATCGTCGTCATCACCTGTATTGGCGTGTTCAGCTTCTCCAATTCTATGTTCGACGTATGGATGCTGATCATCTTCGGAGCGGCAGGCTATTGCTTTACGAAATTGCGATGTGAGCCTGCACCGATGTTGCTCGGTTTCATCCTGGGACCGATGATGGAGGAGCATCTTCGTCGCGCGCTGCTGCTGTCGCGTGGCAACGCGATGGTATTGATCGAACGGCCGATCAGCGCAGGGATGTTGCTCATCGCCGCGCTGTTGCTGATCGCGCCGGCTCTTTCAATCGTGCGCAGGAGGCGGGAGGAGATATTCGCGGAGGAAAGTTAGACGCTTGGAGCAGGAGGCTGGCCGACCGGACCAGAGGCAAAGACGCGCCCTGTCACCTAGGTGGCTTCCGGTGCCGTGAGAATTGCCTGGGACGCCGCGGCAAGTTTGGTCGCTTCCCTGAGGAATTTCAGCATCACCTTGATCGGCGGGAAGTCCTTCGATGACTTATGATAGGTGATGCCGGTCGGAATGCTCCAACGGAAATCGGGCAGATCGATTTCGCGAAGCTGCAAAGCGGAATAGCTCCTCGCCAGCGGCACCGGCATGCAGGCGATGAAATTGTGCTCGACCAGCATCTTCAGGGCAATCTGAAGCGAATGGGATTCAAGCGCGAGCTGAGGAGCGGGAAGTCCGTGGCCTGCGAAGAAGCGATCGATCTTGCCGTTCGCCAATCCACCGCTGAACAGGCTTAGCCATGGAAAATCCAGGAGCTTCTGCGGCGTGATCCCGCCCCCCTTGAACAGCGGATGCTGGTGCGAGGCGAAGAGCGAGTTCTCCTGGTCATACAGGATGTCGGTGATGAAGTCGCGCCCGAGGCCATCGACCTCGCTCGGAACCCCGCCCGCATAGGCCCTGAGGTCGCCTCGCTGCAGGAACGGCAGCAGATCGGCTCCAACGCCTGTCGATACTGCGACCCGCAGGTTCGGGAAATTGGAGCGCAGGTCTGCCAGCATGTTCGGAAAATAGACTGCCGAATAGACCGGTCCGCCGCCGATGCGCATCTCACCGCCGAGGCCTCTCGTCTGCACCTTCAACTCGACGAGCGAGGCATTCCATGCGGCCTCTATCTCCCTCGCCCGATGCCGGAAGAGTTCTCCGGCCTCGGTCAGGCGCACCCCGCCGGGCATCCGCAGGAACAGCACGCAGCCGAGGTCCTGTTCCAGCAGGCGGATCGATTTGGTCAGCGCCGGCTGACTGACATTGATCGCCCGCGCCGCCGCATGGAAGCTGCCGTGTTCCGAAACACTCAGGAAATGATGCAGCCGCCAGATATGATGCATCGTCATGAGCGATATCCCCAGGTTATCGACATCGATGTGAGAGGTATTAGCGCAAGCCCTGGGCTACCGCTAGTTTCCGCTCATGGAGGATTGTTGATGCGCGCAGTTTTTGTGCTGTTCGACTCGTTGAACAGGCTTGCTTTGGGATGTTACGGAGGGAAGGTGGTCCCGACGCCGAATTTCGATCGGTTCGCCGCCCGTGCTCTGACCTGCGACAATCATTATGTCGGCAGCCTGCCCTGCATGCCGGCGCGGCGCGACCTGCATACGGGCCGTCTCAATTTCATGCATCGGTCCTGGGGGCCTTTGGAGCCCTTCGACAACTCCATGCCGGAGCTCCTGAAGAAGGGGGGCGTTCATACGCATCTGGTGACCGACCATTTCCATTATTTCGAGGACGGCGGGGCTACTTATCACTCCCGTTATTCGACCTGGGATTTCGTCCGCGGGCAGGAATACGACACCTGGAAGGCGCTGGTGGAGCCGCCGCTGGAGCGGTTCGGCAAGGAATATTCGAACAAGCACTACAACGGTCCAAACCAGGCAAATCGCCTGCAGCATCAGATCAACCGGGAATTCATCAGGCAAGAGAAGGATTTTCCCGCCGTTCAATGCTTCGACCGGGCTTTCGAATTCCTCGACAGCAATCGCGGCGCCGACAACTGGATGCTGCATCTCGAATGCTTCGACCCGCATGAACCCTTCTATACACCGAAGCGCTTCCGCGAAGGCCTGGAGACGAATTACGACGGTCCGATTATCGACTGGCCGAAATATGCGCCGGTGACGGAGAACGAGGACGAGGTCGCCGAGATCCGCGCCAACTATGCCGCGCTGGTTGCCATGTGCGACGAATATTTCGGCAAGCTGCTCGACTATTTCGACGAACACAACCTGTGGGACGATACTTGCCTCATCCTCACGACCGACCACGGTTATCTCCTCTCCGAGCATAACTGGTGGGCAAAGAACGTGATGCCTTACTACGAGGAGATCTCGCATATCCCCTTGATCGTGCATCATCCCGACCTCGGCGCACGCAAGGGCACACGCACGAAAGTGGTGACGCAGACGCCGGATCTGATGCCGACGATCATGAAGCTCTTCGGCCAGGAGATTCCCTCAGAAGTGCAGGGAATGTCGGTTCTCGAACTCGTCGAAAGGGAAGACCAGGAGAGATCGGTCATCTTCGGCATGTTTGGCGGCGCGATCGGCGTCACGGACGGCAGGCATACCTGCTTTCTCTATCCGCCCGATCTCGACGACGAGAACCTCAGGGAATACACCCTGATGCCGACGCATCTGCACAGCTTCTTTGCGCTCAATGAGCTGAAGACTGCAGAGCTGCACGAGCCGATGGATTTCACCAAGGGCCTGCCGGTACTGAGCATCCGGGCTCTGAATGACGCGCGCCGACCGCCCGGCGGCGATCGCAAGCATTTCAAGAGCTTCAAGACGGCGCTTTATGACAATGTGGCGGATCCGTATCAGCAGAACCCGCTCGATGCGCCCGATGTGGAAGAACGCCTGAAAAGCGTCATAGCCACCATCCTCGCGCAGCATTCCGCAACGCGGGAATTTTTCGAATGGATGGGTTTGGAAAAATCGTGAGCCAGACTTCGATTCAGGGAGGAGAAATCGACATGTTCGAAAGAAAAGATGGCAGATATACCAGAAGGATGGTGGGTAAATTGCTGGCCGGCCTGTCTCTGGCGGCGTATCTGACTTCGCCGGCATTCGCGCAGGATGCTCCGACAATCAGGATCTTGATCAGCCAGTCGCCCTGGCTGAACTCGTTCGTGTCTCTGGTCGATGAGTATCAAAAGGAAACCGGCACCAAGTTCCAGCTCGACGTGACGCCCTTCGGCGGCATGGTCGACAAGATGCGCAATTCTGTGCGGGCGCAGCAGGGCTCCTACGATATCATCAATATCAACGCCCAGAGCCTGGCCGAGATCTATGCCGGCGGTTTCCTGAAGCCGCTCAAGGAGATCGATTCCGGCTTCACACTGCCGGACGGGGTGGTGGATTTCGGCGGCTCGGCCTATTGGAACGCCCAGACCAACAGCTTTGACCCCAAGGGCACCCTTTACGGCGTACCCACCAACGGCAATGTCCTGGTCCTTTACTACCGCAGTGACCTCTACAAAGAGGCCGGGCTGAAGGTGCCTCAGACTTGGGACGAGCTCGTGGAGAACGCCAAGGCGCTCCATAAACCCTCCAGCCAATACGGATTCGTATCTCGCGGGACCCGCGAATCCATCCTCTTCGATTTCTCGCCGGTTCTTTGGAGCTATGGCGGAAGCTTTTTCGCGGATCCGGAGAATGGCGACCATTCAGTGACATTAAACAGCCCGCAGAGCCTGCAGGCGCTGGAGATGTTCATCAAGCTCAACAAGGAAGTTGGCACTGGAAATGCGGGGGCTCTTGAACAGGCTGAATTGATCCAGCTTCTGTCGACAGGCAAAGCGGCGCAGGGCACGGCGGTCATTGCCGCTGTCGCCGACCTGCAGGACCCGAATAAGTCGATCGTCACTGATACGATCGAGACTGCACTGCTGCCGGCAGGACCGAACGGCAAGCATGCATCCGTCGCCGGCCAGTGGATGGCTGGCATCCCCAAGAATATCCCGGAAGCCAACCAGAAGGCTGCGGTGGACTTCCTGAAATGGTTCCTCCAGAAGGACACGCAGGTCGCCTATACGGAAGCGGGTGGCATCCCGATCCGGAAAGATCTCGGCGACACGAAGCTGGCAGAAGATCCGGCATACCGCTTTATCAAGGCGTTCTCGCAAAATGCGGATGTTGCCAAGATGAACACGCCTCTCAAGGAAGGCGTGCGAATAAAGGAAGCGATTTCGCTCTATCTCAATCGCGCTCTCATCGGCGAGATCTCTCCCAAGGATGCCTTGAACGGAGCCGCAACCGAGGTGAACCAGATTCTGACGGCGGCTGGCTATAAGCTCACTCCTCCCAAGATGCTGTGAGCAGCCGGATGTCCGGGATACCCGTCCCGGACATCCCATCCATGGAGTAATCTTTCACGATGGCGACACGTTCCTTAGACGCGGCGAGAATCGAACGCGCTAATCTCTGGTGGAGGATCGGTTCCCTTGCGCCAGCAATCATCGTCCTGGCCCTTCTGTCCATCTGGCCGGTCTTCAATCTCGGCTATCTCAGTCTGTCAGACGTCAAGTGGGTATCCGGCACGGCGGTCGTGGACTTCGTCGGGCTGCGAAACTTCCACGAGCTGTTCACCGGGGAGGCCGTCTACTGGGCGGGTGTGAGAAACACGATCATCTTTGCGATCTGCGCCGTGACGTTGCAGATGATCTTCGGCTTCACGATGGCGCTTGCGGTACGCCGCGCCTCGAAGATCGGCAGAAGCGTCCTGACTGCGATCTTCCTGCTGCCGATCGTCATCCCTCCGATCGTCATCGGTGCCATGTGGCGACTTCTGCTCGGCCGCGATTTCGGCATCATCAACACACTGCTCACCTTCCTCGGCCTGCCGCAGGTCGACTGGCTGGGTGATCCCAGGTTCGCATTGATGTCCGTCATCGTCGTGGATGTCTGGCATTGGACGCCATTCGTCTTCCTGCTGACGCTGGCCGGCTTGGAATCTCTCGATCGGGAAGTATTCGAGGCAGCGAAACTGGATGTCAAAAGCCGCTGGCAAGAGCTGCGCTATGTGACGATCCCGCTGATGATGCCGACCATTCTCATCACGCTGGCATTCCGCATGATCCTCTCCTTCAAGGTCTTCGACGAAATCTTTCTCCTGACGGGCGGCGGTCCCGGCACGGCGACCGAGGTGATCAACTTCTCCATCAACCGCGTCTTCTTCGCGCAGGACCGAGTAGGCATGGGATCGGCCATGTCGCTCGTGACGATCTTTGGCGTCGCCGTCTTGATCGTGCTCGCCAACACCGTCCGTCGTCGACGCCAGCAGAGGGCAGCCGCATGAATGCCAGAAGAAACCTCGGCAGCATTGGCGGGAACCTGATCGCCTGGGGCTATGCCCTGATCATTCTCGGCCCGATGGTGTGGATCCTGTCCAACTCGTTCAAGCGGCAGATCGACATCCTGATGGGCACGACCATCGCGCCAGTAACGCTCATCAACTACCAGCAGATCATCAACTCCAGGCAGTCCCATTTCCTCTGGAACCTGTGGAACAGCGCCGTCGTCTCGGTGACCTCGACGCTCCTGGTGCTGATCATCGCGACGCTTGCCGCCTTCACGGTGGCGCGGCTGCAACCGCCGCGCTGGGTGAGCTTCATCCTTCTCGGCTGGGCGCTGATCTTCCACATGCTGCCGACGCTCACCTTCGTCGGCTCCTGGTACGTGATGTTCACCGAGGCCGGCCTGCACGGCACCTATACGGCGCTTATCCTCGCGCAGATCGTGCAGGGACTGCCGATGGCGCTGTTCCTGATGATAGGCTTCGTCATGAACATCCCGAAGGAGCTCGTGCAGGCGGCACGGCTCGACGGCTGCACATACGCTCAGGTATTCCGCCATCTCATCCTGCCCTTGTCGCTCGGCGGCATGGCGGCTGCCGGCGCGCTCACCTTCATCTCCGCATGGAGCGATTTCGCCATCGCGCTCAATCTTTCCAGCAAGGATACGATGACCGCCCCGGTCGCGATCGCGACCTTTGCCCAGGAGCACCAGATCCTCTACGGCCAGATGGCGGCGGCATCCATGCTCTCAATGATCCCGGCACTGGCATTCATCATGTTCGGGCAGCGTTTCGTCGTGCGCGGACTGCTCGCCGGCGCCGTCAAATAGGAACACCCATGGCACACTTGCAGCTTCAGAAAGTCGGCAAATCCTACGGCGCGGTCGAGGTCATCCCCGGCATCGACTTCGAGATCAATTCCGGCGAATTCCTGGTCTTGGTCGGTCCGTCCGGCAGCGGGAAATCGACCCTTCTCAAGATGATCGCGGGGCTTGAGGAAACCACGTCCGGCAAGATCCTCGTCGATGGGGAGGACATCACCCATCTCGACCCGTCGGCGCGCGACCTCGCCATGGTGTTCCAGTCCTATGCGCTCTATCCGCACATGACGGTGAGGGACAACATGTCCTTCGCGCTGAGAATGCGCGGCGAGGACCCGGCAGAGATCGACCGGCGCGTCAAGGAAGCAGTCGTCATGCTCGACCTCGGCGGGCTGGAAGGCCGGAAACCAGGGCAGCTTTCCGGCGGTCAGCGCCAGCGCGTCGCCATGGGACGCTGCGTGGTGCGCAATCCGAAGCTCTTCCTGTTCGATGAGCCGCTCTCCAACCTCGACGCCAAATTGCGCGCCCAGACCCGCATCGAAATCCGGCGTTTGCACGAAAGGTTGAACGCGACCTCGATCTTCGTGACCCACGACCAGGTGGAGGCGATGACCATGGCGGACCGCATCGCGCTCCTGAAGGACGGCAAGCTGCAGCAGATCGGCTCGCCGCAGGACCTCTATCTCCGGCCGAAGAATACCTTCGTCGCGACCTTCATCGGCACGCCGGAAATGAACCTCATGCCTGGCCAGATCGAGACGGTCGAGGGTGTGTTCCAATTCGGCGGCATGCAGTTGCCGGCCTCTCAGGAACGGCAGTCCAGGCTTACTGCCGCGATGAAGCCCGGCATGCCGGTGAAGGTCGGCATCCGGCCGGAGCATTTCGAGATCGTTCCGGCGGGCACGAAGGGGGCACTGGAGATCAAGGTCAATGTGGTGGAATGGCTGGGCCATGAGATCTTCATCTTCGGCCAGTCCTCGTTCGGAGCGATAGGTGTCCGGGTGCCTGAAGGCATGGCGGTGGCGCCTTCAGCCAAAGACGTCCTGAGTATCAGGCCGGTTTCGGACCGCTGGCATGTGTTCGATGCCGCAAGCGGCGACAACCTCCTGGCCGAATGAACAACGGGCCGGCAAAACGCGAGGTGCTCAGATGGTAATGTTGTTCGGCCAGATTTTTACGAAGCAGGAGCTCGGGCGGGTCTTTCCCGATCTCATGCATGTGGCGGGTTTCAAGAGGCTGACGATCGATGACGGCTCCGGCCGCGGCATGCGGCTCCTGCAGATCGACAGTGGCGGCGGGCTGCGCATCGACCTCCTGCCGGATCGCTGCTGCGATATCGGCCAGGTCTGGTGCGACAACATCCCCTTCGGCTGGATCAGCCCGATGGGAACATCCGCACCCCATGCGATCGGTGAGAATAACGCTCTCTCTGGCCTGATGGCGACATGTGGCTTCGACCATATCCGCCAGCCGGAGACCGACGAGGGCCGCCGCTTTCCCCTGCACGGCAACATGGTGCATATGCCCGCGACGATCATCGCCACCGATACCGTCTGGGATGGCGATGAATGCCTCTTCCGGGTCAAGGCGGAAATGACCCAGTTCAACCTGAACCATGGCGCGATCCGGCTGCAGCGGCATATCTACGTGCCCCTTGGCGGCCGTTCTCTGGTCGTTTCCGACCGTGTGACGGTGCTATCCGGTAATCTGCCGGTCATGGCGATGTACCACATCAACCTTGGCTTTCCGGCCGTGACGCTGGCGAGCACGGCGAGCCTAAACGGCGAGGATATTTCCCAGGATTGTCTGGCGGAGAACAATATCCAGACCCGATCGTCCGGCGCGGCCGTATCGGAAGTCGAGCTTACGGCGGCAGCCGATGGCGGTGCATGCTTCCGCCTGAAATATGACGGGCGGAAATTGCCTTTCCTGCAGACCTTGCGCAATGCCCGCGAAGGGATAAACGTGTTCTGCATCGAACCTGCGACCCACGACCGCCTGCCGCGAAAGGAGTTGCGCGAGACGGGAGCGCTGGTGCCAACGCCGCGTGGCGGCTCGCACATGTTCCTTCTCGAAATGCTTTTCGACAGCGGCAGGTAGTTTTTTTCAAGGTGCAGTTCGCCGAGATGGAAAAGTTCGGGAAAATACGATGAGCGGATGCTGTTCGGCCGTCAGCCGAAACAATGGGAATGAAAGACCGGGCGAAGCGGCGAGGATTTCGTCGCGGGGCAAGACTGGCGAAGTGATCGCGGTCAAGGGCGGCGAGACGTTTGTCGGCACCAACGACCCGGTCATACTCGTTGACGGCGAAGGACCCGAGCGCAAGATCACCGTCAACGATTTCCTCCTCGAGGCCGAAACCGTGACCGTCGCGCGCTTCGCGGAGTTCGTCGAGGCGACAGGCTATGTCACGGAAGCGGAGAAATTCGGCTGCGCCGCTGTATTCGTGGGATTGCTGAAAGATAGGGAACTCGCAGCCAATAACGTTGCAGGCACTCCATGGTGGGGGCGGGTTGACGGGGCCATCTGGAACGCACCGGAAGGGCCAGGCAGTTCTGTCGAGGACAGGATGGATCATCCGGTGACGCAAGTCTCCTGGAATGACGCCATGGCGTTTGCGCAGTGGGTCGGCGGACGCCTTCCCACGGAAGCGGAATGGGAGCATGCGGCGCGGGGCGGCAATCGCCGCCGCCGCTATCCTTGGGGCGACGAAGAGCCGACGGACACGAAGGTTTTCTGCAATATCTGGCAGGGCCGGTTTCCGCAGCAGAATACGCTGGTGGACGGATTTTTCGGGACGGCGCCGGCGCGTAGCTTCGCTCCGACCGATGACGGCTTCTACAATCTCGCGGGCAACGTCTGGGAATGGACGAGTGATCCGTTCCGCGTGCGCTCACTCTCACGCCAGGCGAAGATCCGCAACGAACAGGCCAGGAAGAATGCGGACAAACTGCTCAAGGGCGGCTCGTTCCTCTGCCACAAGAGCTATTGCTATCGCTATCGGATTGCCGCCCGCATGGGACTGTCACCCGATAGCGCCTCCAGCAATACCGGCTTCCGCGTCGCCTATGATATTCGGTCAGGGGAGCGTGGGGGCATTTGATCGGATCGGGGGAAGAAGGATCGCTTGCGGCAACCCGCCTCCCTACCATGGAAGTATCTGGCCGTTATAGTTGTAGAACGTCCCCGTCTGATGCGGGCCTGCCTCATTGATGACCTCGCGCATCCGTTCGACGCTCGCAGCGATCGACAGGCCGCCTGAGCAGTCGGGAACGACATTTCCGGGGTGGATGCTAAGCACGCATATCTGTCGGGGGATGAGATCTATCGCCAGGCTTTTCATGATCATGTTGAGGCCTGCCTTGCTCGACCGATATGCATAGGACATGCCCGTGTTGTTGAGGCTTAGGGAACCCATCCGACTGGAGATGAACGCGATAACCTTCTGATCGCTTCGCGCGACATGCTCGACAAACGCTCGCGACACGATCAACGGCGCGATCAGGTTGACCTCCAGCATCTTCCGCCAAAGATGGGCATCCGTCTCTTGCAGCGAAGGATGCGGTCCGGGAATACCCGCGTTGTTGATAAGAATATCGATCGGCGAGTTCTCAAGTCTCTTCGCCAGCGTCTCGACTGCTGCGTGATCCGTCACGTCGAGCCTTGTCAGCTCCACATTTGAGCCGAACGCATGCCTTGCCGAGAGCTTCTCAGGATCAAGGCAGGTTGCTATCACCCGATAACCTCGCGCCGCATATTGGATCGCGAATTCTTCCCCAAGGCCGCTGTCGCAGCCGGTGATCAAGACGGTGGGCATCCCTTCTTCCATAGCGGTTAACCAAAGTGCAAAACATAGCTTTCAGCCGGTCGTTCCAACGGACATGGAGTCGGCGATGCGAGCAATTGGTAGCGTTTTCATACTTTCTGTCAAGTTGTAAATTCACTTGACATACCAGTGGATTGCTGGAAAAATAGGAAATGTAAACGTTACCGGAAATTTGTGAATCGTCTTGAAAAAGCCCCTTTCCCGTCGCCCTAAAATGGCTGATGTCGCGCGTCTGGCGGGCGTGTCGGTGACGACGGTTTCGCGTTCCTATAACGAGCCGGATGCCGTTTCCGAGAAGATAAGATTGCGGATTGTCGATGCCGCGCGCTCGCTCGCCTATGTGCCGAACGTGATGGCGGGAAGCCTGGCTGCGGCCCGCAGCAAGACGGTTGCCGTGGTTGTGCCGACCCTCAACAATTCAGCATTCGCGCTGATGTTGGAGGAAATGACCAAGGTGCTCAACGAGCACGGCTATCAGGTGATGGTCGCCTCGAGCGACTATTCCATCGAACGGGAGGAGGAGCTGGTTAAGTCGCTCCTTTCCTGGGCGCCTGCAGGCATTGTCTTGACCGGCCGTCATCATACGCGCGGCACATTGCGGCTGCTCGTCGAAGACGGCCTGCCTGTCGTGGAGGTCGGTGAATATCTGGAAGGTGCTATTGACAGCAATATCGGCTTTTCCCATCGGGACGTCGGCCGACGTGTAGCGCGGCATTTCGCAGGTCTTGGAATTCGTCGCTTTGGCCTGGTCGTCGTCGCGCTTCCCGGTGACTATCGTGCGGCCGACCGCGGGAACGGCTTCAAGGATATCGTGATCGGAGAAGAAGCCCATCTGGAAGAGTTTTCGCTGGCCCAGCGCGCTTCATCCAAAGGAGGCGCTGCCGCATTCGCCGATCTGATGACGCGTGCCGACCGGCCGCAGGCGATCTTCTTTTCCAATGACATCCTCTGTCTCGGCGCGCTCTTTGAAGCGGGTCGGCTCGGAATTCGAGTGCCCGACGACGTGAAGCTCTGCGGTTATGGAGATTTCGATTTTGCCGCAACGACGTCTCCGCCGTTGAGCTCCGTTCGCCCGCCGGATCGCGAGATCGGCCGGCGTGCGGGAGAGCTGCTGCTGATGAGGTTCGGCGGCCGTGGCGAGGCTGTTTCGATAGATCTCGGTTTCGAACACATCGTCCGGGGATCGGGTTAGCCATTGTCGAGTTCCAGAAAACGGTGCGCCTCCTGGGAGCAGGACGGAAGGGAGGCGGCATGCGGTGTCAAAGAGCGATGCTGCAGCCCCACAAGGCGGAGGATCAGATGACCAAGACTCAACAACGGCCCAACATTATTTTCGTCATCACGGATCAGCAGCGCTTTGACACGATCGCTGCCGGCGGTTTTCCCTACATGAAGACGCCGACACTCGACCGGATGGTCCGGGAGGGCACGTATTTCCGGCAGACATATGTAACGTCGCCGTCTTGCGCGCCGTCGCGAGCGAGCCTCTTCACCGGCGTTTATCCACACACCAATGGTGTTTTCCGGAATGACGAGCCGTGGGCCTTCAGCTGGGTGCAGCAATTGGCGGAAGCCGGATACCGCTGCGTCAACGTGGGCAAGATGCACACCGCGCCGTTCGAGGATTCCTTCGGCTTCCACGAGCGGCACGTGGTGGAGAACAAGGATCGCGCGACGGTCCGCCTGCCGTATTTTTTGGACAATTGGGACAAGGCGATCTGGGCCCGTGGTTTTGAAAAGCCAAGCCGTGTGACCTATCGCCGACGTGAGGATTATCGGTCTTCGCTCGGCGCCTTCGTCTGGGACCTTCCCGACGATCTCCACTCGGACAATTTCGTTTCCCAGCTTGCTCGGTTGTGGCTGGATTCATACACCGGAAACGAGCCGTTCTTCCTGCAGGTCGGCATTCCGGGACCGCATCCGCCCTACGATCCGACCCAGGAATATCTCGAGCTCTACGCCGATGCCGACCTGCCCGAGCCAATCCTGAGCGATGAGGACATAGCCGGGCAACCGGCCGCGCTTCGGAAGCTGCGCGAGCAGCATCTCGCCATCGATCACGACGCGGTCGTGCATCTGCCTCACCCGACGAAAGAGCAGTTGCGGCGCCAACGGCAGCACTATTTCGCGAACGTCTCGATGATCGACGCCCAGATGGCGAAGCTCATCGAAGCGGTCGAGCGGCGCGGCGTGCTCGATGATACGATCATCATCTTCACCTCCGACCACGGCGACAGCCTCAACGACCACGGCCACAGCCAGAAATGGTCGATGTACGAGCAGAGCGTCCGCGTGCCGGCGATCGTCTGGGCGCCCGGACGTGTGGCGGAGGGCAGGGTGGTCGACGATCTTGTCTCGCTCTTCGATTTTGCGCCGACCATCCTGGAGCTCGCCGGCCTGCCGGTTCCGGCCTGGATGGAGGCTCAATCGCTGCTGCCTTATCTTAGTGGCGAGGAATGCGAGCCGCGGAAATTCATCTTTTCGGAACATGCCGGCGACCGGATATTCAGCGGCACCGAGTTCATGACGATGATCCGCAGCCAGCGTTACAAGCTCGTCCATTTCGTCGATAGTGACGAAGGGCAGCTGTTCGACATGGATAGCGATCCGAAGGAGATCAACAACCTCTGGAATGATCCTGCACACCAGTCGACCAAACAGGAACTGATCACGGAAATCCTGAAATGGCGGATCAGAAGCGCGCTCAAGACCCAGGAATGGACTCTCGCAAGCGTCAGGCTCGGCGCCAATTCCGGGCGCACACCGGTCAGCAATGCCCGCCAGGGCGGAGAATAGCTTTAGAAGCCGGGCAGGCGCGTCTTAAAACTGATTCCAGACTGCATTCCTGCCCGGTGGTGTTCTTACGGGCCTTAAATGATCCCCCGCCGGGTGCTTTCGCGGACGATAAGCTGCCAATCGACAACTGTCGTGTTCGGCTTCGCATCGTTGATCCGGGCGACGATCGCTTCGGCGGTCAGCTTGCCGATCCTTTCCCGGTCCGGGCGGATCGTTGAAAGGGAGGGGCTGACACACGCAGCCGCTTCGTTGTCTCCGAAGGCCATCACGCCGATATCCTCTGGCACGCGTTTGCCGAGTTTGTTCAGCGCGCGGAGAACGCCGAACGCCACCACGTCGCTGTTGCAGGCGATGGCATCGATCTCAGAGTTCCGTTCCATGAGCTCGATGGTCAGGCCCTCCCCGAGTTCAGGGCTGCCGCCCTGCTGCGCCGTATACTTGACGATTTCAGGTAGGCCTGCCGCGGCAGCCGCTGCTTCGAGCCCGCTCAGGCGCTTCTGGGCGCGCTTGTCATTCTCGCGGACGCTGCCGACGAAGGCGAGCCGCCGATAACCCTGGGCTATCAGGTGGTCGGCCTGTGCGGCGCCAACGCGTGTATGATCGAAGCCCACAGCGGTATCGATTATCGCGCCGCCCGTGTCCCACATTTCGATGATCGGGATGCCTGAGGCTTTCAGGAGCTCCACCACTTTCGGGGGATGGTCGACGCCGATGATGGCGACTGCTGCCGGGCGCCAGCTCAGGAGCGAACGGACAAGCCGCAGTTCCTGGTCGGCATCATATCGGGTGTTGGCCAACATGACCTGGAGGTCATGTTCCAGAAGCGCCGACTGCAGAGAATCGATGATGCTGGCGAATTCCGAATAATAGAGCGACGTCACGACAACGCCGACAATGTCGGACCGTGTGCCGGAAAGCCCTCCGGCGAGCCGGTTCGGAACGTAGTTCAGCTCTTCCATGGCGGCATTGATCCGGCGGCGAAGCTCGATCCGGACCGTGTTCGGCGCGCGTAGCGCACGCGAAACCGTATTGACCGAAACGCCTACCCGTTCCGCGATCGAGGCGAGGGTGGGGACGTTGCGTGCTTCTTTGTCAGCCATGCCCATGTTCACTCCGAAGTCAAAAAAGCGCTCAAGTGATCGTTGCGTTACCGTTAACTTTGTGCCATCGTTTTGAGGGTGAGGCAAGCGGAAGAGAGGCAAAAGCCAATTTCCTTCGCTTGGGGGATGAATTGACACAAGCCGGAATCGGCGGCGTGGAGGAGCAGGACATATGGCTGAAAGGCCAAACATCATTCTGATCATGACGGACCAGCAGCGCTACGATTCGATCGCGGCGCTTGGGTTTCCCTACGGGGTGACGCCCAATATCGATGCGCTCGTCGAGAAGGGTGTGACGCTGACCAATTGCCACATCACGGCGCCGAGCTGCGTTCCTTCCCGTGCAAGCCTCTTCACCGGCTATTATCCGCATACGACGGGCGTTCTGGCGAACGGCCAGAAATGGCAGCGGACCTGGGTCGAACAGCTTCGGGATGCGGGCTATCGCTGCGTCAATGTCGGCAAGATGCACACCATTCCCTACAATTCAGATTCCGGTTTCCACGAGCGTTACGTCGTGGAAAACAAGGACCGCTACATGGAGGGCCGCTGGTATTTCGACGAGTGGGACAAGGCGCTCGCCGCCAATGGCCTCGTCAAGCAGCAGCGCGAACTCTACCGCAAGCTCGACGACTACCGCGACCGGCTCGGCTGCTTCGACTGGGAACTGCCCGAAGAGCTGCATTCCGACGCTTTCGTCGGCAACATGGCGAAGTGGTGGGTGGACACCTATCCGCCGACCGAACCGCTGTTCCTGCAGGTCGGTTTCCCGGGGCCGCACCCGCCGTTCGATCCGCCGGCCCGTTATACGGAGCCTTATCTCAGGCGCAACGACCTGCCGCTGCCGAGGCCGACGAAGGGGGAGCTGGATTCGCTTCACCAAGAGCTGAAGGACAAGCGCCGGCACGACGTCGAGGTCGATCATGACTCCGTCGTCTGGAGCCTCGATCCGACGCCCGACCAGATGCAACGGCTCTGGGCGCACTACCTCGGCAATGTTACACTGATCGACGAGAAGGTCGGCGAACTGCTCGAGGCGCTCAAGGCCCGCGGTTATCTCGACGATGCGATCGTCATCTTCACCTCCGACCATGGCGAGTGCCTCGGAGAACACGGCCTGATCCAGAAGTGGTCGATGTACGACGTCGTCACACACGTGCCGACGGTCATCTGGTCGACGGCAAACCGGTTCGAGGGCGGCCGCTCGATAGAGGGGCTATGCCAGCTCTTCGACCTTGGCCCGACCATCCTTGAATATGCCGGCATCACCCCGCCAAAATCCTTCGAAGCGAAGAGCCTCAAGCCGGCGCTGGAGGGCAAGGACTGGACGCCGCGCGCCCATGTGTTCTGCGAGCAGATCGGCGATGTGGCGATGGCCGGCGGCGTGGAATTCATGACCGGGGTCAGAAGCGACCGGTGGAAGCTCGTCCACTTCAAGGGCTCGACCGACGGCCAGCTTTTCGATCTCGAAAATGATCCGAAGGAGGTGAAGAACCTCTGGAGCGATCCGGCCCATGCCGAAAAGAAGCAGGAGCTTCTGGATGTGATGCGCGACTGGCTGATCGAGTCGAACTTCAAGACGCGCGATGTCATGGCCGGTGCCCGATGATCCATCAATATCCGCAAGCCGGACAAGCTTTTGTGAGGGAGGCATGACCTTGTCAATTTCAACGACCGGGGAAAAGCCGGGACCCGCGCCGCGGCCGTCCCTGCTGTCGCGTCCGATGGGCATGCTGGCGATCAACATCGCCGCTGTTGTCGTCGGCATCTTTCTTTGGGCTGTCGTCACCGCACAGGGCGTCGTCGGTCTGCCGACGCCGCTCGCCGTTGCCAACCAGGCCGTCATCCAAGCGCAAAACGGACTTCTCTGGTCCGATGCGCTGGCAAGCCTCGGCCGCGTCTTCACGGGCTTCGCACTCGGGATCGCCGTGGCGATCCCCATCGGTTTCCTGATGGGCTGGTATCGCATCGCCCGCGGCATCATCGAACCTTATGTGCAGTTCTTCCGCACGATCCCGCCACTCGCCATCATCCCGCTGGCGATCGTCACCATGGGCATCGACGAGACCCCGAAGATCTTCGTCATCTTCCTGGCGTCCTTCCTGTCGAGCGTCGTCGCGACTTATCAGGGTGTCGTCAATGTGGACAAGACGCTGATCAACGCCGCTCGTGTTCTCGGCGCCAACGACTTCACCATCTTTCGGCGTGTCATCGTGCCGGCATCGCTGCCTTATATCATGGTCGGGGTGCGCATCGGTCTCGGCTCGTCCTGGGCGACCGTGGTGGCGGCCGAACTCATCGCGGCGCAGTCCGGCCTCGGCTTCCGGATGCAGCAGGCGCAGCTCTACTACGATCTACCGACCATATTCGTCAGCCTTGTCGCAATCGGCGTTCTCGGCCTCATCATGGACCGGATCGTCATGGCGCTCGATAACGTGCTGACCGCCTGGCAGGAAAAGCTATGAGCATCAAGATCTCGTTCCAGAACGTCACCAAGATATTCAACATTGCGGGGCAGACGTCCTTCAGCGCGTTGCAGGGTCTCAACCTCGATATCGAGGACGGCGAATTCATCACGGTGGTCGGCCCGTCCGGGTGCGGCAAGTCGACGGCCATGAACATCGCCGCAGGTCTCACCGATCCGTCGTCGGGCCAGGTCCTGGTCGACAACGTGCCGGTCAAGGGGCCAGGCCCTGAACGCGGCGTGATCTTCCAGCAATACGCGCTCTTTCCCTGGCTGACGGTCCGCGAGAATGTGGAATTCGGCTTACAGATCGCCGGCCACCCGAAGGCGGAGCGCCGCAGGATCGCCGATCACTTCATCGGCCTCGTGGGTCTGAGCGATTTTGCGGATTCGCTGCCGAAGACGCTCTCCGGCGGCATGAAGCAGCGCTGCGCGATCGCGCGTGCCTATGCCGTCAACCCGAAGATCTTGCTCATGGACGAGCCTTTCGGAGCACTGGATGCTTTGACCCGCGTCCAGCTTCAGGATCAGTTGCTCGCCACTTGGGAAGCGGAGCGGCGCACGGTCATGTTCATCACCCACGATGTCGACGAGGCGGTTTATCTGGCAAGCCGCGTCGTCGTCATGGCCGCCCGTCCGGGCCGACTTCACCGGATCATCACGGTCGATCTGCCCTATCCGCGCACCGAGGAGATGCGCCTTTCGCCGGAATTTTCGACATTGCGCAACGAGGTCTGGCGGTCGGTCTATCACCTGGCCGCAGCCTGACCCTGCCTTCACGATCGGCTGTCACAAGGAGGAATGAACATGCTGACGAGACGAAACCTGATGAAGACGACAGCGGCCATGGCCGCCGCGAGCGCGTTTTCCATCGGCGGAAGGGCGCGTGCCCAATCCGCCGACATGACCATCGGCTACATTGCCGATTTTCCGAATGCCAGCGTGCTCGCGATCGCTCAGGATCAGAAGTTGTGGGAAGCCGAAGGCATCGACCCTTCGATCAAGGTGTTCACCAACGGGCCGATCCAGATCCAGGCGATGGGCGCCGGCAGCCTGAACTTCGGCACGATCGGCCCCGGAGCGTTGTGGCTGCCTGCCAGCGGCCGCGCCAAGGTGGTCGGCGTCAACGATATCGGCTTCTCCGACCGTGTCATCGTTCAGGGCAACATCGCTTCGATTACGGATTTGAAGGGCAAGAAGGTCGGCGTACCGCAGGGCACTTCAGGGGACATGATCCTGCGCATGGCGCTGACCAAGGCCGGCATGACGATTGGCGACATCCAGGTCGTGCCGATGGATCCGGCGACGGTGGTTTCAGCTTTCACGTCCAAACAGATCGACGGCGCCGGCATCTGGTATCCGCTGATCGACACGATCAAGCCGCGCGTGCCTGACATGAAGGAGCTGGCCTCCAATCAGGATTTCTATCCGCAGACCTCGTTCATCAACACATTCGTCGCCCGCAACGAGATCGTCCAGCAGAACCCGGATCTCGTGAAGACATTCCTGCGCGTCATGAAGAAGGCGATGGACTATCGCGTCGCGAACCTCGACCGGTCCATCCAGATCACCACGGCCTTCCTCAACGCGCCGGCAGATGCGACCGACAAGGTCGCCCGCAGCCGCAGGATGCTGACCGGCAAGGAACTCGACGACTTCACGAAGGACGGCACGGTCAACAAATGGCTGACGGACTTCAACAAGATGTTCCAGGAATTCGGAACAGTGAAGGACCCGCTGCCGCCCGAACAGTTCTATACGGCTGACCTGTTCACCAGCGCGTAAACTTTATCCGCTCCCCGCCCGATTGTCCCTCGGGGAGCGGAAGCCTGCCTAGAACCTGGCATCCGGCGCGCCTGCAAAGGGGTCGACAGGGCTCTTCCGGTTCCAGGGCCGCCGGCCCATCAGCGCTTCCAAGACAGCCTTCTGCATCGCTTCGTGGGTCGAATAGGCGTTGATATAGGTCGGCACCCTCGGGGCGTCGTAGAGATAATAGGGAAAGCCGAAGGAGATCATCACCGTCGGCAGCCGCGTCCAGGGCCGCTTCATGGCTGCCCGGAAATCCCCATGGAGCGAGAGCCAGTCGAGGAAGATGCGCCCGCGTGTCAGGAGCGTCTCCTCGCCGAAGAGATTGAGCACGAGATCCTGTCCTTCCGCATCGAGCGGCGTGCCGTAGCGATGGAGGGTGATTTCAAAACCCTCGGCGGCCAGCATCTCCGGCAGCTTGAAGTTCAGCCGGGCGTTCTGCATCGGTTCGACGATCCCGCCCGACACGACGAGGATGCGCCGGTGCTTTGCAGGGTGCAGCGGCAGGGTGCCGGCGCGGTCCTTCACCAGCGTCGGGGCGCGGGCGAAAGCATCTTCAGCCTGCTTCTTCGCAGCCGCATCGGTGACACGCGCCGGCATCTCGACGTTTCGGTGTAGTCCGAGCGAGGCCTTGAGCGCCAGGACCCGGGTCGCCGCATCGGCAAAGCGCTCGGCGGTGATGCGCCCGGAATGGACGGCGTCGCGCACCGCCGCGATTTCCGTCTCCGGATCGGAGGAAAAGAGCACCATGTCGCAGCCGCCCGAGATGATCTCGATCTTCGCCTCGCGCGGCGGCATGACGCCTGACAGGCCCGCCATCTCGCTCGCATCCGAGACGATGAGGCCGTTGAAGCCGAGTTCGCCGCGAAGCAAATCGAGATTGAGTGCCGAAGAAACCGAAGCCGGCAGATAGGCTTCTTCGCCTGCCTGTGCATTGCGCTCGAAAACATAGCCCGGCAGCGCGATATGCGCCGACATGACCGACTTGGCGCCCTGGTCGATGGCGGCCTTGTAGAGCTTTCCGAAGGTCGCGCGCCAGTCTTCCATGGAGAGCGGGTTGATCGTCGTGACGAGGTGCTGGTCGCGCTCGTCATAACCTTCGCCCGGCCAATGTTTGACGGTCGTGGCGAGGCCCAGCCGCTGAAAGACACGCATCTGCGCCAGCGCATGACGCTCTATCAGTGCCGGGTCGGAGCCGTATCCGCGGGTCGCGACGATCGGGCTGCGGAATGCCGCATTGATGTCGAGGACCGGGGTGAAGGACCAGTTGATGCCGACAGACCGGGCCTCGCGTGCCATCAGGTCGGAGATCGCTTCGGTCAGCGAGACATCGTCCACTGCGGCAAGCGCCAGCGGATTGGGAACAGCCGTGCCGAAGGGAAGGCTCATGCGGGAACCTTCGAGATCGGCGGACACCAGAAGCGGAAGGTCTGCCTCGGCCTGAATGGCAGCCATATGCTCGCGTTCCGCCTTGCCGTCAGAGCCGAAGAAGCGGGTGATACCACCCGGCTTCAGGTGCCGAAGGCGGGCTATCTCCGTTTGCCGGTCGTCGCCCCTGGAGTTGAGGTTGAAAAGCTGCGCAGCACGGGCCGTTTCATCGAGCGTCTGGAACGTGCGCTCCACCCAGTCGACCGCCTCGCGATCGAGGTTGAAGGGAGCTTTCGTTAGGTGATCCAAAGTGAGCGTCATGGCTATGTCCAGTCATATGGAAAGTAGGGCGTCGTCCGACAGTTCTTTGCAGCTATTGCCGGGTCGTACCGGCCTTCTGCTTGCCCATCTGCCCTTCGGCATCGAGCCTGCTCCAGTCGAAGATCATGTTGGTTGGCCTGTAGGTGCCATCCAACCGCTGGGCCAGATAATCGGAGGATTGGCGCAGATAGGTGTCTTCATCATCATGCAGCGCGCACACTGCGGCAAGCGAGATGTCGGGGAATAGCGGCAGCCAAGTGAGCGCGTCGAGAGCTTGGAGCTTGATGCGCGGGTCGGGTTCCGCGCGGAGAATTCGCGTTATTTCGTTCACCCAATGACGGGCGTCCTCCGCATGACCAAGTGCCTCCGCCAGCGGGATGCGGACTTGTGGGTCTGTTTCTGTCGCATAGGCGGCCGCAAGGCCGTCGGGCAGGGGCTCTCCAGCGGAAGAAAGCATGAGTAGCGCCTTGGCGGCCCAATGGCGCATGACCGGCGAGGGATGAGAGAGCCTGCTCAAGAAGGTCGGTGCGTTCTTCACGCTTCGGGCAGCGGCGACGAAGGCAAGGTCCATAACATCCGAGAGCGGGTAGAGCGCTTCGTCTCGGCTCGCTTCCCAGGTTTCCACCGGGCTGTGCTCGGGAATGAAGCCGGTGTCGCGTATTGCGAGCATATGCTCGTCCAGCGCAGCGCGGTGGTCTAGGATGAGGGCCTCGTATGCTGGATCATCGATCAGATTGACCGTGGCGTCGGGATCGGAATGAAGGTCGTAGAACTCCTCCGCCGGCTTCTGACGCCAGAACTGCTCCTGCGTGGAGTTGAGCGTACCGGCCAGATGCGCCGCCTCATAGTCCTGATAGTGCGCGCCAAGCCATTCGAAGGCGACATATTGCCCGAGCATACGGTGTGGCGAGTAATTGCGGATATAACGATACCGCTCCGAACGCGCCGTGCGGCTGAGATCGTAGCGTTCGCCCATACGGTCGCGACCGCCGAAGACATATTGGCGCGGCGCGGCCCTCGGCCCCAACAACGGCGTGCCGTGCAGCTCCTCCGGATTAGCGACGCCGGCAATGGCAAGGAAGCTCGGGAGCAGATCCACGAGCGACACCGGAGCGCTGACATGCGTGCCGGGGTCGTGCGGCATGAGATGGCGCCACCTGGGCGGGACGCGGATGATCAGAGGTACGCGCAGCCCCTCGTCATAGAGATAGCGCTTGGAGCGGGGCAAGGCCGAGCCGTGGTCGGAGAAATAGAAAACGATGGTGTCGTCGGCGAGCCCGTCCGCCTCCAGGTCGGCCAGATGCTGGCCCAGCTCGGCATCCATGCGAGCGATGGCATTATACTGCCGCGCCAGGCTTTGCCGCATGCCGGGCGTGTCGGGCAGATGGAACGGCAGGGTGACATCCTCGGGGCGTACGATGCCGGGCTGCTCCTTGAAGGTACAGGACTCATGCGTCGTCATGCAGTTGAAGACGGCGAGGAAGGGCTTGCCCTCGGGCCGGTTTCGCCAATGGGCCGATCTGCTGGATTCGTCCCAGATTTCTGCCGGGTCGACGTCGCAATTATAGTGGGTCTTGGCATTGTTGGTGCAGTAATAGCCGGCGTTTCGCATTTCAGCGGGGTAGGCCAGGAATTCGGCGGGGAGGTGGACCAAAGCCTGCATATGCTGGGCCCTGGGGCAGCTTTCCGCGTAGCGACCGGTCAGGATTGCAAAGCGCGACGGCGCGCAGACCGGCGAGGTGCAGTTGGCCGTTTCGTAGACGACCCCGTTGCTGGCCAGCCTGTCGAGATTGGGCGAGCGCGCCAGGGTGTCGCCATAGGCGCCAAGCCTGGGCGGACAATCTTCGCTCACGATGCACAATATGTTCGGCCGATCGCCCATACCTCTCCCTCCGCATGCCGTTGCTATCTCGATAACATCGTCGCGCCGCTGGGAGGACTGACAAAAGACGCGCGAGTGATAAGCGGAATGCATAAGCCGCGACAAGGCGACGTATGAGTTTGGTCTATCGCTCTAGCGGGTCTTTGCATTTCTCGTTAATCGCGCTGGATGGTATGCGAAGATGAGAAAGCTTGGTTGCGAGGCTGATGGAGGTCGCAATCGAGCAGGACGCCAAGGGAGGAAAAATGCGTAACATCGTGTTCGCGGCGGCTGTCGCGGCAATGAGTTCGGTTGCTTTTGTGCCGTCGGTCATGGCGCAGGTCGCAAACGACGACCAGACGCTGGCCATCGCGGCCATACTCGACAACAACAGCTTTGACCGCGCGCAGCTGATGATCGCTAACCAGATGCAGTATTGGCAGCCAGTGCTCGATACGCTTCTGGTCATGCAGCCCGAGGGCAAGGTTGTCCCCAACCTGGCTACCGCCTGGTCCTACAATCACGATCACAGCGTATTGACACTCACCCTGCGTCAGGGAGTGAGCTTTACCGACGGCACGCCTTTCGACGGCAATGCGGTCAAGGCCAATCTCGAATATCTCAAGAATGGCGCCGGCCAGAACAGTTTCATGGCCGCACTCATCTCCAAGGTGGAAGTGGTCTCGCCCACCGAAGTGCGCCTGCATCTCAGCGAGCCCGATCCCAGCCTGATCGACAATCTGACTGTGGTCGGCGGTGCGATGGCTTCGCCGGCAACCCTGGGCGTGAAGAGCTTCGCCAACAATCCGATCGGTTCGGGTCCTTATATCTATGATGTCGCGGCTTCCGTCCCGGGCCGTCAATATGTCTATAACCGCAATCCGAACTATTGGAATGCGCAGGCCTTTCCGTTCGAACGCGTGACCATCACGCCGATCAACGATCAGGTTGCTCGCCTCAATGCTCTCAAATCCGGTCAGGTCGATGCGGGCCTCGGGGAGGCGCGCACGGTTGCGGACGCCGAGGCCAACGGTCTCGCCGTACAGCGCAATGACGTGAACTGGCTCGGCTTCATCATCGCCGACCGCGAAGGCAAGATTACGCCGGCGCTTGCCGACGTGCGCGTCCGCAAGGCGCTCAACATGGCTTTCGACAAGGCCTCGATACTCAAATTCGTCGAATTGGGCTTCGGCCGTCTGAGCGATCAGATTTTCCCCGCCGGCAGCAGCGCCTATGTGCCGGAACTCGACAAGGTCTACCCCTTCGATCCGAAGGCCGCTCGCGCTCTTCTTGAGGAAGCCGGATACGGCAAGGGCTTTACTCTAGTTTTGCCGGAACTCGCCAATTTCGCGAGCTTCAATCCGATCGTCGAAAAGCAGCTCAAGGATATCGGCATAACGGTGCAGTGGGAGAAGGTTGCTCCGAATGCTACCATTCCCGAGCTACGGTCCGGCCGTTTTCCCGCCTACGTTTTCCAGTTCGGCTATCAGGGCTCCTGGGCGGAGTACCAGAAATTCGGCTATCCGAATTCCGCATGGAATACGTCAAAGGTTGCCGATCCGCAATTCCTCAAGATGCTCGATGCGACCCAGCGTGCGATCGGCGACGAGCAGATCAAGGGTTACCGGGATCTCAACCGCTATATGGTGGAAAATGCCTTCTTTGCCCCGTGGTACAGGCGCGATACCATTTATCTGACGAACAAGCAGACTGGCGTGAAATTGCATCCTACCAACGCGGTTCCGCACATCCGAGATTTCTCGAAGGCGAAATAGGTCATCCTCCCGGGCCAAGTAACCTTCATCGAATGGGCAGCCACCAAAGGCTGCCCATTTTCTTTTTCCTCATTGCCGTGGTTAAGCTCGCGCGTAGCTAGACAATGCCGAATTTAACCCTGCACAGCTCGACCAGAGCCTTCATCGGCTCCCAATCCTGCAATTCTGTGCGGAAGATCATACCGATCTCGGCCGTGTTCCGTTTCAGGGGTAAAGGTACAGGGACAATGCGCGGCGCGGCAACGGCATGCACCGACAGCGCCGGGAGCACGCAAAGGCAGTCGCTTTGCTGCAGGATCGTGAGCGCTGAAAGCAGGTTCTGGCAGACAAAACGAATGTCCGGCGGGCCGCCGATGTGTTCCGCTATCGTATGCTGCGTGATCTCTCGATAGGCCGGCAGTTCGGAGTAGACGATCCATGGGTAGTCGAGAAGACCGGAGGCCACAAGGCCGCCATCCTTCCGGGAGGTGGCGAAGAGGGGATGATCCTCCCGCGCCATGACATGGTTGGATACCTCCGTGAGCTTGACGCGGGCAAAGCGCTGACTGGTTCCTCCATCGTTGAAGACACCGCCGAAGGCGACATCCAACCGGCCCTCATGCAGATCCTGCAGCGTCTTGCCGAATGTGAGGGTTGTAAATTCGATCAACAGACGGGGAAAGCGTGTTTGCAACTGGCTAAGCACGCCGGAAAGAATGCCCGAGCGCCATACCGGCCCGCCACCTATCCGCATCACGCTCTTTTCGTCCATCGCTTCTGCGCGCAACTCATGCTCGGCTATCTCCCAATAGCGCTCGATGCGGCTGGAAACGGACAAAACCCGCTCACCGAAAGGGGTCGCTTTCACACCACGTGCATGCCGTTCCACGAGCCGTTGCCCGAAGTAACTCTCCAGCTGCGCGAGCGAGCGGGAAAGCGCCGGCTGAGTGATGTTGAGCTTTTCCGAGGCGCGCCGAAGGCTGCCTTCCTGAAGGATCGTGCGAAGACGGAAGAGATGGGTGATCTGGTCAAGCATGATGGATATGCATCCGCGTTATCACTGCTGATGCTTTTTGCATTATCGGTGCATCGGTTCAACTGTTATCAATTCACTCAAAAGAAGCCCGAAAGAAATCCGCGGGGCAGGGACGTGAGGAGGAGACAGATGATGAGATTTGCCCAAAGGCCGCATCCGCCAGGACGGGTGATGCATCACCCCCGGAAGGGGGGCGGATCGCGATGCTGAGGTATGTTTCAAAGCGCATCCTCTCGAGTCTTGTTCTCCTTGTGCTGGTTACGACGCTGACATTCGTGATGGTATTCGGCGGAGCCGACAACGTGGCCCAGAACATCCTGGGGGAGAACGCCACCGACGCACAGATCGCGGCTCTCGAGGCCAAGCTGGGAATCGACCGGCCGCTTTACGAACAATACGGCGGCTGGGTCGCCAATGCGCTCATAGGAGATCTGGGCCAATCCTGGACCATGGGAGAGAGCGTCTCCCGGATCGTGTCGGGGCGTCTGACGGTGACCTTGTCCATGGTGACCGTGGCCGTGTTCACGATCGGCATCATCTCCTCGCTCCTCGGGATTACCGCCGCCGTCAAAGGCGGCTGGGCGGATCGGGTGATCCAGGTTCTCAGCGTCATCGGTTTCTCTTTGCCGAATTTCTGGCTCGGTCTCATCCTCGTGGTGGTTTTTGCGCTCAATCTCCGCTGGTTTCCGGCCACGGGCTATGTGGACTTTTTGACCTCGCCCATCGGCTGGGCGGCCGCGCTCACCTTGCCGGTCTCGGCGCTTGTGCTCTCCGGCATCGCCTCCGCCTCCCAGCAGGTGAGAGGCGCCATGATCGATGCGCTGCGCCAGGATTATGTCCGCACCCTGAGGGCCGGTGGCATCAGGCCGTCGTCGGTGCTGTTCCGCCATGCGCTGCGTAATGCCATGCCGGCGGCTCTTACCGTGCTCTCCGTTCAGTTCATCGCTCTGCTAGGCGGTGCCGCCATCATCGAGCGGGTCTTTGCCATTCCGGGTCTTGGCTCCGTCACAGTCCAGGCGGCGCTTTCCGGGGATGTGCCCGTGCTTATGGGCGTGGTGGTCACCATGATCATTCTCGTCGTGTTCGTGAATATCGCCATCGACCTCGCCAATGCCTGGGTCAATCCGAAGGTGAGGCTCTGATGACCTCTGCAACTCAACAACAATCCCCGGCGTCGCTCGCCGCCCGCTCCGGCCTGCTGCGCTCGGTGCTGACCAATCCGCTCGGGCTCGTCGCCACGATCCTTCTGTCCATCGTCGTCATCACCGCCATCTTCGCACCAGTGATTGCGCCGTTCGCACCGGACGATCTGCAGATCTTCAAGGTCAACGCGGTTCCGGGAGACGGCTATCTCCTGGGCGGTGACGGGTCGGGGCGCGATATCTTCAGCCGTCTCGTCTATGGGTCACGCAATACCTTGATCGGTGCACTCATTACGGTCACCGTAGCTGCCTTTGTGGGCGTGACGTCGGGTCTCTTTGCGGGTTATTTCGGCGGCCGGCGCGAGATCGTCATGAGCTGGATCTCGGATGGCCTCATGTCCCTTCCGGCGCTCATCGTCCTGCTCGCCTTCTATCAATCGCTCGGCTCGTCCATCGAGATTTCCATGCTGGTCTTCGGCGTCATGCTGGCGCCGGGATTCTATCGACTGACGCGCAACCTCGTGAATGGCGTCAAGCACGAGCTTTATGTCGATGCCGCACGCGTCTCGGGTCTCTCAGACCTGCGCATCATCGTCCGACACATCCTTCTCGTCATTCGCGCGCCGGTCATCATTCAGATCTCTGTCGTCGCAGGTATCTCGATTGTCATCCAATCGGGTCTGCAATTCCTGGGTCTCGGCGATACATCCATCCCGACCTGGGGCGGCATGCTGCAGGACGCGTTCGCCAACATGTTCGTGGTGCCCACGGCGATCTTCTGGCCGGGGCTTGCTATTTCGGTGACTGTGGCCTCCCTGGTGCTCCTTGCCAACGCCATCCGCGACCTGCTGCAGCAGGGCAATCGGTCGGTGGCCGTTGCGCGCCTGCCGGAGGTGGTTGCCAAGCGGGCCAGTGGAGTCTCACCGATTGACAAGGACGTGCTACTCGATGTGCGCGATCTGATCGTCGGTTATCCCGACAGGTCCGGCTGGACCGAAGTCGTCACGGGCGTATCGCTGACGCTGCGGCGCGGCGAGGTGCTTGGTCTGGTCGGAGAAAGCGGCTCGGGCAAAACACAGACGGCCTTCGCCGTGCTGGGTCTGCTTTCCACTGGCGGCCGCATCCTCTCGGGCTCGATCTGGTTCGATGGCCGCGATATCGCGAACCTGCCCGAAGAGGACATGCGTACGCTGCGCGGCAAGCGCATCGCCTATGTGCCGCAGGAGCCGATGAGCAATCTCGATCCGGCCTTCCGAATAGGCTACCAGCTGGCCGAACCCATGGTCACCGTTCTGGGCATTTCCAAAGCCGAGGCCAAGGAGCGGGCACTCAAACTTCTCGCGCGCGTCGGCATGCCCAATCCTTCGTGCACCTTCAATGCCTATCCGCACCAGATCTCTGGCGGCATGGCGCAACGCGTGCTCATCGCCCGCGCCATTTCCTGCAGCCCGGACCTGCTCATAGCCGACGAGCCTACCACGGCGCTTGACGTGACGGTGCAGGCGGAAGTGCTGGACCTGCTGCGCGATCTCCAGGCGGAGCTCAACATGTCGGTAATTCTCGTTACCCACAATTTCGGGGTAGTGGCCGATATCTGCCACCGAGTCTCGGTCATGAAGGACGGCAAGGTCGTGGAGACCAATGATGTCCGGCGGCTCTTCGCAGCGCCTCAGCACGACTACACCAAAATGTTGCTCGATGCCGTCCTCGACGACGTGACGCCGCGTGTCTATCAGCCTCGTTCCGGTAGGGGAGTTGCGGCATGACTGACGACGTCATCGTCGAATGCATCGATGTGAACACCCATTTCGGAGCGCTTCATATCCTCAAGAACGTCAACCTGACCGTGCGTGCCGGTGAAACGGTGGGTCTGGTCGGGGAGAGCGGGTCCGGCAAGACCACCTTGGGCCGCGCTATTCTCGGCATTGGTCCGGTCAGTTCGGGACGCATTCTGTTCGAGGGGCAGGATATTGCCGGCGTGCCCCCGCGTGATCGCAAGGGCAATGCCGCCGCCATTCAGGCGGTGTTTCAGGATCCCTATACCTCGCTCAATCCCTCGATGACCATCGAAGACATCCTGACCGAGCCGATCATCGCGCGTCGGCAGGCCGGCAAGGCCGAGGCCACCGCCAAGGTACGTACTCTGCTCGACCAAGTGGCGTTGCCGAGCGATGCCGCCTACCGCTATCCGCGCGAGTTTTCCGGCGGACAGCGACAGCGCATCGCCATAGCCCGGGCCCTGGCGCTCTCGCCGCATCTCATTGTCTGCGACGAGCCGGTGTCGGCGCTCGATCTCTCCACCCAGGCGCGTGTTCTCGATCTCTTCATCGAGATCCAGCAGCGCACCGGCGTCGCCTATCTCTTCGTCAGCCATGACCTCGCGGTCGTCCGTCACATTTCTCATCGCGTTGCGGTGATGCGGGGCGGCGAGATCGTCGAATTCGGCGACTGCGATCAGGTCACCGCCAATCCGCAGCATAACTACACCAGGCGGCTCCTGCTGGCCGCTCCCGTCGCGGATCCCGTCCGCCAGGCCGAACGGCGCGCCGCGTTCCGCGCTCTGGCCATGGGAGCCTGATTCATGCGCGCCATCATCGTCATGTTCGACAGCCTCAACCGGCGCATGCTGCCGCCTTATGGCGACACGCAAACCCATGCTCCCAATTTCGTCCGGCTGGCCGCGCACACGGCCACCTTCGATCGCTGCTACGCCGGTTCCATGCCCTGCATGCCGGCACGACGGGAGCTGCATACCGGGCGGCACAATTTCCTGCACCGTTCCTGGGGGCCTATCGAGCCCTTCGACGACTCCATGCCGGAAATCCTCGCCAGAAACGGCGTCTATACCCACCTCGTCACCGATCACCAGCATTATTGGGAAGATGGCGGGGCCACCTATCATACCCGTTATTCCAGCCATGAATTTTTCCGCGGCCAGGAAGGCGATCTGTGGAAGGGTGTGGTCGCGGAAAATGACAGCAGACGGCTGACCGACATCTTCCACCGCATGAGGAACCAGGACCGGATCAACCGGTCCTATCTGGCCGATGAGACCGATCATTCGCAGACCCGGACGTTTGATGCGGGGTTGGAATTCATCAACACCAATGCCGGGGCGGACAACTGGATGCTCCAGATCGAGACCTTCGATCCGCACGAGCCTTTCTTCAGCTACGAGCAATATCACCGGCTCTATCCCGAAGGGGAACCCGGCAACAGCCCGACCGATTTCGACTGGCCGCCCTATGCGCGGGTGACGGAGTCCAAGGCCGTGGCGGATCATGCCCGGCGTCGCTATCTCGCCCTCCTTTCCATGTGCGACCGCAATCTCGGCTGTGTCCTCGACCTCATGGATGAGCACGACATGTGGAAGGATACGATGCTCATCGTCTGCACCGACCACGGCTATATGCTGGGGGAGCGGGGCTGGTGGGGCAAATCCGTCATGCCGTGGTATGACGAAACCATCCATACTCCCTTCTTCGTCTGGGACCCGCGTACGCGTGTCGCCGGTGAGCGGCGGCAGGCGCTGGTCCAGACCATCGACATTGCGCCGACACTGCTCGACTTCTTCGATCTCCAGCCGACCAAGGATATGCTCGGCCAGCCTCTCCGCGAAACGGTCGCGAACGACCGTCCAGTGCGCGAGGCGGGACTGTTCGGCAATTTCGGCGGTCATGTCAGCGTCACCGACGGGCGCTACGTCTATATGCGCGCCTGTGTCGATCCAGCCAACACGCCGCTCATGGAACACACGCTGATGCCCACCCATATGCGGTCGCGCTTCGAGCCGTCTGAGCTTGTCCAGGCCGAAATGATGCTTGGCTTCTCCTTCACGAAGGGCGCCCCCGTGATGCGTATGCCCGGCTGGACTATGCGCAGCCCGGCCGATTACGGAACGCTGCTTTACGATCTCGAAACCGACCCCGGCCAGACCACGCCGCTGCGGGACTCGGCGCTGGAATTGCGCATGGCCCGCCTTCTCGTCCGGCTCATGCGCGAAAACGCGGCGCCGCCCAGCCAATTCGAGCGTCTGGGGCTGCCGACCGAAGATCTGGTGACAGAGGACCACCTTCTCGTAGAGCGGCAATGGGCCCAGATCGAACTGGGGCAGAGGCGGGCGCCGACGGTCGCGGAATTTGCGCCGGATGCCGTGATTGCGACGGTCCCTGTCAACGCCCTGCTGGCGGAGGATAACACACGCGAGATCGTCGCCAGCGCGCTTCCCGCCCTGCGCGACGGCAAGGTTCCGTCCATCTTCGACGACAAGACGCTGCTCGAGATTGCCGGAATGGTACCCCATCTCGACAAGGATCGCCTCGATGCGCTGGAGGCTCGGCTTCGGACATCGGTTCCCGCTTGATTGCCTTTAAATCTCAAGAGCTTAAAATGCTTCCGAACATCATTTTCATCATGAGCGACGATCACGCCGCCCGCGCGATCTCTGCCTATGGCGCCGGCCTCAACCACACGCCCAACCTTGACCGTCTGGCCAAGGAGGGCATGCGCCATGACGCCGTCTATGTCACCAATTCCATCTGCACGCCAAGCCGCGCCGCCATCCTCACCGGAACCTACAACCATGTGAACTGCGTCACCACGCTCCATACCGAGATCGACAACCGCTTGCCCAATGTCGCCAAGCACCTGAGGCGGGGTGGTTACCGCACCGGCATAGTCGGCAAGTGGCATATGGGTGAGGGGCCTGCACACAACCCGACCGGTTTCGACGACTGGGCCGTTGTGCCGGGGCAGGGGGATTACTGGGACCCAAAGTTCATCTTCCCGAACGGCAAGCGGCGCATTCCCGGTTACGCCACCGACATCATCACCGATCTCAGCCTCAAGTTCATCGAGGAATCGAGGGACCAGCCTTTCTTCCTCATGTGCCACCACAAGGCGCCCCACCGCAATTTCGAACCACATCCAAAATACAACCATCTCTGGGCTCACGAAGACATACCGCTGCCCGAGACCTTCAACGACGACTATTCCAATCGCGCTGCCGCGGCGGCGGCGGCCAAGATGCGCATCCGCTCGGACATGAACTACGAAGATCTCGGGCTGGTGACGCCATCCGGACCGGCCTCCGAGGTGGGGGCCTTGATGCTCGATTTCATTCCCTGGATGCGCAAGGTTCCGGATCTGGCGCCCGGCGAAACCATAACCGTCATCTGCGCTGAAACCGGCGAGAACTTCACCTTCAACGATCCGCAGAAGTTCGCGGAATTTAAGTACCAGCGCTACATGAAGCGCTATCTGCGCACGGTGCAATCCATCGACGAAAATGTGGGCCGCCTGCTCGACTATCTCGACGAGAAGGGCCTGACAGAGAATACCATCGTCATTTACACCTCCGACCAAGGGTTTTTCCTAGGCGAGCATGGCTGGTTCGACAAACGGTTCATGTACGAGGAATCGCTGCAGATGCCGTTCCTCGTGCGTTATCCTGTTGCCATCAAACCCGGCTCGACCAGCAAGGACATCGCCTGCAATGTAGATTTCGCGCCGACTTTCCTCGACTACGCAGAGCTTCCCATCCCCAGCTACATGCAGGGCCGTTCCATGCGGCCGGTACTCGAGAGCCGGGCACCTGGCGATTGGCAGCAACTGACCTACCATCGTTACTGGATGCACAATGATGATATCCATGAAGCCTGGGCGCATTATGGAGTGCGCGACCAGCGCTATAAGTTGATCTACTGGTACAATGACGATCTCGGCCAGCTTGGAGCACGCCCCCACGGGGCACCGCCGGAATGGGAACTTTTCGACTGCGAAAGGGATCCGCACGAGTTGACCAATGTCGCCAACGATCCTGCCTACACGGCAATCTTCAGGCACATGCTGACCAAGCTGGATGCCAAGATGGCCGAGATCGGCGATGTGCCGGAGCATGATAGCGCTTCGGTGCTCAACGAACTGGCGGCGTGACGGATATGGACGAAATGACCCGAACGATCGACGATCTCATCGACGCCATGACCCTTAAAGAGCAGGTATCTCTGCTTTCGGGCGAGGACTTCTGGTCGCTTCCCGCCATAGAACGGCTGGACATCGGCAAGCTGCGCGTAACCGACGGCCCGAATGGGGCCCGCGGCGGCGGCAGTCTCCTCGGCGGTGTCAAGTCGGCCTGCTTTCCTGTCGGTATCGGCCTTGGCGCCACCTGGAATGTCGAGTTGCTCGAAGAGATTGGCGCGGCCCTGGCCCATGAGGCCAAATCCAAGGGCGCGCATATGCTGCTCGCGCCGACGGTCAACATTCAGCGCTCGGTTACCAACGGCCGCAATTTCGAATGCTATTCGGAAGATCCGGTGCTGACCGCCGAGCTGGCGTCGGCCTATATCGTGGGTCTGCAAGGCCAAGGTATCGCCGCCACCATAAAGCACTTCGCCGGCAACGAATCGGAAATCGAGCGTACCACCATCAGCTCGATCATCGATGAACGCACTCTGCGGGAGGTTTACTTCGTCCCCTTTGAATGGGCCGTGAAAAAGGCGGGGGCGATGGGCGTCATGACCGCCTATAACCGGGTCAATGGCATCTATGCCTCCGAGCACAACTGGCTGATCAGCGATGTGTTGCGCGGCGAATGGGGCTTCGACGGTCTTGTCATGTCCGATTGGTTCGGCTCGCATTCCACGGCAGAAACGGTCAATGCAGGGCTGGACCTCGAAATGCCAGGACCGCCGCGCGACCGCGGCGCCAAGCTGGTGGCCGCTGTCGAGGCCGGCGAGGTTTCGCGCGAGACCATTCGCGCCCGCGTGCGCGCCGTTCTTTCGGTGATGGAACGCACCGGCGCGCTCCACGATCGTCGTGCGCATGAAGAACACGCCAACGATCGCCCGGAACACCGCGCATTGATCCGCCGCGCCGGTGCCGAGGGCATGGTGCTGCTGAAGAACGACAACGTTTTGCCACTCACGGCAGGACAGCGCATCGCCGTCATCGGCCCCAATGCCAAGACGGCGCAGATCATGGGTGGCGGCTCATCCCAGCTCAACCCCCACTATCGCGTCAGCCCGTGGGAGGGACTGGTTTCCGCGGTCGGAGAAGACGCGCTCGGCTATGCGCCCGGCTGCGGCAATTCCCGTTTCCAACCGTTGCTGCAGGCCAAATTGCAGGTCGAGTATTTCGCCAACCGGACGCTTTCCGGGAATGTCGTTCACGTTGAAACCATGGAAGCCGCCGAAGCCTTCTGGCTCGACAGAATAGCGCAAGGCAAGATCTCATCCGATCGGTTCTCGGCGCGTCTCAAGGCGCAATTCGTGCCGGAAGAAGCCGGCATTTACCGGCTCGGGGTGGCGTCGGCGGGTCTCTCGAAGGTCTATGTCAACGGTACTCTGGTCGCTGATGCCTGGACCAACTGGACCAGAGGCCGGACCTTCTTCGAGGAAGGGTGCGACGAGGTTGTCGGCGAGGTCGCTCTCGATGCCGGCAAGCCGGCCGAGATCATTATCGAATTCGCCACGAAGGATCATTCGGCTCTCGGCCTCGCAGCCCTCCGCGTGGGGATTGGCCTGCCGCTGGGCGACGCGGCCATTGCCGCGGCTGTCGGAACCGCCGCCAATGCCGATGTCGCATTGGTGTTCGTCGGCCGCAACGGCGAATGGGACACGGAGGGCAGCGATCTGCCCGGCATCGAATTGCCCGGTCGCCAAAACGAACTGGTCAGCGCGATCGCCCGCGCCAACCGCAATACCGTTGTCGTGCTCCAGACCGGCGGTCCGATCGAAATGCCTTGGATCGATGAAGTCGCCGGCATCGTCCAGGCCTGGTATCCGGGGCAGGAAGCGGGCAATGCCATCGCCGACGTGCTTTTGGGAAAGGCCGAGCCTGGCGGGCGCTTGCCGCAAACCTTTCCGGTACGGTGGTCGGACAATCCAGCCTACAGTCAGGACCCGCGGGTTTATCCTGGCATGGATGGCGGGGTCGAATATCGCGAAGGCGTATTCGTGGGCTATCGTCACTACGAACGCCATGGCATCTCACCGCTCTTCCCGTTCGGCTTCGGTCTCAGCTACACCGATTTCTCCTTGGGTGAGCTATCCGTCGACAATACGCGGTTCGAAGCCGATGGAACAGTTACGGTGAGCCTGGATGTGCGAAACATGGGCGCCCGCGCCGGATCGACGGTGGTCCAGCTCTACGTCGCGCCGGAAAACGCGCCCGTCGCCCGCCCGGAGAAAGAACTCAAGGCACTCGCAAAGATTGGCCTCACGCCAGGAGAGACGCGACGTTTGACTATGACGCTCGATGCCCGTGCCTTCGCTTATTTCGATGTCGAAAATCAGGTTTGGGCCGTGGCTCCTGGCCTATATCGCCTGCAACTGGGCACGGATTCCGCAACCACGATGCTGGCGGAAAAGGTCGAGCGGATGGGCCGAATCGCAATGCTGCGATGAACGATGGCTGCTCTACTTTTCGTTCGCCCTTCGGACGCCGCTGTCTCTGTGACTTTGCTATAGCTCCCGTAGGCGGCATTATTGTACGACACCTTCGAAATCATTGGGCGGGCGCGCCGATGAGTGCGTCTCGTGACGGGGGTCGTCCTTATGAGGACTGGTTCGAATCCTTCGACTGCAGCCAGACGTCCAATGACAGGTCTCGGGTTCTACTCCCATCAAGACCTGGGCGGCAGCTAAGTCGGGGCCGTCAGTTCAGATCTCTTCAAGGCGAAAGAGTGGCTCACCTATCTCTCGGTCGGGCATCGATGCAGTGCTCAGGCCTTTGCCACCTATTCGGTCGACGGCCGCTTCGCGCGCCAATCTCGGTAGTAGCGGCTATCCGTGCCTTGCCCTGAAATCAGACATCACATTGGCGATGGCTTGACGGCAACTGCGCCGATACTCGACATTATTCGTTCGATAGACCCTATCACCTAGGGTTCAACGCCGGCAGGCCGCTGAGGTGTCTTATGAACTGGGCCGATACCGATTACGCCGATGTCGTCGAATGGCGGCGCGACATTCATGCACACCCTGAGCTTCAATTCGAGGTTCACAGGACAGCTGCCTTCGTGGCGGCGAAGCTAACCGAGTTCGGCTGTGACGAAATCGTCAGGGGCATCGGCAAGACGGGTGTCGTTGGCATCATTCACGGCCAAAAGCAGACCAGCGGGAAGGTAATTGGACTGAGAGCCGACATGGATGCGCTACCGATCGAAGAAGAGACCGGGGTGCCCTGGCATCGACGACCAAAGGCGTGATGCACGCGTACGGGCATGATGGACATACCGCGATGCTTTTAGGTGCCGCTCGCTCCCTGGCACGGACCCGCGCCTTTGATGGGAAGGCGGTGGTTATCTTCCAGCCAGCAGAGGAAGGTGGCGGTGGCGGAAAGGCGATGGTCGATGACGGATTGATGGAGCGCTTCGAGATCGATGAAGTTTACGCCATGCACACGGAGCCGGGGTTGCCGATCGGACAGTTTACGACCGCCAGTGGACCACTCGCGGCATCTGCCGATGGCTTTCGGATAAAGATAAGGCAAAGGGGCGCATGGTGCGTCACTCCACGTCAGCGTTGATCCGCTTGTTGTCGGCGCAAACATCCTTTTGGCGCTCCACGATAGTCTCCCGCAATGTCCATCCGCGTCAGTGCGCCGTCGTCACAGTGGGCTGGATGGCGGGCGGCAAGCCGGAAACGTTATTCCGCAGGCCGCCGAGATGGGCGGCACCACGAGGAGCTTCGAGCCCGCCACGCGTGATCTTATAGAGACACGCGTAACAGAAATCGCGGTGCATGTTGCCGAGGCTTACGGGGCGAAAGCAACGGTGGCGTACAAGCGGATGTTTCCGCTGACCGTAAACCACCCGCGTCAAACGGCTTTCGCCGTGACCGTAGCGAGGTCATTGGTCGGGACGGAAAACGCCAATGGCTCGATGGAGCCGCTGATGGGGTCAGAAGACTTCGCGTTTATGCTCGAAGCTCGGCCGGGGAACATCATGCTCATCGGAAACGGAGACGGGCCTTCCGTGCATGACTCTGGCTACGACTTCAACGACGCCGCTATTCCGTTCGGTGTAGCGTATTTCAAGGCGATCGTGGAGGGTGGTTTGCCATTAGCATGACAGCAATAGGACCAGGCCCCTTTCGCCTTCGTTCCGGTCACTGAGGCTGTTGACGCGCCTGCCCGAGACCGGACGTTCTCGACGGGGGGCCACGCCGTCCGTGCCGGCGAAGGTGCGTCTAGCGGCTCTCGCCCCAGCCTGCACCTGTCGAAGGACGCTTGGCTTCCTGGTTCCGATGACGCCACGTGCTGTTGAAACGTCGAAAGCGCAATTGTAGGTCTCGGCAATGATCTGGTTTGACACGGTTTTAGAGAGACCGATCGAGCACGAAAGGCTGCAGCGTGGAATCGCAGCGATGCTCGCGATTTCCTGTGAAAGCGTTGCCGTCGTCCACAGCATCAGCGAGATTGGCACTCTTCCGGTTACCTGCGTGGTCGAGCCGGCAAGCGCCGATCCCTACTCTCAGCTCATCACTATCTATCTGTCCGAGCCTTTGCAACATCCAGACATCCTCGAGAGCGCCTCTCGTCTTGCTGCAAGACTCGACACATCGCTACTGCTGGCAAATGATGAGACTGCAAATCCCTACTCATTCGTAAAGGTATCGAGCGGCGGGCTGCAATCGGTTGTCTTGGTCGACCCCAACGAACTCGACGAAAACGAACGTTATGTGGTTCAGGAAACCAAGCCGATCTCCGTCACTCGAACCTAGCCCACCGAAGTCGCCACCGTCGGCGCTGATGGCTCGAAATTTCGCGACGTACTATCCGCTTGCCATACGCGACCAGGCAAGCAGATATTGCCTAGGGTAGAGCAAGCGCGGAAGAGCCCATGACCTTGTATAATGTGCTGATGAGTTTTGGCGTTGTCGTTTTGATCGGTATTCTGCTGAAAGGCTTTTGGGGTGTCACTCGCGTCAAGCCTCTGGAGCAGCCCGACAACGCCCAAAGCGACGGTGTTCCGCCGACATAAACGGTGATGCCCATACCCATTGCCACCGGCAGGAAGCCATCGACGGGCGGGCCAACTTCTCGCAGTGCGTCGAAAGCAGGAGAGCCATGATCGCGGCCTATATAGACGAATTTCATCATGTTTTGCGCCGGCCTGTGGATGACGTCCGTGGGCTCTGGTTATCTGCCGTTGTCGAAAAATCCGGTAAGCCGGCTACCGTTGGTTCGTCACTTCAAGTGGATGGGGCCATTGCTGCTCGTTATCGCGGTCGTTTTGGCTGCCGCTTCATAGCTCGCCACCAGACCGTTCGGGTATAATTCCAGATGAACAATTTGCTCGCCTGCACGTCGTGCGGATTGGATAAAAACAGAATCTGTCGTCCATTTCGGCTCGTACATTCTCCGATGCGCCGCTTGTGGTGAAGCAATCGTCGCGACATCATTCATAGCAATGCTGAACTTAGATCATGATTGTTCAGCCTTTATCGATGCAGGCCCCGGAAAACGCCCGCCGCCAGAGGCGCTTGTCGCGCGCGGACCGCTCCGGCTGATCGCAACGGCAATCAGCGCCGCGGCAAATGACGGAGCTCTGATACGCCTGATCTCCGATCCAACAACGGATTGAAGCCACGGCGCGGGACGCTTCGAAAAGCTAGCCTCTCAACGTCGGATAGTCCCAAGATGCTTGGAGGCGATTGCGAGCTTCCTCTAGCAGATCGCTGTAATCTGCCTTGAATGGGGCAACCAGCTGCGTCTCTAGATCGGCTAATAACCCGTGTAGCACCGCCCCTTCAGCAGTGCTTTCAAAACACGATGCTTCTGGCGTAGGAGCGCTACCTTGTTCGCACCACCGTGAGAGCAACCAAAGAGGACAAGGGCTTCCTCTGGAGAAAGCTGAAGCTGCACACCATCGGGCGCTGGCGGTTGTTCGTCTGTCATCAGAACTATTTGGCACGGGTCGTGGAGGGCCTCAACGGGGCCGGAGCGAAAAATCCGCCAGCGGGCGCATCTCGCGGCCATCTTCGTCACGGCGCGGACTGTAGATGGTGATCTCGTTGCCGACTGCCTTGCCGTTCCCCATCGCGATCTGAAGCGCGGGGAACGGGGCAGCCGCCAGCAAATCGCGCTGAGGTGGAGCAGACGGAATGCGACGTCGACACGCGTCGGGACTTGGGGTTCTTGGAAGTCAACAGAGGCAATCCGAACCGCGTCCGGACAGGGTATCCCGCAGGTATGGACTGCCGTGGCGATTGCGGTTATTTGCGGGGCTTGTCGCGATGCTGAAAGCGTCGCCGACACATCACCGCACACCACCCAAGGCCTTTGATAGTGAAAAAAGTCCAGCGCAGCTTTGCCGTCGAATATAGATCGGGCCGGCGAAAACTCAATCCCAATCCGAATTCGATCTGGGGAGACGTGGATCTCAAGTCCGTTGCGCAAAGTCTGCAGGACGAGGCAATGCCGTTCTTGACAGGAACGTCTCAGGTCAGCAGCAGCGAGAAGGCTTTCACCGGCGAAGAACAGGCCTCGGCGTTGTTGACGCTGCCGATGGAGCGGGAGACAAATGTACCGGCTTTACAGGAGACCAGAATGGCCGACGAAAACAATACGATGACTGATGCTGAGATGCCGGCCGCAGCGGCGCCCGATGTCCCCAAGAAGGAGCGCAAACCTCGCGCCAGGAAGGCGGTACCTGAAGCCGCCTCGGCAGCAGTTTCGGCGCAACCGGCAGTGGCTTCGAATGCCGTAGCTGGAAAACCGAAGAGAGGACGCAAGGCAAAGTCTGACGAAGGTGCGACAAGCGCCAAACGTGCGCCTGTCAAACGGGCTCCCAAGGCCGTGCAGGCGGCGACCGCACCGTCGGTGGCGGCAGTTGACGAGTTTGCGGATCTTCTCCAGCTGGAAGAGGAAAACCAAAGACTGCGCAAGCTGCTGGCGGAAAAGCTCCGTGCTGAAAATGCCGATCTGCGAAAGCGGCTCAACCTCGGTTGATCGGCAGCAGCCGGTCAAGCGCTGGCCGCATTCTCAAGGCTATATCGAGACGAACATATTGGCGGCGGTTAATCCTGCCGCCAACGCTTTTGTCCGCTGCCTGCATGCGAGGTTGAATACGAGGTCGAATAAAATGGCGTCTCCATGGAAACTTCTTGCCCGGCTGGTGTCGCCGCGACGTCAGCAGCGCCAAGAACACGGCTTGTCCGATGATGTGAAGCCGGCCCTATTGGCCATCGCCAAACCGGCTGAAACGGCTACCGACCACGGACTCAACACTGCCGATCCTCTGATCGACGAAAAGCCGGTCGCTGACGAACAATCGGAGGCGGCGTCAGAGGCAACCCATCTCCATGGCAAGGTGAATAGCGAAAACGCCGGGCCTGCGGAGGCGGCTGATCCGGCCTTATCCGATGAGGAAGGTACGGTCGAGCACGGCGCACCGAAACCCTTGCAGGCTGGCGAAGGTGCAACCCGAAAGCGCAGCAAGCGGGGCAAGAAAGCGGAAACGATTGATGCCGTTGCGCCACCCTCTCCAAGCGTTCCCGCCGTTTCCGACGATGCAATCCGCCTTGATGAAGAAGATCAGGCTGCTGCGGAACCAGCTGGCACGCAAGCTTAGGCTGCAAAATGCACAACTGAAGAGAGTGCTGGAGCGGTTCGAGCGCTGAACAACCTCAGTCACCTCAGCGCGAAGATCCACTGCGGGCGTGGTTTGCAGGGAAGCGACGGGTTTCAGCCAACCGTGAGATGATGGATGAAAGGTCCCAAGACCAATGATCGAGCCCGCAACCGAGCTTCTGATTGGAAATAAACTACAAGCACTCGTTGGTTTGTCACTGAGTATCGCGCGTGATGCCTCCGATATGAAGGTTTTCCATTTCGGCCGCATCCGTGCCCATGCCTCTGGCAAAGGAACTATCGGTTCCTTTGCCCTTCACATTCAATGCCCCTGGCGGATCGTTTCCGATACGGGAGTAGTGACCGGCGCCTCCGACCGCTTTTATCCTCCGTCCGGGGAGGTTTCGATCGATGAGGACGACAGGAGGGGTGGCAACCAGCAACGCGCGCGACTGATGAACCTGTTGGGCGGTTTTGACGAGATCACTGACTCTCATGTCAACACGACCCGTCTCCTTGTTGTTACCTCTGTTTCTGCAGATTCCTAGTAAGCGGTGTTTTGCACCCACCTTCCGGATCACGGCGTGATTGACGATGTTGAGCCCGAATGAGGGCTTGGACAT
>NZ_JBLFFK010000035.1:0-34803 GCF_051400715.1 Neorhizobium descurainiae
CAGCCATCGCATCAGAAAATGCGCCTGGAACGATGACTACCTCATCGCCGCTATCGCCCATATGCGATAGCCCTGCCGCGAGCGGGGAGAAGGTGGCGGCAGCCGGATGAGGGGCAAATAGGATATCAGCCACTATTCCGCCGCGACCGCCGCCGGCACATCGTCGTTCGCCTCATGCCGGTCCCCATCCTTCCTCCGGCCGAGCCTCCCCAAAAACCGCCCGAAGCGGTCCATCTCGACGAAAATGACGGGCGTGATGAACAGCGTCAGCGCCTGGGAAACAATCAGCCCGCCGACGACGGCGACGCCGAGGGGCTGGCGCAGTTCCGACGAGGCGCCGGTGCCGAGTGCGATCGGCAGCGCGCCGAGCAGCGCGCAGAAGGTCGTCATCATGATCGGCCGGAAACGCCTGACGCAGGCCTCGTGGATCGCCGCGCTCGCCGTCTCTTTCTTCGAGCGCATCGTCTCCACCGCAACGTCGATCATCATGATCGCGTTCTTCTTGACGATGCCGATCAGCATCAGAAGTCCGATCAGCGCGATGATCGACAGGTCGAATCCGAAGAGTTTCAGCGCCAGCAGCGCCCCGAAAGCGGCCGCCGGCAGGCCGGAGAGGATCGTCAGCGGGTGGATGAAGCTCTCGTAGAGCACGCCGAGCACCACATAGATGGTCAGCACCGCGGCGAGGATCAGAAGCGGCGTGTTGCCCTGGCTCTGCTGGAAGATCTGCGCCGTGCCGCCGTAGGAGGTGAACACGTCGTTCGGCATCTGCAGGTTCGCCTTGATCCCGTCGATCGCCGCCGTCGCGTCGGAAAGCGAAACGCCCGCCGGCAGGTTGAACGACACGGTGGTGGAGACGAGCTGGCCGGTCTGGTTGATCGTCACCGGCGCGGTCTGGCGCACCACCTCGGCGAAGTTCGAAAGCGGCACCAGCGAGCCGTTGGCGGACATCACCCGGATGTCCTGCAGCATCTGGTCGTTCCACTGCTTGGTATTGTCGAATTCGGTGATGACGTCGTAGCTGTCGCCGGTCGACTGGATCTCGGCCGCCGTATAGCCGCCGAAGGCCATCTGCAGCGTTTCGCGCAATTCCTGGTCGGTAATGCCGAATGACGCCGCCTTTTCCGGATCGATCTTGATATTCGCCTCGATCGCCGCGTTCTGGGCGTCGGAGGTCACGTCGGTGAAATGCGCCCGGTCGGCGCGCATCGCCGCCTGGATCTTGCCCGCCCATTCGTTCGTCTGGTCGGCGTCGAGCGCCTGCACCACGAGCTGGTACTGGCTGGCGGTGGAGCGGCCGCCGAAGCGCAGGCTCTGCTGCGGCGTGATGAAGGTCTTTATCCCGGCCACCTTGGACGTCGCCTGTCTCAGGTCGCGCAGCGTCTGGTCGAGCGGCAGGCGTTCCTCCCGGTCCTTCAGCTCGACGAAGATCGTGCCGTTGTTGAGCGAGCTGCGGCCGTTGCTGCCGACGATCGAGGTGATGTGGGCGACGGCCGGGTTCTTCTCGACGATCGCGGCCACCTGGCTTTGCAGGTCGCGCATGGCCGGATAGGAAATGTCCTCGCGGGCCTGCGTGGAGATGGTCAGCCGGCCGATATCCTCCTGCGGGAAGAAGCTCGTGGGCAGGGTCTTGAAGAGATAGGCCGAGCCGCCCACCGAGGCGAGAAAGATGAGCATGACGATGCCGCGGTTTCCGAGGCACCAGCCCACGGCCTTGTCGTAACCCCTCAGCGTACGGCTGAAACCGGCGTCGAAGATGCGCACCATCAGGCCGGGGCTATGATGGCCGCCGGAAAGGCGCGAGCCGAGCATCGGCGTCACCGTCAGCGAGACGACCGCCGAGGCGACGATGGCGAGCGCCACGACCATGCCGAACTCGTTGAAGAGCCGCCCGACCACGCCGCCCATCAGGAGGATGGGGATGAAGACGGCGATCAGCGACACCGACATGGAAATGATCGTATAGCTCACTTCCGACGCGCCTGTCAGCGCCGCCTGCATCACCGGCATGCCGTCCTCGATATGCCGCATGATGTTTTCCAGCATGACGATCGCATCGTCCACCACCAGCCCGACCGAGAGCGTCAGTCCGAGCAGCGAGATGTTGTCGATGCTGTAGCCGAGCACATACATGGCGCCGAACGTGGTGATCAGCGACAGCGGCACGGCAAGCGCCGGCACGAGGGTGGCGGTGAGCCGGCCGAGGAAGAGGTAGATGACGAGCACGACGAGCGCGATGGTCAGCATCAGCGTGAACTGCACGTCGGAGATCGAGGCGCGGATCGCCGTCGAGGCGTCGTTCATCACGTTGATCGACACCGATGCCGGCAGCTCGGCCGAAAGTGAAGGCAGCTTCGCCCGCACGGCATCCACCACATCCACCGTATTGGCGTCCGGCTGGCGCTGGATGGCGAGGATGATCGACTGGTTGCCGTCATACCAGCTTCCGGCATCCAGATTTTCGACGCTGTCCTGAACGTCGGCGACGTCTGCGAGATGGATCGGCGCACCGTTCGGGTTGGCGATCACCAGCGAGCGGAACTGATCCGCATTGGTGCGCTGCGTATCGGCATTGATGGTGAGCCGCTGGGTATTGTTTTCCAGCGAACCGACCGGCGCCTGGCTGTTGGCGTTGGCGATCGCGTTGGTGACGGTATCGACGCCGAGATTGCGCGCCTGCAATTTGGCGGGATCGAGCTCGACGCGCACCGCATAGGTCTGCGCGCCGAAGATCGAGACTTCCGCGACACCCGGCAGCGTCGAAAGGGCAGGGGACAGTACGTCCTCGGCGATCTCGTCGACCTTGCTGCGCGGCAGCGTGTCGCTTTTGACCGCAAGCAGCAGCACCGGCGCATCGGCCGGGTTGGTCTTGCGATAGCTCGGCGGCGTCGTCATGTTGTCCGGCAGCTGCCGTGTCGCGTGCGAGATCGCCGCCTGCACGTCGGCCGCGGCCGCGTCTATGTTCCGGTTGAGGTCGAACTGCAGCACGATCGAGGTATTGCCGAGCGAATTCGTGGCGCTGATCTCGCTGATGCCGGGGATCGTCTCGAACTGCTTGATGAGCGGCGTCGAAACCGCGGTCGCCATGGTCTGCGGCGAGGCGCCGGTGAGCTGGGCGGAGACGTTGATCGTCGGGAAATCCACCTGCGGCAGGGCGGCGACCGGCAGCAACTGGTAGCCGGCAAGGCCGGCGAGTACGGCGCCGATCGCAAGCAGCGTGGTGGCGACAGGCCGGCGGATGCAGAATTGCGGGATCATCATTGCGCTTCTCCCACGTCCACCGGCCGGTCGTCGCCGCTTGCGGAGGCGGTCTCGTTGGCCGGCGTTCCGCCGAACTGCTCCGTCACGGCCGCGCCGTCGGTGAGCTGCACCTGGCCTTCCACGACCACATGCGTGCCTTCGGAAAGGCCGCTCGCGATCGCCGTGTCGGGGCCGCTGGAACGTGCCACCTTCACCGGCGTCACGTGCACCTTCTTGTCGTCGCCGACGGCATAGACGAACGGAGTATCGACGCCCGGATTGACGGCCACCGTCGGCACGACCACATCCTTCCGGCCGCTCTCGAAATGCACGGTGACGTTCAGCGATTGTCCCGGCCAGAGCCCGCCGGAAGGATTGTCGAATTTCGCCTTGGCAAGGATCGTGCCGGAAGCCGGATCGACCGTGTTGTCGAAGAAAGTCAGGGTTCCCTTGGCCGCCGTTCCGCCGCTTTGGGGCACCGCATCGACCGCGATGGAAGCAGCGCCGAAACCCTGTTTGAGCTCGCCGAGATAAGCTTCGGGCAGATGGAACTGCACATAGATCGGGTCGTATTTCTCGATCGTCACGATCGCGGTTCCTCCGCTCACATAAGCGCCGAGGCTGATCGCGATATCGCCCAGCCTTCCGTCGAAAGGGGCGCGGATGTCGGTATTCTCCACCGCCACCTGATCGGCAGCGATCGCGGCCTTGTCTGCGTCGACCGTGGCGGCCGCCGTGTCGCGGGCGGCGCGCGCCTCGTCGTCGGCCTGCTGCGTGCCGGCATTGCGCCGGACGAGGTCGTCGGCGCGGGCGAGCGCGCTTTCCGCTTGCGTCAGCGTCGCCTCGTCGCGCACGAGCAGCGCCTGATCCTTGGCGAGCGCGGCTTTTGCGGTGCGATCGTCGAGCTTGGCGATCAGGTCGCCGGCCTTTACGGATGCGCCGTCGGTCGCCGTAATGCTGACGACGAGGCCCTGTTCCTGCGCGGCGATCGTGGTGTTCTCGTCGGCATCGGCCGAACCCGCGGCGGTGACGTCCATCGGCAGGGCGGCGCGCCTCGCGGCGACCGTCTTGACGGTAGGCGGCGGACCGCCTCCGCCGTGCCGTTGCGGCTGGCCCTGCGAATGACCGTCGCCGGTATCGGCGGAAGTCTGCTGTATGAAGGATGAAAGGAATGGTAGCCGATCGCGGTATTCCCAGCCCGCAATGCCAGCGACGATAAGCACGCCCGCAAAAACCCGGATCTTCTTCATGAGGTCACCGTCTGCCTTTGGTTGCCCGATGATATCGACCCATCGAGCTGCCCATATTGCGGCGCAAAAAAGACCGATTCCGTCTGCGCTGCTCACGAGCCGGTGAAAGTGGATTAAATGTTAGCAATGAAGGAGTTGGATGAACTGGAGTTAATCTTTCTCGCGCCTCGGCTGCGCTGCTCCACCCCGTATGCCGCTATCGGAGAAACCGCCGTGCGCCCCATGTGACGAGGAGCCCGGCGACGGCGGCGATCGCGCCGTTGATGATCCAGGGCGTCTGGTCGATCATGAAGCTCGTCGCCGGATAGGGAAAGACGCCGCTGCCCTGGCCGATCCACAGAAGGCCGATAACGACGAGCAGGATGCCGATCACCGAAAGCACCAGTCTTGCGAATTTCATGGGAAATCTCCGAGGAGGTGAGGAAGCTCCCGGAACCATAAGCCTTGGCCGGGCGTGCCGCGAGACGCATTCGCGTGATTTCGGGCCGCACTCAGACGTCTTCGTAATAGCGCTGGATCAGCGGCCCTGGCGCCGGTTCCTCGTGTTCGGACAGAGTGAAGCCGGCGATGCGGCTCAAAGGCGAGACGTTGCCGAGCAGGTTGGAGACGACCGCATCCTCGACGGCGCCCAAGGCCCTCGCATGCATACTTGTCGACTTGGCAACTGCGGGCCGCGCCGCCGGGCTGCCGCCGTCGAGCGACGGCATTTCCTCGATCGCAAGCATCTCGGCGATCGCCGTGGCAGCGGAGACCGGTGCGGGCGGCGCGGAGGAGAAAATGTCCGGGTCGGAATCCTCGACGGCCCCGGGAGCGCTTTCGATCATGCCGGCGATCCTTGATGAGGGCCGGCTTACCTTTTATGACAGGGGCATTGAGAGACCGCCAACGGCGGTCGCTCAATTTGAATCGATGTTTAGCGGCGGGAGTTCAGATCGAGCGCGAGGCCCCGCCGTCGACCCGCAGCATCGTGCCGGTGACGTAGCTTGCAGGCCCTGAGCAGAGGAAGGCGCCCGCGGCCGCGAACTCCTCCACCTTGCCGAGCCGCCCTGCGGGGATGGTTTTCAGCGAGGCGGCGCGAATCTCTTCGAGCGATTTGCCGCTGCGCTTGGCGTTCGCCCCGTCGAGCTCGTCGATGCGGTCGGTATGGATGCGGCCGGGCAGCAGCATGTTGGCGGTGATGCCGAAGCCCGCGACCTCTGCGGCAAGCGTCTTGTTCCAGCCGACCAGCGCCGAGCGCAGCGTGTTGGAAAGCGCAAGATTGGTGATCGGCTCGACCACGCCGGAGGAGGCAACGGTCAGGATGCGGCCGAAACCTTGCTGCTTCATCTGCGGCAGCAGGGCATTGGTGAGACCGATGACGCGCAGCACCATGGACTGGAAGAAACTGTCGAGCTTGTCGGCGGTCATGTCCTCGGTCGTGCCGGGCGTCGGGCCGCCGGTATTGTTGACGAGAATGTCGATGCCGCCGAGCCTCTCCTTGACCGCATTCACCATGGATTCGACGAAATTGTCCTCGCCAAGATCGCCCCACACCCAGTCGGCCTTGCCCTTGCCTTCGGCGTTGATCGCCTTGCAGTTTTCCGTCAGCCTGTCGCCGGAGCGGCCGACGAGGAGAACGTTCGCGCCTTCGGCCGCAAGCGCCTTGGCGATGCCGAGGCCGAGGCCGCGCGACGAGGCGAGCACGAGGGCGCGTTTGCCGGTGATGCCGAGATCCATGATGCTGTTCCTTCCGAATTCCTGTCGTCGATGTCCCGCCTTTATAACAGCGACAGACCGGGGCGAAAGGCCGAACTTGCTTTCTCCGGTTCGGTTTCTATAATTGACGTGAACGTAAAAGTAATATGAGGGGACGGAAAACCGTTTTGCGCGAATGGCAAGGCGGAAGGCGTTTTCCCGCCTCGACAAGTGGAATGGCTTTTGCCAAGACAGATCGCCTGAATAACAGCCGGGAGGGGCCGGCGAGCGGAGTTGGACATGAACGGACAGGACCTTCCCGAACGGGAGAGCATGGAATTCGACGTGGTGATCGTGGGGGCCGGGCCGGCGGGCTTGTCTGCCGCGATCCGGCTGAAGCAGGTCAACCCGGATTTGACCGTGGTCGTGCTCGAAAAGGGTTCGGAAGTCGGCGCGCATATTCTCTCCGGTGCGGTGGTCGATCCGGTCGGCATCGACGCGCTTCTGCCCGGCTGGCGGGAGGAGGAGGACCATCCCTTCAAGACGCCGGTGACCGACGATCATTTCCTCTTTTTAGGCCCTGCCGGCTCGGTCCGCCTGCCGAACGTCATGATGCCGCCTTTGATGAACAATCACGGCAACTACATCGTCTCGCTTGGAAACGTCTGTCGCTGGCTCGCCGAAAAGGCGGAAGGCCTCGGCGTCGAGATCTATCCGGGCTTTGCCGCGACCGAAGTGCTCTACAATGAAGAGGGCGCGGTCATCGGCGTTGCGACCGGCGACATGGGCATCGAGAAGAACGGCGAACCCGGTCCGAACTATACCCGCGGCATGGAACTGCACGGCAAGTATGTGCTGATCGGCGAGGGCGTGCGCGGTTCGCTCGCCAAGCAGCTCATCCTGCGCTTCGGCCTGCAGGAGGGCCGCGAGCCGCAGAAATACGGCATCGGCCTCAAGGAGCTCTGGCAGGTGAAGCCGGAGAACCACCGGCCCGGCCTGGTGCAGCACTCCTTCGGCTGGCCGCTCGGAATGTCCACCGGCGGCGGCTCCTTCCTCTATCACCTGGAGGACAATCTCGTCGCCGTCGGCTTCGTGGTGCACCTGAATTACAAGAACCCCTATCTTTATCCGTTCGAGGAATTCCAGCGCTTCAAGACCCATCCGGCGATCCGCGGCACGTTCGAGGGTGGCAAGCGGCTCTCCTACGGCGCCCGCGCCATCACCGAAGGCGGCTACCAGTCGGTGCCGAAAATGTCCTTCCCCGGCGGCGCGCTGATCGGCTGCTCGGCCGGTCTCGTCAACGTGCCGCGCATCAAGGGGAGCCACAATGCGGTTCTCTCCGGCATGCTGGCGGCCGACAAGATCGCCGCGGCGATCGCCGCCGGCCGCGCCAATGACGAGGTCGTCGAGATCGAGAACGAATGGCGGCAGACTCCGATCGGCAAGGACCTGAAGCGGGTGAGGAACGTCAAGCCGCTCTGGTCGCGGTTCGGCACGCTGGTCGGCATCGGGCTCGGCGGGCTGGACATGTGGACGAACCAGCTCTTCGGCTTCTCACTGTTCGGCACATTGGGTCACGGCAAGACGGACGCGGCAAGCCTGGAGCCGGCGGCCGATCACAAGAAGATCGACTATCCGAAGCCGGACGGGGTGCTGACCTTCGACCGGCTCTCCTCGGTGTTTCTCTCCAACACGAACCACGAGGAGGACCAGCCGGTCCACCTCAAGGTGAAGGACATGGAGTTGCAGAAGCGCTCCGAGCTCGACGTCTATGGCGGGCCTTCGGCGCGCTACTGTCCGGCGGGCGTCTACGAATGGGTGGAGAAGGACGGCGAGCCGACTTTCGTCATCAACGCCCAGAACTGCGTCCACTGCAAGACCTGCGACATCAAGGACCCCAACCAGAACATCAACTGGGTCCCGCCCCAGGGCGGCGAGGGGCCGGTGTATCAGAATATGTGAATTGCCTATTCGGAATGGTCTACGCCCAGCGCCATCGCGATCCGCGCGAGGCGCTGGTCGCGGGTTAGCAGCCGGGTACCGTCCGTCAATCTGGCCGAAGCCAATAGATGCGCATCGACGTAACCGATGCCGCTTCCCATCAACGAATGCCGTTTTATGAGCTGAAGAACCTCAAGATTGTTGGCGACTATGGCCTGCGGCAATTCAGAGAGCGATTGAAGAACAAGATCATAGTGTGGCATCGAGCCAAGAGCCACCTCCCCAAGCACGAAGGGATGAACGAGAATCTGTTGTCGTTTCAGCAGAAATTCGACATGCTCTTCGCTCTTTCGAAGATGATCGATCCAGATCGACGTGTCGAGCAGGATCATTCGGATTTGTCCCAGTCTGAGCCGCCCCAGGTGCCGTCGAGATTCCACCGGCGCCTTGGCGGAGCCTCTAAGTCTGGTGCACTTCCACCAAGCTTGATAAGCCGCTGAGCGGCCTCGTGCTGGATTAGCAACGTCAGAGCTTTTTTCAAAAGCACGGATTTCTCCGTGATGCCCGTAACTTCCTCAGCGCGGGCAATGAGCTCGTCGTCGAGAGTGACCGTGGTTCTCATTGCTGGGTCTCCTTTGGCTGCATCAAAAATAGCATCAGATGATGCGCCATTCAATGCGTTGCTCCGCCATCGCGACCTGCCGCTGACACGTTCGTGATCAACCCCGGCGCCCCCGGTTTAGCACTTCATTAACCATAATCTTCCTAATTTCGGCGTCATCTTCCTGACGCAGCAAGGACACATTCATGTCGATTTCCCGTCGCGGCTTTCTGGCAGGCCTTCCGCTCATGCTCGCGGGCTGCGCTTCCACAATTCCTGCACAGACGAATTATGCGGCTTTGCCGAATGAAGAGTTTCCGTTGAAGGCCGTGCCGATCGACACGATCAAGCCGGAACTGCGCCGCACGGAGGTGGCCTATGCGACGCCGCATCCTGCGGGCACCGTGGTCGTCGATACGCCGTCCCGCCGCGCCTACTACGTCCTCGGCGAGGGGCGGGCGATCCGTTACGGCGTCGGTGTCGGCCGTGCCGGCCTCGCGCTTGCGGGCAGTGCCTATGTCGGACGCAAGGCGGAATGGCCGAGCTGGACCCCGACGCTCAACATGCAGCGCCGCGAGGAGCGTTACCGCAAGCTTGCCGGCGGCCTGCCGGGCGGCCCGAACAATCCGCTCGGCGCGCGCGCCATCTATCTTTACCGCAACGGCAACGACACGCATTTCCGCATTCACGGCACCAACCAGCCGGAATCGATCGGGCTCGCCATGTCGAGCGGCTGCATCCGCATGATGAACCACGACGTCATCGACCTTTACGAGCGCGTCAAGGTCGGCGCGCGGGTCGTCGTCATCCAGGCGATTGCGTGAGATCGGGCCGCCTCGGCGGCAGCCCCGTGATCACCGCGATTTCCAGGCGACCACCATCAATGCGCCGATGACGGTGATGTGCTCCATCGCCACATGGAATTCCATCGTCTTGAACGGTTCCTCCATCGCCCAGAAATTATGGGCGATGGGAATCGTGAGCGCCGTGAAGACGGCGAGCGCGCCGGCACCCAGCCAGGTCCAGCGGTTGAGGATGATCAGCGCCGAGCCCACCAGCTGCGTGACGATCGTCGCGATGTTGAAGAGCGCCGCCGGCTCCAGCCCGAAATGCGCCATTTCTCCGACGCCGGCCTGGAAGTCGATGATTTTCGAGAGCCCGCTTCCCCAGAACATGAAGGTGAGCACGATGCGGGCGAGATAGCCGAACCACGTCGCGCCCGTGATTGCCGAAACCGGATTTCCGAAACTGTTTGTCTGAACGCTTGCCATGAATTCCCCCTTTCGATACCCCGCAATCTATAGAGGATCGCAGGTTCATCGATAAGGTGCGGCGAGGCCGGATGCACCCATTTCGCGAAAATGGAGGTTTTTCGGCAACATGGGCGGCGTCAGAAGCCGGAGAGCACGATCTTGCCCTTGGTGCGGCCGCTTTCGATCGTCGCATGCGCCTTCTTGAGGTTCGCCGCGTTGATCGTGCCCAGCGTCTCGGACAGCGTCGTGCGGATTTTCTTCGCATCCACCAGTTCGGCGACGTGGTTGAGGAGCTTGTGCTGTTCGATCATGTCGGCGGTCTGCCAGACGGGCCGGGCGAACATCATCTCCCAGTGGATCGACAACGTCTTGCGCTTGAACGGGCGCAGATCCATCGGCGCCTTGGGGTCGTCGATCAGCGCGAAACGGCCCTGCGGCGCGATCAGTTCGAGGATATCGTCGACATGCTGCTCCGTCTGGGTCGTCGAGAAGACGAAGGCCGGCGCGCCGATCGCCATTTCGGCGAGCTGTTTCGCCATCGGTTTCGAATGGTCGATGACGTGATGGGCGCCGAGTTCCCTGATCCAGGCTCGGGTTTCCGGCCGCGAACCGGTGCCGATGACGGTGACGTCGGAAAGTTCGCGGAGCAGTTGGATGGCGATCGAGCCGACGCCGCCGGCGCCGCCGATGACGAGCACGGCATTCCACGCGCCGGCCACCTTGTCCTGCACCTTCATGCGGTGGAACAGCGTCTCGTAGGCGGTGATCGCAGTGAGCGGCAGGGCGGCGGCCTCTTCGAAGCTCAGGGTTTTCGGCTTGAAGCCCACGATACGCTCGTCCACCAGATGGAATTCCGCATTGGTGCCCGGCCGGTTGATCGCGCCGGCGTAGTAAACCTCGTCGCCCGGCTTGAAGAGCTTGACGTCCGGGCCGACCGCCTTCACCACGCCGGCCGCGTCATAACCGAGGATGCGATGTTCGCCCGGTTCGACGGCGGCGGAGGCGCGCACTTTCGTATCGACGGGGTTGACCGAAACCGCCCGGATCTCGACGAGCAGGTCGCGCCCCTTTGCCTCCGGAACGGGCAGCTCGATATCGAGCAGCGAGGTTTCGGCACTGATGGGCTGGGGCGTGTTGAAGCCGACGGCGCGCATGGATGTCTCCTTGGTTCCTGCTGTTTACATTGCGTGGAGACTAGATGGCGCGTATGTTCCGCGAGCGCAAGAATGCACATTTTTGGCCTATAGTGTCGAAAAGTATACTGTGAAAGGACGCTGCCCATGTCGAAACCGCGCGCCAAGCTGACCGGCAATTTTCCCGGCTGTCCGGTGGAATCGACGCTGAACTTCCTCGACGGAAAATGGAAGGGCGTGATCCTCTATCACCTGCTCCAGGAGGGGACCCTGCGCTTCAACGAGCTTCGCCGCCGCATTCCGTCGGTGACGCAGCGCATGCTGACGAAACAGCTCAGAGAACTGGAGGAAGCGGAGCTCTTGGAGCGCACCGTGTTTCCGGTCGTGCCGCCGCGCGTCGATTATAAGCTGACGCCGCTTGGATTGAGCCTGGAACCGGTCGTCGACGCACTGCGCGTGTGGGGCAAGGAGCACGTCGTCTGCGAGAACGGCCGCAAATACGTGGTCATGCCGGAAGGAAAGGCTGCCTCCAAAGCGGCCTGACCGTCACGCCGGCCCGCGCTTCTTTTCGAGCAGGACAGAGGCGAAGAAGACGCCGAGCCCGAGCAGCGACAGGAACGAGCCGACATAGCCGGTGGCCGAAAAGCCCCAGCCCCAGGTGATCACCAGGCCGCCGAGCCAGGCGCCGAGCGCATTGGCGATGTTGAAGGCCGAATGATTGGAGGCGGCGGCGAGCGTCTGCGCATCCGCCGCGACGTCCATCAGCCGTGTCTGTAGAGCGGGACCCGCGGCGAAGCCGCAGCCGATCAGGAAGACGCAGACGCCGAGCACGATCGGATACTGCGCGAAGAGGCCGAAAATGCCCATGACGACGATGTTGAACACCATCACGCCGCCGATCGTGCCCTTCAGCGACACGTCCGCGAGGCGCGAGCCCAGGATATTGCCGACATTCATGCCGATGCCGAACAGCGCCAGCACGATCGAGACCATGGCGACCGGCATCCCCGCCGTCACGGTGGTCGTCGAGGCGATATAGCTGAAGACCGAGAACATGCCGCCGAAGCCGACGGCGGCGATCCCGAGCGTCAGCCATACCTGTCCGCGGCCGAAGGCGCTGAGCTCGCGCCAGATGCTCGCCCCTTCCCGTACCTTGTCGCGCGGCTGGAAATACCAGAGGAGCGCCACGGTGACGGCGCCGATGCCGCCGACCAGGAAGAAGGCGGCGCGCCAGTTCAGCATCTGGCCCATGAAGGTGGCGATCGGCGTGCCGATGAGCGTGGCGACGGTGAGCCCCAGCATGACGCGGCCGACGGCCCGGGCGCGCTTGTCGAGCGGCACCATGGACGCGGCGACCAGCGCCGCTACCCCGAAATAAGCGCCGTGCGGCAGGCCGGTGATGAAGCGAAGGAGGGTGAAGCTCCAGAAATCCGGAGCGACGGCGCTCAGGATATTGCCGATTGCGAAGAGGCCCATCAGGCAGAGAAGCAAGGTCCGGCGCGGCATGCGGGCCGAAAGCACCGCGATGATCGGCGCTCCCACCACGACGCCGAGCGCATAGGCGCTGATGACGTATCCAGCCGTCGGAATGCTGACGTCATAGGTCGATGCCACGTCCGGAAGCAGGCCCATGATCGCGAATTCGCCGGTGCCGATGCCGAAGCCGCCGACCGCCAGCGCAATCTCGATAAGGATGACGGCGAGCCGGGAGAGGGCGGGAGCACTTTCGAGGACTTGCGTTTCCGAACGGTCACGTGCGGAAGCGAAGGGAGCGGCGGAATCGGTCATGGCTTGAAATCAACAGAAAAAAGACGCGGGCAAGATGTGGGAGACATCCACCCGCTCTGGAGGTGAGCGGCCATCGAAATGACCTGAAGGGAAGATTAGCATGTGATTGTGCGTTGCGGTAGACCCCTCCCGCATTTCACGGGATTGTGTGTGCGGGCGGATGCGATCGGAGCGCTGTTGATAAAACCGTTGGCCGCAACCATTTCTCGGATGAACCGTTGTCCCGCGCCGATCCGCGCCAGAGCCCTTATGCGATGAACCTGTTTGCCGTTTTCAACCGCGATGGCGGGACCTTCAGAACCACCGACATGGATGCCTATTGCGCCCGCGCCGTGGAGGCTTTCAGGGCGCGAGGACATGAGATCGAATGCCATGTGGTCTCCGGCGACCAGGTGGTGGAAACCATGGAGAAGGGTGCTGCGACGAGCGGCGTCGAGGGCCTCATCGCCGGCGGCGGCGACGGCACGATCTCCGCTGCGGCGGGCATCGCCTGGAAGAGCGGCATTGCGCTGGGCGTCGTGCCGGCGGGCACGATGAACCTCTTCGCCCGTTCGCTGAAGCTGCCGCTCGACATCTGGCAGGTGCTGGATGCGCTGGCGTCCGCCACGCCGGAGAACATCGATATCGCCAGCGCCAACGGCAGAAGCTTCGTGCACCAGTTTTCCGCCGGCATGCACGCCCGCCTGGTCCGGTACCGCAATTCCATGACCTTCGCCTCGCGGCTGGGCAAGATCCGCGCGAGCACGCGGGCGGCCATCGGCGTGATGTTCAATCCGCCCGAATTCGAGGTGGAGTTCAAGGCGGAGGGCAAGGTCGGGCACCGCAAGGTCTCGGCGATCTCCGTATCCAACAACGAGTTCGGCCCCGATCCCTTGATGTATGCCGACAGCCTGACCCGCGGCCATCTCGGCTTCTATATCGCCGATCCGCTGAAGCCCGCGGGCGTCGCGAAACTGGCTTTGGATATCCTGCGCGGGCGGCTGAAGGAAAACCCTTCCGTCACGGCCATGACGGCGACCGAGGTGGAGCTGCATTTCCCGCGCGAGCGGCACGATATCCGCTGCGTCATCGATGGCGAACTCCTGCCGATGGACCGCGACGTGCTCTTGAAGATCCATGCCGGCGAGTTGAAGGTGCTGGTCAACGAGCCGCAGCAGCGGGAGGAGATCGAGCAGGACGGCAGCGGGATTTGAGCTTCTGATGCCGGCCGCCATGCAGCCTTTCCTTCAGGTGGACGAGACGACCCGGTTCCGGCCGCCTGCCTTGGCTTCGTAGAGGTTGGCGTCGGCTGCCCTGAGGCTTTCGTGAGGATCGAAGCCCGAGCCGCAGTGAAAGGCGCCTATGCTTGCCGAAACCGGGACGACACCCCCTGAGGCGGAGCGCAGATCCATATGCTCGATGAGCGTGCGGATTTCCTCGCATCGCCTCGCCATTTCATGGATCGGCAGGCCGCCTTGAAAGAGTGCGAACTCTTCGCCCCCGAGACGGCCCGCTATGTCGAACCGCCCTCGATAGGCGGCAAGCATCTGCCCCGTCCGGCGAAGCGCCTCGTCGCCCGTCGCATGGCCGTAGCGGTCGTTGATCGATTTGAAATGGTCGAGGTCGAGGAAGATCAGCGCACCCGTGACACCTTTGCGGCTGAAGGCCTCCAGTTCCTCCAGGAAGGCCCCCCGGTTCAATATGCCGGTCAGGCTGTCCCGACGGGACTGCAGGCGGAGCTCTTCATAGGCGATCGCCAGTTTCCTCAGAGCGTCCGAGGCGGTCGCCTCCGCGCGCTTGACCCTCTCCGTCTGCCAGAAATGCACGGCCGAGGCCGGAATGGAGATGGCAAGCGGACAGACGATGGTCATGACCAGGCCTGCCCCGGCAACTTCTCCGCCCAGCATGGGAACGAAGGTGAACGATATGGCGAGCGAAGCCAGCAGGGATAACAGGCCCGTCAGAAGTGACTTGGCGATAACGATACGCATCGGGGGTGCCGCAAGACATCAGATATCCGGCTTTTTAGGCTCCTTGAATTTAAGATAGGTTGAAAAAAGTTCCTCAAAACCGCGATCGCCGGAACTGCAGCCCTATGTCGCAGCGGCGGGACGAAGGCGGGTTTCGGCGATCTCTTGCATTTGCCGGTTCACACTTTGTTTGTGACTTGGATTCTAATTTTCAATCCTCGACAGAATCATTCGCTTCTCCGGCCATGAGAGGTCTGGCAAATCGCGGCAACGCCCATGAAGGGATAGGTGTCGCGGATGAGGACCGGCATGACTTCCATCTCCGCAACCGAACCCGCAGCCCTGCTGATCCTGCAGCAGCCGGCCGCTCAGGCCGCCGCGACTGCCGAAGAGGGCAAGGAGCAGGAAACGAAGCCCGATCTCGTCAAGGTGGCGAACGGCATTTCCGGCGAGCCGTCGAAGGAAGCGGTCAAGGCGGCTTTTGCCGTCAGCCTCGCCTTCGTGGAGATGGACGCGAAGAGCCAGCTCGCCGCCGACGCTGCTGAATTCATCGATTCCGACAAGTTCGCGGTCAGCGATCCAACCGTCAAGGATACCCTGAAGGCGCTGATCGCCGAGAAGGGCTGGGAATTCATGCAGATGGTGAAGCAGCAGCAGGAAGCCCATGGCGGTATCGGCAAGGAGGACCTCTACGCCCTCGTGCTGACCCAGATGGTGGCTCGCAATCGCGAACGGTTCACCGATGATGAGTTCGAGATGGCGTTCAAGTTCAAAGACAGGCCGGGTCTTGTCATCTTCGTCCCCGACAGCGAGGGCAACAGCACCTACCGCGAGCTGACGAAGGCGCTCAGCGACGAAGAGAATTTCGCCCACAAGACGGGTGACGATACGGCTTTGAATGAGGTCCGGTCGGCGTTCGCGGAGTACAAGTCCGCCTGGACCACGGCTTTCAGCTTCTCCGATCCGCCGATGTTCCTCGACATCGACAACGTCAAATACAGCCCCTGGATGAAGAAATAGCCGCGACTGATCTGCTAACGTCAAACCCTCGGCAGATAGGTCTGATAGTCGAAGTCGCTGACCGTGCGCAGGTAAATGATCGCCTCCTTGCGCTTGGTGTTGCCATAGAGCTTCTGATAGCGTTCCCCGAAGATATCCCTGATGAAGGGAGAGGCGGCAAAGTCCTCGACCGCAGTCAGGAAGTCGTGCGTCAGCTTTTTGGTGCCGGCCGGCGGTTCCTTGCCAGGCTCGGTCGCCGGGCCGGGATCAAGCGTCCCGTCGAGACCCGGAAGCATGCCGCCGAGGATGGCGGTCAAGAGCAGGTATGGATTGGCGTCCGCCCCGGCGACGCGGTGCTCGATGCGGGCGGCAGGCCCATTGGCATCGGGGATGCGCACCGCAGTCCCGCGATGGCCGAAACCCCAGTCGATATCGACGGGGGCGAAGGAGCCCGGCTGGAAGCGGCGGTAGGAGTTGGCGAAGGGCGCGAAGATCAGTTGCGCGTCGCGCATCGTGTTCAGCAGGCCGGCAGAGACGGATTTGAGCCGCACCGGATAGCCCCCCTTCGCGTCGAGCACGTTGTTGCCGTCGCGGTCGATGACGCTTGCATGCACGTGCAGGCCGGAGCCCGCCTGGTCCGCATAGGGTTTCGCCATGCAGGTGGATTTCAGCCCGTGCCGTTTCGCGGCCTGCTCGGCGATGCGTTTGAGATAGATGCAATCGTCGGCCGCCGCCAGCGCGTCGGCGCGGTGAAGCAGGTTGATTTCGAACTGCCCGGGACCGAATTCGGCGGTCGTCGCATCCGCCGGCAGGCCCTGCGCGCTCGCCCAGGCGCGCACCGTCTGCAGGTATTCGTCGAGCGCATCGACGGCGCTCATGTCGTAGAGCTGGAAACCGTTCGGCTCGCCGCGATACGTCAGCCGTTCCGGCGGACGCGGTTTTCCCGTTTCGCGCCAGTCGTCCTGCACCACGTAGAATTCGAGCTCCGTCGCCACCACAGGCGTCAGCCCGCGCTCGTCGTAGCGCTTCAGCATGGCGGCCAGAATGCCGCGCGGGTCCATGAAGCTCGGCTCGCCGGTGAGCTCGTGCATGGTGGAAAGCACCTGGCTCGATCCCTCCGGCGCCCAGGGCATCGGCACGAGACTGCGCCTGTCGGGAATGCAGACCCCGTCCGGGTCGCCGATCGTCAGCGACAGGCCCGTGATATCGTCGTTGTCGTCGCCCCAGATGTCGAGCGATTGCGTGGAGGTGGGCAGCCGCACGGCGCCCTCCCAGACCTTCTTCTCCTTGCCGATCGGGATGCGCTTGCCGCGCAGGTCGCCGTTCATGCCGACGAGCAGAAGTTCGATATGGGGCGGGGCGGTCTTCTCTGCGGACGTGGGAACGGCCATCGGCAAGTCTTCCGAAGGGTTGCGGGACCTCGTTCGTAGCCGATAAGAATCGGTGGCACAATCAGAGGCCGAAACCGTGAGCGATAAGCCCGCTCTATGGTGCGACGTCCACCACCGCATAGGCGAACCGGTACCGGTCGTCCGGCCGCCCGTAATTATAGGGAAGGGCGGCGATCCGGGCTTGCGGCACAATGCCGGCGATACCGCGCTCCTGCAGATATTGCGTGAATTTCTCCGGGAAGCCGGACGGCATGCTGCCGTCGGAATTCCGCCAGACGAACAGGATGCGCTGGTAGGGCGGCATCGGCAGCGCGTGGATACCTGTGGGCGTGGAGGTCGTCCTGACCGGGGTCGAGGGCAGATTGAACCGCAGGTTTCCGGCGAGTTGCCCGTCGGACGCGACGATCAGGGTCGGTGCGGAAGCGGTGAGCGGCCGGATTTCGTCCGAAAACGCCTGAAACGGATGATGGGAATATTGATATTTCCCCGTGATCGGGGCAGCGGCGAAGCGGCCGAAGAGGATCGACGGGATCAGCACCATGATGACGAGCGCCACGCCCCACATCCGCTTCAGGCCCGGCTGCAGGTCGATCGCCGCGGCGTCGATCTTCACCGTCAGATAAAGCGGCAGCACGAGGAGGATCGGCGTCAGCCACCGGTCCCGCACCCTTTCGACGCCCGCGAAAAGGATCAGCAGGACGATGAAGCCGAGCGAGAAGATGAGGATCCGGCCGAGGAGCCGCGTCCGGTCGTTTCGGGCCCGGATCACGTCGCGCAACCGTTCGCGATAGACAGCGGCGAAGATGATTACCGTCAGCGCGCCGAAGCCCAGCACGGCAAGCGCAAGCGAACCGAGGCCTTCGAAGATCGCGAGGATGAAGTTGGTATCGTCGCCAAGCAGCTTGCGCATCGTATGGCCGCTGGTCGCGTCGAAATGATCGACGAGCCAGAGCGCGTGCGGGGAGACGATCAGGAGCGCTACGCCGCCCGCGAGCAGGAGCCGCCAGTCGAGCAGGCGCCGACGGAAGTCCGGATCGCTCGCCACCGCCAGGAAGGCCGCGGCGGGCAGTACGATGAAATTGTATTTGGCGATCCCGCCGATGCCGGTCGCGAGGCCGAGCAGGATGAAGGAACCGATCGAGGGGCGGTTGAGCGTCCGGAAGAGGGCATAGAGAAACAGCGAGGCGGCGAAGATGGTCGCGACCGTGTGGCTCAGATCGCGTTGCGCCTCGAACGCGACTTGCGGAATGGTCAGCAGGCCGAGGGTTGCAACGACGGCAAGCTGCCTGTCGCGCAGGACCTGGCGCGCCGCCAGAAAGTAGAAGAGATAGGAACCGAAGAGCAGCAGGTTCTTGAGCAGCGAAAGCGTGGCGAGCGACAGGCCGAAAACCTGTACGACGGCATATTGCAGCCAGTTGTAGAACGGCGGCTGCGAACTGTATCCCGCCAGAAGCCATTGGGAGAAATAGCTTTGCTCTGCTTCGTCAAGCTCCAGCGCGTGCGGGATCGACAGCCTGACGATGACGTTCACGGCGAAATAGACCGCGAGCACGATCAGCAGGACATGGCGACCGGAAGCTGTGCCTTCTTTTGCCGTCTCCGCGTGTTCTAGTCGCACCTGTTCTCTCCGGAATCGGGTTGGGCTTTCTCGGTCAAGGCGGTGTTCCGTTCACCCAGGCATAGCCGAAAGGCACGCTGCGTCGGCCACCGGAAAAAAGATAGGGCACGGATATCGTTCGAGGCACGAGATTGTCCGGCAGGATTCCCTGCTCGGTGAGGTAAGCCTTGAGATGGGCCGGAATTCCGGCATCCCCCGGGGTTGACCAGATGACGAGTCCCGGCCGGGCCTTCTCTGTCCCGTCGGGAGGAGGCGTCTGTTCGAAACTCGGCAGCAGCACGCGCGCATCCGGCAGTTCCAGCCGAGCGCTGGCGGCGAGGAACTGATCGGAGACGATCACATAGGCCGGTTTCACGCCGGGCTGTTCCGCCAGGACCTGTCTGATGAAGGGACCGGCCGGAAGGTTCTCCTTTCCGTAGTCGCCGAAGCGCGGGCCAACCACATTGGCGAGCGCGAGATAGACCACGAAGCCGAGCGCCAGGGCCGCGACGGGAAAGAAGAGCCGCGGCACGCTGCGGCTCTTGTCGGCGCCGGCGGCATCGAGCTTCAGGCAGAGATAGAGCGGCAGCAGCAGGAGAAACGGCGAGAGCCATTTCTGGCTGATACTGGTGGCGCCGAAGCCGAGCCCGATGATCCCGACCCCGACCAGGCAGAAGACCATGGTACGGCCGGTGACCCGCGTCCACTGATTCTCGGCCCGCCAGGCGTCGATGAGCGGGCGGCGGAAAGCGAGAAGGAAAAAGCCGAGGACGGGAAGCCCGCCATCGAGGGCGGCCATGATCAGCGTGCCGATACCGGAAAGTCCGTCGAGGACCACGTTGCCCGAGGCATCCCTGCGCATCGCCTTGATCGTGCCGGCCGTCGCCTCCGTGAGGTTGCCGAGCACCCAGAGCCCGTGCGGCAGGCAGATGGCGGCGGCGACCAATAGCGCCGGGATCAGCCGCCAGTCGAAGATGCGCTTGCGCAGGTCCGGTTCCGGCAGGATGGCGAGGATCGCCGCTACGGGCACGATGACGAAATTATACTTGGCGATGAGCCCGATGCCGACTGCAAGGCCGGTCAGCACGTAGTTCCCCAGGCTCGGCCGCATCAGCGTCCGGAGGAAGGCGTAGGTGAACAGCGCGACGGCGAACAGCGTGGCGACCGCATGCGTGAGATCCCGCTGCGCCAGGACGCTCACCGCCGGCATGGCGACCACCCCGAGCATGGCGATTGCCGGGAGCCGCCGGTCCTTCAGCACGATCCGGGCCGCCACTCCGTAGATCACGCAGCAGAGGAAGAGCAGCAGGTTCTTGACGAGCGAGATCGCGAAAACCGACGGGCCGATGAGCTGGATGACGCCGTATTGCAGCCAGTTGTAGAAGGGCGGCTGCCGCCCGTATCCCATCAGCAGGAACTGCGACTGGAAAAGCTGTTCCGCCTCGTCGCTCTGCAGCGCCTCCGAACGCAACACCCTCAGGATGACCGCGAGCACGTAATAGGCCGCGATAAGCCAAAGGACGAGGCCGGGCCGGCGAGCGAGCGCGTCACTGATGCGCGTGATCGCCCTCATAGACTTCCCTGACAATATAGCTGAGCGCGGTGTCTTCGCGATAATAGGTTCGGGCGATCATTTCGGCGACGATGCCGGTGGTGATCATCTGCACCGCCGACAGGAACAGCATGACGCCGATCATGAAGAGCGGCCGCGTGCCGATGTCGTTGCCCATGATGAACTTGTCGACGAAGAGATAGGCGAGGATGATCGCCGACAGCGCGCCGAGGCCAAGTCCGAGCGAACCGAAGAAATGGCCAGGCCGCGCCTTGAAGCGCATGAAGAACATCACCGACAGGAGATCGAGGATCACCCGGAAGGTGCGGGAAATGCCGTATTTGGAAATACCGTGCTGGCGCGCGTGATGCGTCACCGGCATTTCGCCGATCCGCGAACTCGGCACCACGCCCGCCACCCAGGCCGGAATGAAGCGGTGCATCTCGCCCATCAGCTTCACCTGCTTGATGACCGATCCGCGATAGATCTTCAGGCTGCAGCCGTAATCGTGCAGGCGTACGCCGGTGATGCGGCCGATCAGCCGGTTGGCGATCCAGGACGGCACTTTCCGGAGGATGAGCCCGTCCTGGCGGTTCTGGCGCCAGCCGACAAGCAGGTCGAGTTCGCGCCGCTCCAGTTCCGCGACCATGGTCGGGATGTCGTTCGGATCGTTCTGCAGGTCGCCGTCGAGGGTGGCGATCAGCCGGCCCTGCGCCTGGTTGATGCCCGCCTGCATGGCGGCCGTCTGGCCGAAATTGCGCTGCAGCGCCACGATCTTGAGATCGAGGCCGGGGCGGTCGAGCGCGTTTCTCGCATTGACGATCGTCGCATCCGTGCTGCCGTCGTCGACGAGGATGAGTTCCCAGGTGGCTGGATACTTGGCCATCGCCGAGCATATCCGCTCGATGAGCGGTCCGACGCTTTCTTCTTCGTTGAAGAGCGGCACGACCAGGGACAGTTCGATCGGTTCGGCCGCCTCGATGCGGCTTGTGACCGACTCTGCTGTTGTACGCACCTTGTGTTTCTCCTAGAAACTCGGGCTTGAAACGGCGCCGTCACGACTGCCGTCGTCGGAAACATCACCCGAAACTGTCGTATGGGGCATCCTACTATATGAAGAATTATCCGGTTGCCAGCCGCCGCGCATGGATAATTCGCCACGCCATGACGCTCGGAACCATTGCGATCATTGCCGTCTACGCCGCCTTCATCCAATGGGTCTGGGGATGGCAGGGCGTCGTGGCGCTCTGGAGCAGCGCCGGCTGGACGTCCGCCCTCATTGCTCTTGTCCTGCTTCTCGGCACCTATGTGCTGCGCACCTGGCGCATCTACGACTATTTTCCGAAGGAGACCGGCGGGCATTTCGGCACGTTGCTCAGGTTGGTGCAGGTTCATAACCTCTTGAACGTCATGCTGCCGTTCCGCACCGGCGAGGCGAGCTTTCCGCTGCTGATGAGGCGCGAGTTCGGCGTGCCGCTCGCGCGCGGCACCTCGGCGCTCCTCGTCATGCGGCTCTTCGATCTTCATGCGCTGCTCGCAGCCGCCGGCACGGGACTGGCGCTGCAGACCGGCAAGCTCTGGGCCTGGGCGCTCTGGCTCTTTTTCCTGCTCCTGCCGGCCCTGGCTTTCGCCCTGCGCGGACGCGCCTTCCGGCTTGCGGCGAAAGTGCTGCCGGGGAAGGCGAGGAAGCTCCTGGACGAGGTGGAGGCCGGCCTGCCGTTCGACGCGGGGGGCTTCGCCCGGGCCTGGGGCGCGACGCTCGTCAACTGGTTCACCAAGATTGCCGTGCTGGCCTGGGTCCTCGGCCTGCTGGGCGGACTTTCCATAGCTCCGAGCTTCGGCGGCGCATTGGGCGGCGAGCTTTCGTCCGTCCTGCCCGTGCATGCCCCCGCCGGCGTCGGCACCTATCCGGCCGGCATCACCGCCGGAGCGCTCGCCTTCGGCGCCGATGCGGGCAGGCGGGCCTTGGGGGAACTCGGCCAGGCGGCGGTCAATACGCATCTCCTGGTGATCGTGTCCTCGCTCGTCGGCACGGCCCTGTCTCTGTTCGCGGCGCGGCCGAAGCGTGACTAGAAGACGGTTTCGCCCAGCAGCATCGCAACGCCCCGATATTTCTCGCCCGGACTTTGCCGCAGCTTGCGAACGAGGCTTTCGTCGGCGGTGACGAAGCGGAAGTTTTCCTTCAACGCGAGTGCCAGGTAGATGCAGTCATAGGCCGGGTGATCGAGCTTCATGGTCAGTTCGATACTGGCCTTGAAAAATGGCAGCATTTCCCGCAATTGCAGGTCCGAGCTTTCGATGAGCCGCGCGGCAAAATGCGCTTCGGCCGCGGAAAGCTCGCCGCGGCGCGTCTTCTTCCAGAGGATATTGGCACACTCGGTGAGGATCAGCTCCGGGGCGACCAGCGTGCTGCCCTTGAGCAGCGACAATGCTTCAGGAGTTCCCGCTTCCTGAACCACCCATTTGATGATGACACTGGCGTCGATGACGAAGGTCGTCACCGTTCCTCGCGCCTTCGCGCATCAGCGTTTCTGAAGGCGTGTGATGGCGATCAGCAGTCAAAGCCCGGAATTCGGACGCCAAAGTCTCGAAGGTCGGCCGGCTGTGATGCGGACCGTCCCAACCCATGCCTTCCAGTTCATTCAGAGCCTGACGCTGACGTTCGTTTGTGACAAGTCGACGAAGGATATCCTCCACCGTTGCCGTGGTCGGCAAGCCGGTAATTTCCTTCGCTTCGTTCAACAGGTCATCATCGATATTTAAGGACGCGCGCATATGACCCTCCAATACACGCAAGAATATAGTCCTAAATTATCCCAATGTCACTGAAACGCCGTCTCGTAGAAGCTTCTGAGCTTGCGCGAATGCAGCTTTTCGATCGGCATGGCGGCGAGCTTCTGCACGGCGCGGATGCCGATCTGCAGGTGCTGGCTGACCTGGCTGCGGTAGAAGGCCGTCGCCATGCCCGGAAGCTTCAGTTCGCCATGCAGCGGCCGGTCGGAAACGCAGAGCAGCGTTCCGTAGGGCACGCGGAAGCGGAAGCCGTTCGCCGCGATCGTCGCAGATTCCATGTCGAGCGCGATCGCCCGCGACTGCGACAGGCGCTTCACCGGCCCGCGCTGGTCGCGCAGTTCCCAGTTGCGGTTGTCGATCGTCGCGACCGTGCCGGTGCGCATGATCCGCTTCAGCTCGAAACCCTGGTAGCCGGTGACTTCCTCGACCGCGCTTTCCAGCGCCTGCTGCACTTCGGCGAGCGCCGGGATCGGCACCCAGACCGGCAGGTCGTCGTCGAGCACGTGGTCTTCGCGCACATAGGCATGGGCGAGCACGTAGTCGCCGAGCCGCTGGCTGTTGCGAAGCCCGGCGCAATGGCCGACCATCAGCCAGGCATGCGGACGGAGCACCGCGATATGGTCGGTGATCGTCTTGGCGTTCGACGGGCCGACGCCGATGTTGACCAGCGTGATGCCGGCATGCCCCTTCTTCTTGAGGTGGTAGGCGGGCATCTGCGGCAGGCGCACGACGGCGTCCACCTCAGGTTTGTCGGAGCCGGCGGGCGTGATGATGTTGCCGGGTTCCACGAAGGCCGTGTAGCCGTCGCCGCCCTTGGCCATCAGCGCGCGGGCCCAGGCGGCGAATTCGTCGATATAGAACTGGTAGTTCGTGAAGAGCACGAAGTTCTGGAAGTGATCCGCGCTGGTTGCCGTGTAGTGGCTGAGCCGGGCGAGCGAATAGTCGATGCGCTGCGCCGTGAAGGGGGCGAGCGGTGCGGGCTCGCCGGGCGTCTGGTCGTATTCGCCGTTGGCGATCAGGTCGTCGGTATTGTTGAGGTCCGGCGTGTCGAAGAGATCGCGCAAGGAGATGTCGGCAAGCGCGTTCGAAGCCGACGCTTCCACATGCGCGCCCTCGCCGAAGGCGAAATGCAGCGGGATCGGCGTCGTCGATTCCGAAATCGTCACCGGAACGTTGTGATTGCGCATCAGGAGATCGAGCTGCTCCTTCAGATAGTGCCGGAAGAGCTTCGGCCGGGTGATGGTGGTCGTGTATATGCCCGGCGCCGTCACATGGCCGTAGGAGAGGCGCGAATCGGCGTGCCCGAAGGAGGTCGTCTCGATGCTGACCTGCGGATAGCAGGCACGGTAGCGGCCGGTCACGGGTGCGCCGTCGGCAAGCGCGCCGAAAGCCTCGATCAGAAAGCGCGTATTGCGCTCGTAAAGTTCGGTCAGCGCATCAACCGCTTCGACCGCATTGTCGAACACACGCGGCTCGACCGCGCTCGGGCTGATGAAGGGAAGCGGAGAGAGTGAAAAGATTCGTGTGCTCATGCGCCATTATAATGGGAACTCGTTGACAATCAAACGACGCCGCGCTGCCGCCTGCGGTTGATCCACGAATTCTCAGAGCGCGGCGACGCAGCCGGGCGTGGCGGGATGATAGCACGGCGCGGTCGTTCCGAGGTGAACGCGCAGCTCCTTGCGGCCCGGCTCCGCGACAAGCGCGCCGAAAGCCAGTGCGAAGATAGTCATGATCAGCGTTATGATGGTCAAGCGGCGCACAAGAACGGACATGGTCTTCTCCCCGATCCCAATGAAGGCAGAATGAAGGCGCGGGGCTGAATGCGTCCTGAGGGGGAGGTTCATCGGATGTTCAGGATGGTTAATGGAAAGCCCGAGCCAGAGCGGGGGCGCTGGCAATCCATGAAAAAAGCCGGCCCAGTGGGCCGGCTTATCTCTTGAGGAATGCTCCCGAGCAAAGCTGCGACCTGCGCGGGAGCCGGTATCTTGAATCAAATGCTTAGTTATGAGGCGTCAGAACGCCGTCATAATAATCGCCGGTGTCGTGGCCGCCGTCGAGGTCGGCGTCACCGGACGTGCTGTTGCTGTATCGATACATTCCGGTGCTCGGATAGATGCTGCCGGTCGACATGGTATCGATGTCCTGACCGCGCGACTGTTGGATGGTCGGCGGGGACTGCGGCAGGGCATCCGGGCTCGAATAGACCGCATCCTGTGCGGCTGCGGCACCGGCAAAGCCGGTTGAAACGATCAGCGCTGCGATACCGGAGGTCAGATAGGTCCTCATTTTTCCTGTCCTTTCCATGGAGCTTTATGCTGCGAAGCGATGTCGCGATCGCTCCGTCCAAGTACAAATCCCTGGACGGACGGATCGTTCCAACAGCCGCGAAGCGGAACTGCTGCGGATTCTTCGGAAAAACGGGGACGGAATCGGAAAATCGAAGGAAGATTCCGTGAGATGCCGCGAATGATGCGGGAATTCTCACGCCGATGAGCGTGATCGTGATTGATTCGCCGGAAAGCTTCACTTAATCTTGAATGCGATGGCTGGTTTCAGAGTCCGGCCATCCTCGCACCGGAAAGACGATTGCGACCCGTCTTTCCAAATCGGTGTCTTGAATGAACTGCGAATACCAGCCGCTCGCGCGGCTGGTATTTTCATTTTCGGCATGTCGTCTGCCTATTGCGATCGCCGCGCCAGGGCCTTGTGATCCGAGGCCTGTAGTCCTTGCGCGGCGGTCGATCCCGAACGAGATTAGTTCGGACGGCTGATGCCGTCGTAGTAGTCGCCGCTGTTCAGGAAGGTGGCGCGGTTGTCGTCGCGGCCGCCATTGCTGAGGCGCAGGCTGTTCGGGCGATCGCCGATGCTGCCGGTCCGGGTCGTATCGACGGAAGAGGCGGCGGCGGGAGCGCTCTTCTGAACGCCCTGGTAATAGTCGCCTTCGGCAAGAGCTGCACCGGCGAAGGAAGCCGAAGCGATGAGGGCTGCGGCGAGAGCGGAAGTGATCCTGGTCATTGTGATAGTCCTTTCAGAGTTTCCGCACGCAAAAGTTTGCGACCTGACGTGCGGTGATATTCGATGTCTTAAAATTCGCAGCCGCCGTTAGTTCGGACGGACTGCACCTTCGTAATAGTCGCCGCGGCCGATGACTTCTTCAGCATTCGGGATCTGGCTGTTGGAGTCGTGGCGACGGACGACCGGGGCGCGGTCCTTGCCGACGCTGGCGGTGCGGACCGTGTCGACGGAGGCGGAAGCAGCAGGAGCACCCTTCTGTACGCCTTCGTAATAGTCGCCTTCAGCGAGGGCGACGCTGGCAAAAGAGGCCGTAGCGATCAAAGCTGCGGCGAAAGCCGAAGTGATCTTCGTCATTGTCGTAATCCTTTGTGGGAGCGGTCCGCCGCCTGAAGTTTGCGACCTGGCCGGCGGACGCTGTTCGGTGTCTTGAATGAACCGCGGTTAGTTCGGACGGTTGATGCCGTCGTAGTAGTCGCCGCTGTTCACGACGGTCTTGCCGGCAGCGAGATCCTGGCCAGCGGCGCGGGAGATGGAGCCGGTGTAGCCGTAGCTGCCGGACTGGTGCGCGCGCTGAACCTGATGCTGCTGGACGTCACCCTTCTGGACGCCTTCGTAATAGTCGCCTTCTGCAAGGGCGGCACCGGCGAAGGAGGCCGAAGCGATCAGGGCTGCGGCGAGAGTGGAGGTGATGGTCTTCATTGTCTTGGTCCCTTCAGAGTTGTCCGCGGCTTTGAGTTTGCGACCTGGCCTGCGGACTTTGTTTCGGTATATTGAATGAGCTGCGATCAGTTCGGGCGGTTTGCGCCGGCGTAATAGTCGCCGTCTTCAACCGGGGCCGGGACTGCCTGAGCGTGCTGCTGGCTGTTCTGGGCGACGCTGCCCGTCTGGACGTGGTCGACGACGGGAGCCTTGGAAACGCCTTCGTAGTAGTCGCCCTCTGCAAGAGCGGCGCCGGCGAAGGAAGCCGAAGCGATCAGCGCCGCGGCGAGAGTGGAGGTAATGGTCTTCATTGTCTTGGTCCTTTTCGGTCTGCATTGGTTCGGTCTTGGGTTCGAACCGGAGGGGAATTGCTGCTTGCGATGCTCATATCGGACCGATCGGTTCGATCCGGAAGGCTTGATTTGGGAGACTGCTGTCAATGAAATGTTGACAGTGGAAGGTGCCTCCGCCAAAATGCGCGCAAAAAGTGCTAAGCGTGCTAATTTTTTAATGTTTGCCGCCAAGTAAACCGATTAAGTTACAGAAGATTAATGTAATTTCTGTTTGGAATCATTGCGTTAAAGGAATCGGAAAGGTTTTGCATCCAATGCGTGCAATCTTTTCTGAATTGTGTCTGTTTGGTGGCTTTTGTGTGGCGTAAAGGGAGATTTGCCCTTATTCAAGCTTTTCACAAAACTGTGACATTCGAAATCCGGAGGGATTTCGAGCCCAAAATCGATGCCACTTCCGCGATCATATTGCTTTTTCCGGGTGCGCTGCAGCAAAAATTTCGGGCAGCCCTTGAACTTGAAAAAGGAAATGGCCGCCCGTTGCCGGTGCGGCCAACCACTTGCTTCTCTATAAAGAAGGACCGGGGAGCCGTCAGAGGCGGGTCCAGGTCTGGGATTTGCAGAGGATCTTCAGAACGCAGCCTTTCATCTTCAGGGCATTGCCGCTGACCGAGCCCGAGCCGCTATAGGTCTTGTCCTCGGCCGGATCGGTGATCTCGCCGGAATATTCGCCGGCCTTGCCGGAGAGCCGGCCGATCTGCTTGCCGGCATACTTTCCGGTCTTGAGCGTCACGCAATAGGCAGTGCCGCATTTGCCGATCGCCGCTGTCTCGCCGCTCGCGGTCTTCCAGTTGCCCTCGATCGGCTCGGCCGCCTGGCTGACGGTGGCGGCAAGCGCCAGCGCGCCGGCGAGCATCAGTATCCGCATCATGAATGGGTCTCCTCCTTGCGCCGCCGTGGCTTTCCGGACCTTCGCGGCATGTCCCTCCGCCGCGCTCCTCCGCGCAGGCTTGCAGACATTATCTTACGCGTACGTAAAGGTAAATAGTGTCCTTGCCGACGCATGATTTTCCATGGTTGCCGGCGCGGTTTTTCGATGAGGGTTCGGACGCGACCCGGATTCGTGGTTAGTTTTCGGTTTAAATCCATTTCTGAAGTTTTCGTAAAGATCGCCGCAAAATCCTTAAAATGCAGGGAATCCCATGTTTAACAAAAACCCAAATTTACCAAGCATTTGAACTTTGTTTTCCGCAAGTTAAGCATGCTTTTTAGGCGTCTTTTGGAAGGTTTGGCCGATAGTCGGCTCATCAAGACGAGCGGGAAACCCGCCGGCCGGAAGGATCGGAAGAGCCGCGTTAGACGGCGGATCCGGACGGAAGAAACAGGGCAGATGAGAAACAGGCTTTAACAGGGATCAAACCGATGGCACGCTTTGAAATGAACAATTCCGAAATGGCCACCATGGGTGGCGAAACCCGCGCCGACGCGTTCTGCGAAATGGGTCTGATGTATGCGACCGGCCGCGGTTGCGAGGTGGACCTTGTGTCCGCGCACAAGTGGCTCAACATCGCCGCGATCAAGGGCTCCGACCGCGCCGCCGAACTGCGCGCGGACCTCGCCCAGGCGATGACCAAGATGCAGCTCGCGGCGGCCCTTCGCGCCGCCCGCGAGTGGATGACCATGCACTGAGCTCTTGCGCGCCTGATCTGAAATTCACCGCCGGAAAAGGCGGACGACGGATAAATCCAGAGGGAACGGGGGCATCCGGTTCGGGCGAGGGCCGATGCCCGAAATTCGGGACCGCGACCGGCAGGAACAAGGCCGGCGCGGTCCTTCTTTATCCTTTATAGGCTCTTGAGCACCTTCGGCAGGGCCTCTTCCAGGAGCCGCATGTCCGATTCCGGCCCGGTGCTCACGCGGATGCAGCGGTTGAGCGGCGCGACCCCCGGCATGCGGATGAAGACGCCGTGCTCCATCAGCCCGTCGACGATCGAGCGGGCATGGGCGCCGTCGCGGCCGCAATCGATCGCCACGAAATTGGTGGCGGAGGCGAGCGGTTCCAGCCCGTTGGCCCGGGCGATGCCGGCGATACGGTCCCGCGAGCCCCTGATCCTGCCGATCACCTCGGAAAGATAGGCCTGGTCCTTGAGCGCGGCGAGTGCGGCCGAAACGCCGATCCGGTTCATGCCGAAATGGTTGCGGACCTTGTCGAAGGCCTGCGCCGTCTCCGGCGTCGAGATCGCATAGCCCACCCGCGATCCCGCCATGCCGTAAGCCTTCGAGAAGGTGCGGGTGCGGATGATGTTCGGCCGGTCGATGAGAGCCGGGATCGCCGGCATCGCACCGGCGGGGCCGGTCTCGCAATAGGCCTCGTCGAGGATCAGCAGACAGGTTTCCGGCAGCGCCTCGGCGAAGGCGACGATGCTGTCGGCCTCCCACCAGCTTCCCATCGGATTGTCGGGATTGGCGAAATAGACGAGCGGCGCATTCTCGCGGCGCACCGCTTCCAGAAGTCCGTCGAGGTTCTCGCGGTCGTCGGCATAAGGCACGGTGACCAGCCGTCCGCCATGGCCTGCGACATGGAAGTTGAAGGTCGGATAGGCGCCGAGGGAGGTGACGACCGGCAGGCCGGGTTCGATCACCATGCGGACGATCAGGCCGAGCAGGCTGTCGATGCCTTCGCCGACCGCGATGTTCTCTGCCTTGCAGCCGAGATGCGCTGCGAGCGCCTGCTTGAGCGCGAAATTCTCGGGATCGGCGTATTTCCAGGTCTCGCCGGCGGCCGCGCACATCGCCTCGATGACGGACGGGGCCGGACCGAAGCCGTTTTCGTTGGCGCCGATGCGGGCTTTTACGGTAAGCCCCCGATTGCGCTCGATAGCTTCCGGCCCGACGAAGGGCACGGTCGCGGGGAGGGCGCTGACCAGCGGTGTGAAGCGCGAGAATGCAGGCATGGATTGTGTTCCGGTTTTCGAAAACCGGCACAATAAGAGTGATTTACCGCCGCGCAAGTACGGAAAAGAGGTTTACGACCTCTCGCCCGCGAATCTTTTCCCTTCGCGCCTGAAAAGCGCGTCGAGCCTTTCGATCACCTGCCGCACCTCGGGGCGGTGCCGGTCGTCGTCGTTGGCGACGATCCACAGCGTATAGGTGAGCTCCGCGATGATCTCCCCCTCCCGCACCAGACCGGAGAAACGATCGCCGATGAAGCAGGGCAGCACGCCGCGGCCGTTGCCGCCGGCGATCAGCCGCGGAAGGAGCCCCGGCGAACTGGTCCAGGTGCAGATTTCCGCTTCGTGATGCTGGAAGACCCATTTGTCGGCCGGCGCGTGGGAGCTGTCGGTGCCGAGCGAAACCCACGGCAGGCTCTCGTCCCCGTCAAGCTCCCTCGCTTTATAGACGGCATGCGCGACGGCGACCGACCGTCGGATGGCGACATTGCCGGCTTCCGGGCGGCGGCCGACAAGCCCCACATCCGCCTCGCGATAGGTGAAATCCATGCCCTTGTGGAGCGACTTGCAGCAGAGCCGGAACCGGTCGTCCCTGCCGCGGATGTCCGCCGTGTGGCCGGCGATGAATTCCGAAAGCCAGGCATCGGCGCCGATCGATACGATCGGCATGGCGAAGGCCTGGCCGTTCCAGTCGGCAATGCTGTCGGCCGTCCTCTGCATGGCCCGCACGTGTTCGAGCAGCGTCTCGCCGTCCGGCGCCAGGCGGTAGCCCTGCTGGCTGCGTACGAAGAGCGTGCGGCCGGTCGTGCGTTCGAGTGCCAGCATGCGCCGCCCGATCGTCGGCGCGCTGAGCCCCGTGCGGCCCGCAGCGCCGCTGAGGCCTCCCTCGGTCGCCACATGGAGGAAGAGTTTCAGATCGTCCCAGCCAGCATCGGTCATTTCGGACACCTTATAGAGACAGCAGCGATCTTCCCATCGTTCACCGGTGAAAAGCGGCTTTCGCCGGCGCGTCTACACGCGGGCGCGGCAAGCCATTAGCTCCGTGGCATCGCATTCGTCACGTAATAGATGGAGAGACCGTCATGCTTCTCAACTGGGCGACGCTCTGGGTTCAATTGAAGAGGGAGAATGACAGGCGCGGGCGGCATCCGCTTGCCGATCCGCTGGAGGGCGCCGAATGGCGCGGGCTCCTGTGGGCCGTGCCGCTTCTTTCGTGGCTGACCGGCGGCCGATGGAGGCCGCGGGCGAACAAGGTCCGCCGGTCGCTGCGCCGGCTGCCCGTCAGTGGCTGGTCTCGAAGCTCAGCCGGACGACATGGTGCAGGAATTCCGGGTCGATCAGCATGTTGAAGCCGACCGTCACCTTCTCTTCTTCCCGGCGGATCACCGTGCAGCCGATCTCGTCATGGATGCCGAGGATCTCGAGAAAGAAATTGTTGGGCACCGGCAGGTGCGGGCTGACGTCGAGTTCGGCGCCGTAAAGCGAGATCGTGCGGATCAGGCAGCGGAAGTTCGTCTTGGTGCTGAGATGGCGGCCGACGAAGATGATCCTGCCGGGACGGTCGATCGAGAATTTCTCGAATGCCTGGTCGCGCGGGGCGTCCTGTTTTGTATCGCAATCGATGGTCAAGGGCATCGCACCCTCCCTTTTCACTCCTTGATGTGATTTTATTCCTCTTCTGCTGATGCATTCTGAAACGGATCGGTAAAATGCGATCGATCGGGCGCTTTTTCCTCTCCGTACTTTTTCCTCTCCGCACGTGCAGCTCGCAACTGAAAGCATGCAATCGCCTCTGTCGCGCTGTTGACGGGCCGGCGTCGCAGCGATACCCCTTCCGGGCTCGATTTCGTGCTATCTCCACGAAAAGAAGAATTCTCGGCATGGGGAGTGAGGCGTGACGGACAGGTTGGTGATTGTCGGCGCGGGGCAGGCGGGTTTTGCGCTCGCCGCGAAGCTTCGGGCTCTGAAGGATGCGCGGCCGATTACGATCATCGGTTCGGAGACCGTGATTCCCTACCAGCGCCCGCCGCTCTCCAAGAAGTACCTGCTCGGCGAGATGGAGTTCGAACGGCTGACCTTCCGTCCCGAAAGCTGGTATCCGGAAAACAATGTCGAACTTCGGCTCTCCACCTATGTGGAGGAGATCGACCGCAAGGCGAAACGCGTGCGCATGCAGGATGGCGCGGAACTCGAATACGGAACCCTGGCGCTCGCCACCGGCTCGACGCCGCGCACGCTGCCGGCGAGCGTCGGCGGCGATCTCGACGGCGTCTTCACCGTGCGCGACAAGCGGGATGCCGATCTGCTGGCGGGCGAAATGCGGCCCGGCCGGCGGCTCCTTATTATAGGCGGCGGCTACATCGGTCTCGAAGCGGCGGCCGTCGCCCGCCATCTCGGCCTCGAAGTGACGCTGATCGAGATGGCCGACCGCATCCTGAGCCGCGTTGCCGCCAGGGAGACCGCCGACGCGATGCGCGCCATCCATCAGAGCCGCGGCGTCGTCATCCGCGAAAAGACCGGCCTGCATCGCCTGATCGGCGGCCCAGAAGGGAGCCACGTGCGCGCCGCCGAACTTTCCGACGGCAGCACGATCGACGTGGATTTCGTCATCGTCGGCATCGGCGTGGCGCCGAACGACCGGCTCGCCCAGGATTGCGGCCTGGAGGTCGGCAACGGCGTTGTCGTCGACGAATTCGCCCGCACCTCCGATCCGTCCATCTTCGCCGTGGGCGATTGCGCCATGCTGCCCTGGAAGGGCGGGCGCATCCGCTTGGAATCGGTGCAGAACGCCGTCGACCAGGCGGAGGCGGCGGCCGCGATCATCGCCGGCGGCGATGCCCCCTATGATGCGAAACCCTGGTTCTGGTCCGACCAGTACGACGTGAAGCTGCAGATCGCCGGTTTCAACATGGGCTATGACGAGACGTTCGCGCGCCCGGGCGCCCGCGAAGGCAGCCTCTCCATCTGGTATTTCCGGGAAGGGCGGTTCATCGCGGTCGACGCGATCAACGACGCCAAGGCCTATGTGACCGGCAAGAAGATGCTCGAAGCCGGCATCGAGCCGGACAGGGCGGTCCTCTCCGATCCGGCGGCCGACCTCAAGCAACTCCTCGCCTGAAAGGAAAGGGCGCCATGCCGGCTCCGAAGAATCACTTCAAGGCGGCGCTGAAGGCGCACCAGCCCCAGATTGGCCTCTGGCTCGACATGGGCGAGGCGCTGACGGCGGAGATCGCCGGTCATGCCGGCTTCGACTGGCTGGTGATCGACGGCGAGCACGGGCCGAACGATCTCCGCAGCATCCTCTCCCAGCTCCAGGCCCTGGCCGCGTCGCCTTCGGAAATCGTCGTGCGGCCGCCGGTCGGCGAGACCTGGGTCGTCAAGCAGCTGCTGGATATCGGCGCCCGCACGCTTCTCGTGCCAATGGTTGATTCGGCGAAGCAGGCGCAGGAACTCGTGCGCGCGGTGCGTTATCCGCCCGACGGCGTCCGGGGCGTCGGTGCCGCGGTCGCGCGTGCCTCCCGCTTCAATGCCATCCCCGATTATGCCGAGACGGCGGCCGACGAGATATGCCTCATCGTGCAGGCGGAAACGATGGCGGCGATCCGCGATCTCGGGAATATCGCAGCGGTCGACGGCGTCGACGGCATCTTCATCGGCCCTGCCGATCTTTCCGCCGACATGGGCTATCTCGGCCGCATGGAGGCGCCCGAGGTGCAGGAGGTGATCGAGAAGGCGATCGCCACGATCGTGAAGGCCGGCAAGGCCGCCGGCATCCTGACGTTCAGCGAATCTCTCAACCGCCACTATCTCGATCTCGGCGCGAGCTTCGTGGCCGTCGGTGCCGATGTGACGGAATTCTCCGGCGCGCTCCGCGCTCTCGCCGGCCGCTACGGCCGCGGCGTCGGGGCATTGAAGCCGCGGTCCGGCTATTGAAGGATGCAGCGGCCAGGCGGATGGCAGGTTTGGAAAAGCCTTGCCGAATCAGGCCGTAAGCGCGTGGGCCTTTGCACCTTCGCTTGTTCTGCGCCTCCCGCGCGATTCGCGTAAAACTTTGCGGCGCTGGTCACAAAAGCCTTGCATTCAGGGGGGCTCTAACATAGGTAGACCGCGACGGAGAGGTGGCCGAGTGGTCGAAGGCGCTCCCCTGCTAAGGGAGTATACGTCAAAAGCGTATCGTGGGTTCGAATCCCATCTTCTCCGCCATTTCCGGCCCGCAGGCGGCCCTTTCATCCTGTATACGATTTCCCGTTTTGATTGATTCCATATCGTCCGGGCGCGGTCGGCGGAGCCGGCCGGAACCGGCGGCGGAGCGATTCTCTCCGGCGCAGTCCCGTTTTCGCTAAGTGACTGCCGGATAAGCCCTTTCTTAACAAAGCGTAAAATAAGCTCCGGGGGCGCCGGCGTCTTTGTGTCCTTTCGGCAACAGACTTCTGGGAAGCGGGTTTCGGAAGCCTCTCCGGTTGAAGTTCAAGATTGCATGGCCTTTCGCGTCTTGTATTTTCACATTCGGAAGCGAGGCGGTGGATCGTCCTTCTTCTGGTAATCGACGGGGATGGGGCAGGGAACGCTGTCCTTCAGCAAAAAGAACCCAGACCCACACGAAACTTTTGACTGGAGGTCAAATATGAACATCAAGAGCCTTCTTCTCGGCTCCGCTGCTGCCCTCGCAGCAGTATCCGGCGCT
>NZ_JBLFFK010000036.1:0-34372 GCF_051400715.1 Neorhizobium descurainiae
CAGGATTACGACTACCTGATGAGCCACGGCGTCGCCGCCGTCTTCGGCCCCGGCACCAATGTGCTCGATGCCGCCAATAAGGTGCTCGACCTCATCGAAGGAAAAAGAAGAAATATTTGAGGCAAACATGATCACCTGGCTTAATCACATTGCCATTGCCATTGCGGTTCCGGATCTCGCCAAGGCGGCGGCTCAATACGAGAGGCTTGGAGCGAGGATTTCCGAGCCGCAGCATCTGCCCGAGCTCGAAAAGGGGCTTTGATGGGATGAGGATCTGGCAAGACGTCAGCCGGTAGCCGCCGACGCTTCGATCAAACAAACGGCATTCCAACGCTTTCTCAAACTGCTTAATGCGCCTGCTCAAAGTGGTATGATCGACATTAAGTCGTTGGTGACGGACGTTGCAGGAAGCCTGTTACGGACAGGTTCCGTTAGAGACTAAGCGTTTTCCGGCGGAGCTCCGCTTTCATTGCATGGAAGTTGATGATGGATTTTACGGTCAGCGAAGAGCAACAGGCGATTTTCTCGATGGCGCGTGATTTTGGGGCCAATGAAATTGCCCCGCATGCGCGGCAATGGGAAAGGGACGGCACAATTCCGCGTTCGCTCTGGTCGAAGGCGGCAGAGCTCGGCTTCGGCGGTCTGTACGTATCCGAAGCTTCCGGCGGTGCGGGTCTTTCGCGGCTCGACGCAACGCTGGTTTTCGAGGCGCTGTCGATGGCGTGCCCCTCCGTGGCGGCATTCCTGTCGATCCACAATATGTGTGCGAGCATGCTCGATCGCTACGGCAGCGATCATATCAAGGATACTTATCTCGGCGGCGCGGTATCGATGAATACCGTGCTATCCTATTGCCTCACCGAGCCCGGCGCCGGTTCTGATGCCGCGGCTCTTCGAACCCGGGCCCTCCGGCAGGGCGACCACTTCCAGCTTGACGGGACCAAGGCCTTCATCTCCGGGGGAGGCTATTCGGATGCCTATATCGTCATGGCGCGTTCTGGCGCGGAAGGTCCGAAGGGCATCTCGGCTTTCGTCGTTCCGAAAGACGCGGCTGGCCTCAGTTTCGGAGGACTCGAGGATAAGATGGGATGGAAGGCCCAACCCACTCGGCAGGTGCAGTTCGACAATTGCGACATACCGCGCGAAAATCTGATTGGCGAGGAAGGCAAAGGCTTTCGTTATGCGATGGCTGGGTTAGACGGCGGTCGGCTGAACATTTCCGCCTGTTCGCTCGGTGGTGCGCAGGCCGCACTCGATGCGACGTTGATTTATCTGGGCGAGCGCAAGGCCTTCGGCAAGACCCTCGACCAGTTCCAGGCTTTGCAGTTCCGCTTGGCGGACCTGGAGATCGAATTGCAGGCGGCCCGCATCTTTCTGCGGCAGGCGGCGTGGAAGCTCGACCATCAGACGCCCGACGCTACGAAAGCTTGCGCCATGGCGAAGCGGTTTGTCACGGAAACGGCATCTAGGGTCGCTGATCAGTGTCTGCAGTTGCATGGAGGTTACGGTTATCTTGCAGACTACGGGATTGAAAAGATCGTGCGCGACCTGCGGGTGCACCAGATTCTGGAAGGTACGAACGAGATCATGCGACTGATCGTGGCACGCCACATGCTCGCGGAACGGGGATAGCCTTGCAAGATACGGGTTCAAAGGCAATGGAGATTTATCAACAATTCGTGGAGGCAGAAGGCGGCAGGGGAATGGACTTTTCGGCCCTTCTGCCCCGATCTGCGAAACGAGGCCGCAATGTCTGAGGCCTCGCCGCGGAAAAGATGATCATCCTCGAACGTATATTCTCCGCAATCGCGAAGACTTTGGTCCTGTACCAATTTCGCAATCTTAGAAAGACGCCGACAATCAAGAACCTGCGGTCCTCCCTCCGCCAATCAGAATAGCTGCCCGGATATGTAGCTTGATGTTTCGGAAGCGCGCAGAAGTGCAAGCCCCTTGATCCCGTTGGTCTGCGGCGGCACGCATTTCGAATTCCCGACCGCTTCCTTCAGACGATCAATCCTCTTCGAGAAGGCGGACTACGCTCTGTTCCATGTGGACGTTCATTGCTGAGCGCGCGCGTTCCGGGTCGCCAGCCTTGATAGCCTCCAGCACCTCGCGGTGCTCGTCGACTACGCGAGGTACCACCTGATCGGGCGGACGATCCTGCAGCTTCCTGGTAAACTCGATGGTGAGCCGGATCTGGTCTCTCATCGAGCGCAAAGCGAAGCTGAAATAGGGGTTCGCAGTTGCCTGCGCGATCGCGAGATGAAATGCAAAGTCGGCTTCGAAAACCGTTTCTCCCGGTGGCAGCGCCAACATTCGATCATACGCCGCCTGAATGACGGCGATCGCATGCAGGTCGCCTACCTTGGCCGCGTCTTCTGCCGCAGCGCACTCTACGACCTGCCGAAACCGCAGACATCGCTTCATGTCGAAAACCGTCTGGATCGACAGGCCTTGCGTATCCGCGGCGGCCGGCAGGATGTCGGCCTTCGGCTGCACGAAGTTGGCAGATCCACGTCGAGAAATGATCCGGCCCGCGTCACGCATCCGACCAAGCGCCTTGCGAAGGACCGGCCGGGACACGCCAAATTGCCGGGCAAGCTCGGCTTCTGGGGGCAGGCGGCCTCCGCCATGCCACGTCGGCTGATCCAGCATCGCTTCGAGTTGAGCGAGCACATGAGAGGACATGTCCCTCAGGGGACGAATCTGCTGGCTACTATGGTTCATGGCCGCACATTAACTCCAAGTCGAAGCAAGCTCCACACCGGAGTTTGTTTACTAATTATAACTCATATTGACAAATTAGTTCCGTCGGGTAAGTTCGTGTGCAGAGATGAGGACGGCTCGCGAGTAGGCGTGTCGCGGTGATGAATAGAAGGGTAGGAACGAAATGTTCGCGGCGTCAGTTGAAACACACGATGAAGGCTTCTCTCCTGTTCGCGGTGCGCCAGCCATCCGCTCCTTGCGTGCTATTCCCGTCGCTGGACGCGACAGCATGCTCCTCAACTTGAGCGGCGCTCACTCGCCATTCTTTACCCGCAACCTCGTGGTCATCACCGATACTGCAGGCAATACCGGCGTCGGTGAGGCCCCCGGTGGGGAGGCCATCAGGATGACGCTCGAGGAATCTGCGCCCTTGCTCGTCGGCAAGCCGATCGGCAACTACAAGGCCTTGCTGGATGCGGTTCGCACAGCATTCAAGGATCGCGACGTCGGCGGCCGCGGCTTGCAGACTTTCGACCTTCGCACGACGATCCACGTCGTCACCGCCCTTGAGTCGGCGCTTCTTGATCTCCTGGGCCAGCATCTCGACGTTCCCGTCGCGGCGCTGCTGGGAGATGGCCAGAAGCGCGACCGCGTGCAGATGCTGGGCTATCTCTTCTATGTGGGCGACAGCGGCAAGACCGACCTTCCCTATCGAAAGGGTGAGGGCGCTGCAGATGACTGGACCTTACTTCGCGACAAGGAGGCGCTAACGCCCGAGGCAATCGTACGCCTCGCGGAAGCCGCTCAGGAGCGCTACGGCTTTCAGGACTTTAAGCTGAAGGGGGGCGTCCTGGCCGGGGAAGAAGAAATCGCCGCGGTCACGGCGCTTGCGAACCGCTTTCCTCAGGCACGGGTAACTCTCGATCCAAATGGCGCCTGGTCGCTCGACGAAGCAATTCGGCTCTGCAAGGACTGCAAGGACGTTTTGGCTTATGCCGAAGATCCGTGCGGGGCAGAGCAGGGGTTCTCCGGCCGCGAAGTCATGGCCGAGTTCCGGCGAGCTACAGGACTTCCTACGGCGACCAATATGGTCGCGACCGATTGGCGCCAGATGGCGCATGCAATCCAGTTGCAGTCCGTCGATATTCCGCTAGCCGATCCGCACTTCTGGACAATGCAGGGATCGGTGCGGGTTGCTCAGCTCTGCGAGGCATTCGGCATGACCTGGGGCTCGCACTCGAACAATCACTTCGACGTCTCGCTCGCCATGTTCACCCACGTCGGGGCCGCAGCGCCGGGCCGTGTGACCGCGCTTGACACCCACTGGATCTGGCAAGACGGACAGCGGCTCACCCGTGAACCATTTGCGATCGTCGACGGCTACGTCGCGGTGCCCGATAAGCCTGGCCTGGGTGTCGAGCTCGACATGGATCGGGTGGAGGAGGCACATCAACTCTACCTGAAACACGGATTGGGTGCGCGTAACGATGCCGTCGCAATGCAGTACCTCGTGAAAGACTGGCGCTTCGACAACAAGCGTCCATGCCTGGTGCGGTAGCGCCGGAAACAGGGGCGGCCAAGGCGGCCGCAGAACGAGGGCGCCGGCAACTCGTAATCATCACTTAAGGAGGAGAAGTGGCATGACAAAGAGAAAACTAATCGGAATTGCACTGGGTCTGACACTGGGCCTGGCGACTTATCTGGCACCGGCTGCGGCGCAGCAGGCCGTGACGATCATAGTTCCGTTCCCGCCTGGCGGCGCTACCGATACCACCGCCCGGTTTATTGAGCCGAAGCTGTCCGCGACGCTTGGCCAACCGATCGTTGTTGATAACAGACCTGGCGCTACGGGAGCTATCGGGGCGGCGCTCGTTGCCAAGGCTGCTCCCGATGGAAAGACGCTGTTGGTAGCCTCGCTCGGCACGTTCGCAACGAACCCGTTCCTGCAGAAGAACCTGGCCTACGATCCCCTGAAGGATTTCGATCTGCTTACTGTCGCGGTCAGTACGCCCAACGTGCTGGTCGCACATCCCGACTTCAAGGCAAAGAACGTGGAGGAGCTGGTCGCGGCGATGAAGGAGAGCCCGGAAACCGTGACCTTCGCCAATTCCGGCAATGGATCATCTGACCATCTGACCGCTGCGCTGTTCTTCCAGGCAACTGACACGAAAGGCGTGCACGTCCCGTACAAGGGCGGATCTGCCGCACAGGCCGATCTGATCGGTGGGCATGTGGACGTGTCGTTCCAGAACCTCGGGGCGATCATCAATTATGTCAACGAAGGCCAGATGAAGGCTCTTGCTCAGACCGGCAAGACACGTCATCCGCTTCTGCCAAACGTTCCGACGCTCGCCGAGCTCGGCTACGAGGACATCGTTGTCAACGCCTGGCAAGGAGTTGCAGCCCCAAAGGGTCTATCTGCCGAAACCAAGGCGAAGCTCGACGAAGGCCTGCAGGCAGCACTCGGTGATCCGGAGGTCGTGTCTAAGTTCAACAAGATCGGCTTCGAGATCGTCGCAAATTCCAATGAAGAGTTCTCGACATTCCTTCAGGAGGACATGGCTCGCTGGAAGAAGGTGATCGAGACCGGCAATATCACCGCGGAATAGGCGATACGAACGCGGTCGCTGATGCAGCGGCCGCGTTGGCGCATGCCAGCGAGCGTAGCGAGAAGATCGCGGATGATCCTCGCGGCGAAGGGAGAGTGTGATGTTGTCATTCGTGCGTGGACCGAAAGATTTTTGGGCCGGAGTGGCCTATGTCTGTCTCGGTGCCGGATTTGCCCTCGTCGCCAGGGACTATTCCTTTGGAACGGCTGTAAGGATGGGCCCAGGTTATTTTCCGACCGTGTTGGGTGGTCTTCTCGCCTGCGTTGGGCTGGTCTCCATTGCCAGGGGGCTCACCCGCCAGGGCCAGGCCCTTGAACCATTTGCATGGAGACCGGTTTTTTTTATTTCCCTTTCCCTGATCCTATTCGCGCTGTTTTTGTCGGGAGGCGGCTTAATATTCGCCCTTGCAGTTCTTCTGCTTGTCGCTCCCGCAGCAAGTGCATTCTTCCGATACACGGTTGGCGGCACCTTGGCGGCACTCGCCCTGATCGCGTTCTGCGCGGTGGTTTTTGTTGAAGCTCTGGGGCTTCCACTCCCCTTGGTCGGCCCCTGGTTCGGCGGCTGAGAGAATTATAATGGATATCTCCGGAATCTTGCTTGGGGCGACGGCAGCCTTCAGCGCCTACAACCTCCTTTACTGCCTTCTCGGTGTGTTTCTCGGAACGGCCATCGGCGTCCTTCCGGGGCTAGGTCCGACGGCAACGATTTCTATGCTGCTGCCCATCACATTCGGGCTGCCGCCTGAAACCGCATTGATCATGCTCGCCGGTATCTTCTATGGAGCGCAATACGGAGGATCGACCACGGCCATCCTCGTTAATCTTCCTGGGGAATCCTCGTCGGTCGTGACCGCTGTGGACGGCTATCAGATGGCGCGAAAGGGGAAGGCCGGCCAGGCGCTTGCAACGGCCGCCATCGGATCCTTCATAGCCGGCACGATAGCCACTCTCCTCATTGGCTTTGTTGCGCCGGTCTTGTCCATGTTTGCTTTCAAATTCGGACCTACCGAGTATTTTTCACTGATGGTGCTGGGTCTGATAGCGGCAATCGTTCTTGCTCACGGATCTGTCTTGCACGCGGTCGGAATGATGCTCCTCGGGCTTTTGTTGGGGCTTGTAGGGACGGACGTCAGCTCCGGCGTCCAGCGTTTTACCGGCGGCACGCCTCAGCTTCTGGACGGTATCAGCTTCGTCATCGTCGCCATGGGGGTTTTCGGGATCGGCGAGATCATCGCCAATCTCGGCGACGAGAAGCGAGAGAAAATTGAGTTGGCGCAGATCAACAGATTGATGCCCACGATTTCCGAATTCCGGGAGATGCTTCCGCCCGTCCTGCGGGGGACCGCCTTGGGGTCTGCACTTGGCATTCTTCCGGGGGGCGGCGCAACCTTGGCGTCGTTCGCAGCCTACGCGCTCGAAAAGAAGGTATCGGCGAAACCGGAGGAGTTCGGGCGGGGCGCATTGGCGGGCCTCGCCGGTCCGGAATCGGCCAACAATGCGGCCGCTCAAACCTCGTTTATACCGATGTTGACGCTCGGGATTCCTTCCAATCCGGTCATGGCACTCATGATCGGCGCTATGATCATGCAAGGGATACAACCGGGGCCCTCAGTCATCCACGAGCAGCCGATGCTGTTCTGGGCGATCGTCATCTCGATGTGGATCGGCAACGTGATGCTGCTGGTTCTGAACCTTCCGTTGATCGGTATCTGGGTCAAGATGATCTCAGTCCGGTACAGCTTGCTGTTCCCGGCGATCCTGGTCTTCTGTGCTGTCGGGGTATTCAGCATCAACAAGTCCATCTTCGACGTCTACCTGATGGTTGGGTTCGGCGTCATGGGATACCTGTTCCGCCGCCTTAACTGCGAGCCGGCACCGCTGCTCCTCGGCTTCATCCTTGGTCCGATGATGGAGGAATATCTGCGGCGCGCGATGCTTATTGCGAAGGGCGATCCGACGGTCTTCCTCACGCACCCCATCAGCGCCGTCATGCTGCTGATCGCACTTGTTCTTCTGCTAACGGTGGCAGCACCTTCAATAAGGCGCAAACGTGAAGAGGCGTTCGCCGAAGATTAGGTAGTTCAGACCTGGTCCGACGACGTCAAGACGAGCATCGCAATGGATGCGGGGCGGGCTCCAGCGGGTTTCCCCGGGTATGCTGGGTGAATTCGAAGAAGCGGGTGCTGATCCGGCTCCGGCCGACCAAGCGGAGCCTAGCCTGGATCAGGGCGAGAAAAGTTTCAGGAGCGCGGTTTCGCAGTCGTCCCGAAGCGCCGGATAGGATTGCTCCCAATCTTTGTCTTGCAGCCATTGGATGAAACTGCCTTCGACCACTGCGCGCGCCCTTTTGGCGGCGTGGGTGAGATTGTCGACCTGGAAGATGCCCGCCTCCACGCCCTGGCGGATCACGGTCGCGTAGGTGCCATCAATATGATCCCGTAGGAGGTCGGAGAGTTCGACGAACGTCGCTTCCCTCGTCGAGTACTGCACGAGGTCGAGGTAGATGAGATGAAAGTCGCGACTCTGCTGGGCTCCCACGAACACACCGTCCATCAGTGCCGAGAAGGCGGCCCTTGCGTCCTTGATGCAATCGACCTTGCGCGCGATACGACGCACGGTACCCGCGAGCGCCCAACGCATCGTCTCCATGATCAGAGCGTCCCGCGTCCCGAAATGGTAGGCGATCAGCGCCGGGCTCACGTCAAGCTCCTTCGCGATTCGCCTCAGCGATAGCTGCTGCGTTCCTATGGTCGCCATCGCCTTATAGGTGCCGCGGATGATCTTGATCTGGTGCGGCGTATAGGTCGGGATATCGATAGTCGGCAGGAACCCGCTGCCTTCGGACGCAGGGGGAGCAGGATGTTCTGGAAGTGTTTGGGTGGCTTGCTGCAATGTCCGACCTGACCTGGATTGTTTCACTGAACATATGCTCAAAGCCCTCCCATGGCGTCAAGTCCGACTGTATGCGGCTTTTGAGCGGGGACGCTTAAGGCGTAGGAGTGGCCACCACATGCTCATCTCTCCACACAGAGATCGAGTATGGGCATGACAATCGACTTGACAAGTGTTCAGTCTGCAATAAAGTTCCTGAACATCCGTTCAGCCGGCTGGCTGGGCGCTGGGAGGGATGCGATCCGGACAGGTATCGTTCTGGGAGGCTGATTGAACGTCGCACCAGTGAGCGCGCGGCGGTGGATCTTTGCAAGCAGGTGGTGGAGAAGCCGGGGATATGCTCCCGCGGCAACGGAGAGACGTGTCTTTTCCCGAGGGAAATCAACGTCATGGGAGGATCAGATGACACATGTTGAGACATTGGTGGAGACGGGAAGCATCTCGTCGAGAGACAGGAGAGTCATCCTGGCGGCTTCGCTGGGAACGGTGTTCGAATTCTACGACTTCTTTCTCATCGGGTTGGTGGCGACCGAGATCGCCAAGGCCTTCTTCTCGGGAGTGAACCCGACGGCGGGCTTCATCTTCACCCTGCTCGGGTTTGCGGCAGGCTTCATGCTTCGCCCGTTCGGAGCCATCGTCTTCGGTCGCCTCGGCGACCTCGTAGGCCGGAAATACACCTTCCTGGTCACCATCGTCCTCATGGGCGGCTCCACGTTCATCATCGGGCTGCTCCCGGCATATGCGACGATCGGCGTCGCAGCGCCGATCGCGTTCGTGGTGATGCGGATGTTGCAGGGGCTCGCGCTCGGGGGAGAATTCGGCGGAGCAATGGTCTACGTTGCCGAGCATGCGCCGAGCAACAAGCGCGCAACCTACACCGCGTGGATCATCATGACGGCGGCGATCGGCTTCCTGCTTGCGGTCGCCGTGATCATCCCGCTTCGCATGGCCCTCGGCGCCGACGCATTCACCCTGTGGGGCTGGCGCGTGCCGTTCATCATCTCGATCCTCCTGCTCGGGGTCTCGCTCTGGATCCGTCTGAAGCTCGACGAATCTCCGGAATTCAAGCGGATGAAGGCTGAGGGCAAGGCCTCGAAGTCCCCGCTTGCCGAGACATTCGGAACCTGGAAGAACGTGAAGGTCATCATCATCGCGGCCCTGTGCATCCTGCCCGCGCAGGCGGTCATCTGGTACACCGGGCAGTTCTACACGCTCTTCTTCCTCACCAAGGTGCTCAAGGTAGAGAACCTGTCTGCCAATCTCATGCTGATCACCGCGACGGTCCTGACCGCGCCTCTCTACGTGCTGTTCGGCAAGCTGTCAGACAAGATCGGCCGCCGACCGGTCTATGTGACGGGGTATCTGCTCGCAGCCCTTCTCACGATCCCCGCATTCCAGGGACTGACCCACTTCGCCAACCCGGCACTTGAAGCTGCTCAAGACCGCGCGCCGATCACCATCCTGGCAGATCCGAACGACTGCTCGTTCCAGTTCAATCCGCTGGGAACCGCCAAGTTCACCACGTCCTGCGACGTGGGCATCAGCGCCGTCGCGAATCTCGGATTGAACTACCGCAGCGAGGACGCGGCTGCCGGATCCGTGGCAGCGGTGAAGGTCGGTGACCGTGTGATTGCGAGCTATCCGGCCGACGCCGCCGATGCCGCGGCGCAGAAGACGAGGCTCGACAGCGAGCTGAAGCAGGCGCTGGCTGATGTCGGTTATCCTCTCGGAAATGCGGATCCGGCGGCGATCAACGGCCCCGCAATCATCAGTCTCCTGTGCGTGCTTCTGGCACTGGGCGCGATGGTGTTCGCACCGACGACGACCTCGCTCCTCGAGATGTTCCCGTCCCGGATCCGGTATACGGCGATGTCGTTCCCGTACCATCTGAGCGCTGCCTGGTTCGGCGGATTCCTGCCTGCGACGGCGTTCGCGATCGTGGCGGCCACGGGAAACGTCTATGCGGGGCTTTACTATCCGGTCGGGATAGCGGCTGCCTGCATGATCCTCAGCCTGATCTTTGCCAAGGAGACGCTGGGGACCGACATTTCCAAGGGATGATCATGAAACAGGGCGGGCCCATCTGCTCGCCCTGTTTCATTATGAGGCCTCGATATGGGGCCTATCCCACATGCACAAAACTGTTCCGGTGGCTTCCACGTGAGCGACGCCGTCCCGGGCGAGAATGCCCTGCAGATGAGCGAGGTCCCCGCCGAGCTTGGGGCTGGGCTCGAGCGCGATGACTGCCCAGGTCATCTTCATTCGCGAACCGGCAGGGACCGCTTTCCGAAAACGGCCGGTCCCGGACTGCTTTTGAAGAATTCGTTGTGGTCGGGAGAGTGGGACTTGACAAGTGTTCAGGCAATTTTGTAGCGTCCTGAACAGTTGTTCAGTTTCGGGGGTCGAGAGGAGTCGACCCAGGAGGAGGATCCAATGAGCACACAGTCCGCACCCCTGGATGCACGGGTTAGGGATCTCGTCTCAACCTATGGCGACGATGCTTTCGACGTCGCCGCCCATCTCTGCGACCGGCATCCGGCGGATGCGATAGCGCACACCATCATCAAGGAGGATCTCAGCTCTTCGGTGCTGAGATACGGCCAGCTTCGCCAGGAATCGGAAAAACTCGCAGATTCTTTCCTTAAGATAGGCATCGAGCGCGGAGACCGCGTGGCGACGCTGATGGGCAAGGGGCACGCCTACCTCGTGACCATCCTGGCCATCTACCGGATCGGGGCTGTCCATGTGCCGCTGTTCATGGCGTTTGCGCCTCCTGCGATCCAGTTCCGGCTGGAGTCCTGCGGAGCGAAGCTCGTGGCGTGCGACGCTTCGCAGAAGACGAAGCTCAAGGCAGTGGAAGCGGAATCACCGGAGCGGTCATGGAAGATCATGACGACTGGAGATGCAGGTAAGGGCGAACTCTCCTTCGACGAGCTCCTCGCTGAAGGCAATCCCGGCACGGCCAGCGTCGCCGTCGGAGGAGATGGGGCATTCATCCAGATTTACACGTCCGGAACCACCGGGAAGCCTAAGGGCGTTGTCGTTCCCGCCAAGGCCCTCGCCGGATTCCACGCATATGCCGAATTCGCACTTGGTCTGAAGCCCGACGATATCTTCTGGAACTCGGCTGATCCAGGCTGGGGCTATGGTCTCTACTTCGGGGTCCTGGCAACCTTCTGCACGGGCACGCCATCGATCCTTCTCTGCGCGGGCTTTTCGCCGGAGCTCACATTCGAGGTCCTTTCGAAGTTCGGCGTTACCAACTTCACGGCCGCTCCGACCGTCTACCGATCGCTCCTTGCGACCGGCATCACGCCCCCGCAAGTCGCTCTGCGCTGCGCCAGCAGCGCAGGCGAACCGCTCACGCCGGAAGTCAACGCGTGGAGCGAAAGAGCGCTCGGAGTTCTGGTTCATGACCACTTCGGCCAGACCGAAGCCGGCATGCTCGTCAACAATCATCATCACCCTGAGCTCAAGCGTCCGCTGAGGACGGGATCCATGGGAGCCGCCATGCCAGGCTGGACCCCGGTGATCCTGAAGTTGGACAGAGACGAGATCGCGCCATCGGGCGAGGTGGGACGCCTTGCTTTCGAGGTGGCGGAAAGCCCATTCGCCTGGTTCTCCGGTTATGTCGGGGATCCCGCCAAATCGGCCGAGAAGTTCGCTGGCGACGGGCGCTGGTACCTTTCCGGCGACATGGCGAAGATGGATGGCGACGGCTACATCTACTTCAGCTCACGCGACGACGACATCATCATCATGGCGGGATACCGCATCGGGCCGTTCGAGGTGGAGTCGGTGCTGGCCTCCCATCCCGCTGTCGCCGAATCCGCAGTGATCGCGGTCCCCGACACGGTCCGCGGCGAGGTCCTCGAAGCCGCTGTCGTGCTGCACGCGGGGCACGAGCCGACGCGGCAACTGGTCAAGGAACTGCAGACGCACGTGAAGAATGGTTTCGCGGCTCACGCATATCCGCGCCGCATCCATTTCGTGAAGAGCCTGCCGAAGACCCCTTCGGGAAAGATCCAGCGCTTCGTCGTTCGACAGCAGGCGACGGAGGGCAGCCTCGTAACCTTGAACCTCCGGGAAACAGCTGATGCAAATTGACGGAAAACTCTGCGCCGTGACCGGCGCTGCATCAGGGCTCGGGCGAGCCACGGCGAAGGCGCTTCATGACGCCGGGGCAAACGTGCTCCTGATGGATCTGAACCGGGACCGGCTCGAAGAGCTCCAGGCCGAGCTTGCGCCCTCGACCACGCTGGCGGTCGCTGTCGACATACGGGAACCGACAGAGGTCGAGAAGGCATTCGACGACGCCATCGCCATGTTCGGCCCTCTGCGCGCAGCCGTGAGCTGCGCAGGTATCGCATCATCTGCCAAGATCGTGTCCCGCAACCAGGCGCATGACTACGATCTCTGGCGCAAGGTCATCGACATCAATCTGAACGGCACGTTCAACGTGATGAGGTTGGCCGCCGCTCGTATGGTGACCAACGATCCGCTGGGTGAAGCAGGAGAGAGAGGCGTCATCGTCAATACTGCCTCGGTGGCCGCCGAGGACGGGCAGAAGGGGCAAGCCGCCTACGCGGCGAGCAAGGCGGGCGTCGCAGCCCTGTCGCTTCCAGTGGCGCGCGACCTTGCGGAGTACGCGGTGCGTTGCGTGGCCGTCGCGCCCGGCCTGTTCGGGACAGAGCTGTTCGACCAGATCCCGGAGAAAGGCATCGAGGCGCTCAAGCGGGCGCTGCTGTATCCCGCGAGGATGGGGCTCCCGACGGAATTTGCGTCCCTTATCCGACACATCGTCGAGAACCCATATCTCAACGGGTCCCTGATCCGCCTTGACGGCGGCGCCCGGCTCCCGGCCTGACACAGAAGAGGAAACCGGCTCATGACCGACTTGGCGATCAACTTGGAAACCCAGTCAAGGACCCCCCTGAACCCCATCGCGGAGGTAGAGGGCCGGATCGCATGGGTCAAGCTCTCCCGCCCCGACCGCGCGAACGCGCTCGACTCGAAGACGCTTGAGCTCGTCCTGGATGCCATCGACAAGGCGGAGGACCAACAGGGCGTGGAGGCGCTCGTCCTGCACGGAGCCGGCCAGCATTTCTGTGCGGGCGCGGACCTGCAGGAACTGCATTCCAACGGCCCCGAAGGAATCCGCCATCTTCTCGACCGCTTCCGGGAGGTGACCCGTCGAATCGAGCGCTCGCACCTCGTCGTCATCGCAGCGGTCCATGGGGCGGCGCGCGCTGGCGGGATCGAGATTTCGCTCGCGTGCGATTTGGTGCTGGCAGGCAGCTCGGCCACCTTCGGCGACGCGCATCTCTCGAAAGGTCTTCTTCCAGGCGGCGGCTCAACCGCTCGCCTTCCGAGGGCGATCGGATGGCAGAGAAGCAAGTGGATGATCCTGAGCGCCCAATCCATCGATGCCGAAACCGCAAAGGACTGGGGCTTGGTCTTCGAAGTGTTCGACGACCGCGACCTTCTTCAGGCCGCGGAGCAGCAGGCTCTCTCGATGACGAGAGGTGATACCGAAACCATCCGCCGAGCCAAGTCGCTGATCTCGTCGATCGGTGACATTTCCTTCAGCGAGTCGCTCGAGGCCGAGATCGCCACTCTCGAAAAGCACTACGACTCGGAGTCGTTTCAACGCGGTGTTGGCGCATTCCTCTCCCGTGGCAAGTCGAAGTGAGCATTGCTAACGGCATTAAGGAGGACTGCGATGCACGGGGTCCAGGTCCCGTTGTTAGTGAATTCCCCCTCGCGTAACCTTCGAATCCTTTGCAAGACTTATTCAGGACAGCTGCATTTCGATTTCAGGCCACGTCGTTCAAGGGACGATATTTGGACTGAACGTTAATGCGCCGACATCGGTAGGCTGAACTCAAGCTACCACTGCCAAGCCCGGCGAAGCGCGCAAGCGGGCTATGTCGCGCGCCGGCGGTTCCCCAAAGTGGCGGCGATATTCACGAGTGAACTGCGACGGGCTTTCGTAACCTACGCGCAAGGCGGCAGTCGTGACGTCGATGTCCTGGACCAGCATCAGGCTGCGCGCGTCCTGTAGCCTGAGCTGCTTCTGGAATTGCAGCGGCGTCATCGCCGTCACAGCGCGAAAATGCTCGTGCAGGCTCGACGGACTCATGCCTACTTCCGCGGCAAGTCGCTCGATGCTGAACCGTTCCCGGAAGTTCTTCCCGATCCAGGCGATGGCGCGGCCGACCTGGGCCACCCGACCATGACTGGAGGTGATGTGGCGCATCCTGGCGCCGTCGGGGCCGGCGAGCAGGCGATAGAGAATCTCCTGCTCGGCAAGCGGCCCAAGCACGGGCAGCGCTGCCGGATCGTCGAGCAGGCGTAAGAGGCGTAGCGCCGCATCGAGCAGACCGGCTCCGGCGTCGGACACCGTTTTGCCTATGGGCGGGGATGGCGCTCCCGCCGGCGGCGGCACGCGCAACGCCAGGTCCCCCAGCATGACCGGATCGAAATCGAGGTACAGGCAGAGATAGGGCTTGTCAGGCGTCGCTTCGACCACATGGCCTATCGCCGGCAGGTCGTAGGTCACGACCCCATAGCGCCCCGGTGCGTATCTGAACACGCGGTCCCCCAGCGTGACCTCCTTGTGCCCCTGCGCGACGAGGCACAGTTGCGGCCGGTAAACATTCGGCATCGGCATCGTCACCGTGGAGGATCGAACAAGCGTCACACGTTCGATGGGGGTGGCGTGGAAGCCATCCTTCGAGACGTGCCGGGCGATCGTCCTCGCGATTTCGGTCAGTGTTTCCATGAATCGCACCATCGCACGCGCGCGGAAGGGCGGCAATGCGAACCGCGGGTTCTGGAGGATTGGGCAGTAATCCCGGCGCATCGGGCTAACGGTTCGGCCGCGTCGCGCATCACACTGTCAGCGGCGCCTGGGTCACAGCAAACCTGGCCGCAGAACAAGTAAGGAGCAAACATGACAATCGACAATCCGAAGACACCCACGGTCGCACTGGGCACCTGGGCCTGGGGCGACAGCGGCGAGACTGGCAACGGCTATTTCGGCAGCAGCCTCACTCAGGCTGGCCTTGAAGAAGTCGCCGACAAGGCGCATGCGGCCGGGTTTACCCTCTGGGACACCGCCATTGTGTACGGCATGGGCCGTTCAGAGACCGTACTCGGGGAAGTATTGAAGCGCTACGCCCGCAGCGACTACCAGCTCTCCACGAAGTTCACCCCGCAGGCCGCGGGGACCGGCGACGATCCGGTGGCGGACATGCTGGAGCAGAGCCTGGCCCGCCTCGGCACCGACTACATCGACCTCTACTGGATTCACAATCCAGCCGATGTGGCCCGGTGGACTCCGCACCTGATCCCGTTGCTGAAGAGCGGGAAGGTCAAACATGTGGGCGTCTCAAACCACAACCTGAGCGAAATCGAGCTCGCCAACCAGATCCTCGGAGAAGCCGGGTTTCGGGTCGAAGCCATCCAGAACCACTATAGCCTCCTCTACCGCAGCTCTGAGGATGCCGGCATCCTGGACTACTGCCGCAACCACGGCATCCTGTTCTTCGCCTATATGGTGCTTGAACAGGGCGCCCTGAGCGGCAAGTACAGTCCGGAGAACCCGCTGCCGGAAGGCAGCAACCGGGCGGAGACTTACAACGGCATGCTGCCTCAGCTGAAGGCGCTGACGGACAAGCTCGCCTCGATCGGCCAGAGCCAAGGTGCGGCAGCGCCCGATGTCGCGACGGCTTGGGCCATCGCCAAGGGAACGACGCCGATCATCGGCGTCACCAAGCCCGATCATGTCGAGGGTCTGGTCCGAGCCGGCAGCATCACGCTCACCGCAGACGAAATCGCGGAGCTGGAAGCCCTCGCCGACGCCGCTAACGTGAACACCCGCGGCTGGTGGGAACAAGAGATGTAAGTCTGAAGCTCCGCTGTCCCAAGACCTCGGACCGCCGTTCCGAGCAATACGGCAGGCGATCATCTCTTTCTGCAGAGATGATCGCCTGTGACCGACCAGGTTGCTGGATGCCTCCGCACCGCCAGTTGGCTTGCTGTTTTCCGGGTCGACACAAGATACTGTACGGACTTCGACGGGTCGAACCTGAGCGTTTCAAGCCTGAAAGAGTGGTCCTGGAGCGCCCCTAGGACAACCTCTCGGAGCTGAACCGTCGTGCGCACCTCTTCATCCGGAAGAGGCTTCCTGTCGCGCAGACCCTCGGGATAGACGTCTGATATCCCTTTCATGAGCCCTGTTCATAACGTCATCCAATCTGCGACCCCTAATTCAAAGAGGCTTTAGCGGCTATTTTTTTAGTGCTTTGCGCCTCCGCGGAGGCACTTTCCTTCATCGACTCCCAAGGTAGTTCCATGCTTGTAGAATCCGTCTCCGGGAGGACCGAACTCGAGTCCTCGTCCTGGGGCGCCGTCATGGCTCTGGCGCTGACGGCCTTCGCTCTTGTCGCATCCGAGTTCATGCCCGTCAGCCTCCTCACTCCGATCGCCGCCGACCTCTACGTGACGGAGGGGCAGGCGGGCCAGGCGATCGCGGTCTCCGGCGTCCTCGCGGTCCTCACCAGTCTCTTCATCACCTCGGTGGTCGGTCGGCTGAACCGCAAGAGCGTACTCCTCACGTTGACTGGTCTGATGATGCTGTCCGGTGCGATCGTGGCCTTTGCGCCGAACTACGTCGTGTTCATGATCGGCCGCGCGTTGCTTGGAATGGTCATCGGGGGCTTCTGGTCGATGTCGGCCGCGACCGCGATGCGCCTCGTGCCGGACCGGCAGGTTCCGCAGGCGCTTGCGATCCTCAATGGCGGCAACGCTCTCGCCATGGTGCTGGCGGCCCCTCTCGGCAGCTATCTCGGCGGCATCATCGGTTGGCGCGGCGCCTTCTTCTGCATCGTGCCGGTCGCCGCTGTCGTGTTCCTCTGGAAGCTGTTCGCCCTTCCATCCATGACGACTTCTGCAACCAGCCGCTCCAGAAATCCCTTGAAGCTGTTATCCCGCCCGTCCGTCACCTGGGGCATGGCGGCGGTCAGCGTCTTCTTCATGGGCCAGTTCGCGCTCTTCACCTACCTGCGCCCCTTCCTCGAAGGTACGACCCGTGTCGATGTCGGCACTCTGTCGCTCCTGCTGCTGATGATGGGTGTGATGGGCTTCATCGGCACCATCCTCATCGGCCCCTTCCTGAAGCGTGGCCTCTATGCGACGCTCGTGATCATACCCTTCGTCATGGCAGCGGCTGCAGCAGGTCTCATCACGCTGGGCGGCTGGCTTCCTGCGGTCGCCGGACTGCTGGCGATCTGGGGACTCCTGGGAACGTCCGCCCCTGCCGGCTGGTGGACATGGATGGCCCGGTCGCTTCCGGACGACGCGGAAGCCGGAGGAGGGTTGATGGTTGCGGTGGTGCAGCTCGCCATCACCCTCGGCGCGGTGCTTGGCGGTCTCGCCTTTGACCTCAGCGGTTATCGCGCCACCTTCGCGGTGAGCGCCGTCCTGCTGGTGGTGGCAGCCGGCCTTGCGATGAAGGCCGCGGCCGCGGCAAGAACGTCAACCCTCCTCGATTGATGAATTGCGCTCATTACCGCAAGCGACAGGATCGGTCTAATCGATGAGCCAGCCCTCCATTAGATTGGTCGTGTATTTCGAACACAAACGGAGGCTTTCGATGAGCAACTACGACTATATCGGCACGGCGGCAAATAGGCCCGATGAACCTGACGTCGTCCGGCGAAATTTGCTGAAGATGACCGGTGTGAGTATCGCTGCGCTCAGCGTCGCGTCGGCCGCCTCTTCGCCGGGCTTCGCGCAATCCACCGAGGGATGGGACAAGGTTTTTCCAAAGAGCGACCGCGTCGACCATCAGAAGGTCAACTTCACGAACCGCTACGGCATTAACCTGGTGGGTGATCTCTATCTGCCGAAGGAACGCGCCGGCAGCCGGCTCCCGGCCATTGTCGTCGGCGGGCCGTTTGGCGCGGTGAAGGAGCAGTCGTCGGGCCTCTATGCGCAGACGATGGCGGAGCGCGGCTTCGTCACGCTGGCCTTCGATCCGTCCTATACCGGCGAAAGCGGCGGTGAGCCCCGCAATATCGCTTCGCCCGACATAAACACCGAAGACTTCATGGCGGGCGTGGATTACTTGGGCCTGCACGGTTCCGTCGATCGCGAGCGGATCGGCGTTATCGGCATCTGCGGCTGGGGCGGCATGGCGCTCAATGCCGTCGCGGCGGACAAGCGCGTCAAGGCGGTCGCGGCCAGCACCATGTACGACATGACCCGCGTCATGTCGAAGGGCTACAACGACAGCGTGACCCTCGAGCAGCGCACGCAGACGCTGGAGCAACTGAGCCGTCAGCGTTGGGAAGATGCCGAAAAAAGAACCCCCGCCTACCAGCCCCCCTATAACGACCTGAAGGGCGGTGAGGCGCAGTTCCTGGTCGATTATCACGCCTATTACAGGACGCCGCGCGGCTACCATCCGCGTGCGGTCAATTCAGGCAATTCTTGGACGATTACGACCCCGATGTCGTTCATGAACATGCCGATCCTTACCTACATCAAGGAGATCTCGCCGCGGCCGGTCCTGCTGATCCACGGGGAAAATGCTCACTCGCGCTACTTCAGCGAAACCGCCTATGAAGCGGCGGCGGCGCCGAAGGAACTGGTGATCGTTCCGGGCGCCAATCACGTCGATCTCTACGACAATATGGAGAAGATCCCGTTCGACAAACTGCAGTCCTTCTTCGACCAGCACCTCGCCACCGCATGATTGGTGCTGTTGCGCCAACGCCTTCCCGCAATCTCCTGCGGGGAGGCTTGTCGAGTTGCATGGATCGTTGATGTCTTCGCGACGATTTCAACGCGGCGGGCTCGACATCCGTGAGCTCGGCCGGCGTGCTTGTTTCAGGACTGCGGCCACGGCATCCCTTCGAGCCGAGCCATTCGTCACGGTGCTCGACGGGACCGTCGAAACGTGGCCGGCCGCAACGTATTCATGAGCGTGATCAATAACAGCATGCGGCAAACGCGGACTAAACAAATATCGTCCTGCCGCTACCTTCTTGTACGGCTTCGCGTGCCCGACGGCCGCTCGCCTCCGTAAACGAACAAGGGAACTGGACATATGAACCCTGTCCAACTGGAACTTTCCCGCCGCGACCTGCTTATCTCGTCGGCCGCGACCATCGCGGTAACTGGAACCGCCGCCGGGGGAGCGGCCGCGCAGTCTGCGGGGAGAAGAATGGATCACACGACGACGACGTCATTCACCGTCAACGGCGAGAAACATGATCTCGCGGTGGACAACAGAACAACGTTGCTCGACGCCTTGCGTGAGCATCTGCATCTGACCGGCACCAAGAAGGGATGCGATCATGGCCAGTGCGGCGCGTGCACGGTCATGGTCGACGGGCGGCGGATCAACGCGTGCCTGACGCTTGCCGTCATGCATGAGGGCGCCGCGATCACGACAATCGAAGGCCTGGGCGAGCCAGGTAACCTGCACCCGATGCAGGCGGCGTTCGTCAAGCACGACGGCTTCCAGTGCGGATACTGCACCCCAGGGCAGATCTGTTCATCGGTGGCGGTGCTCGAGGAAATCAAGTCCAATATTCCAAGCCATGTCACATCCGACCTCAATACGGAAGCGCAGCTCACCGCGGTCGAAATTCGCGAGCGTATGAGCGGCAACATCTGTCGATGCGGTGCCTACTCGAACATTCTCGATGCCATTTCGGAAGTCGCGGGAATCAAATCATGAGAGCCTTCACCTACGAACGCGCCTCGTCCGTCGAGGCCGCGGCCCGTGCGGCCGCATCGAATCCCGAGGCAAGGTTCATCGCCGGCGGCACGAACCTGCTCGATCTTATGAAGCTTGAGATCGAGACGCCCACGCATCTGATCGACATCAACGGCCTCGGTCTCGACAGGATCGAACCTACGGCTGAGGGTGGGCTGCGTATCGGCGCGCTTGTCAGGAATACCGACCTCGCCGCGCACGAAGTCGTCCGGCGCGACTACGGCCTCCTGACCAGAGCGTTGGTCGCTGGCGCGTCCGGGCAGTTGCGCAACAAGGCCACCACGGCAGGAAACCTTCTGCAGCGGACGCGCTGTCCGTACTTCTACGACACCAACCAGCCGTGCAACAAGCGGCAGCCCGGAAGCGGCTGTTCCGCCATCGGCGGCTTCTCCCGCCAGCATGCGGTCGTCGGCGCCAGCGAATCGTGCATCGCCACGCACCCGAGCGACATGGCGATCGCCATGCGGGCGCTAGATGCGACCGTAGAGACCGTAAAGTCCGACGGGAGCCTTCGCTCTATACCCATTGCCGACTTCCATCGTCTGCCCGGCGATACGCCACATATCGAGACAGTGCTCGAGCGCGGCGAGTTCATCACCGCCGTCCTGCTTCCGCCGCCGGTCGGCGGCAAGCACATCTATCGGAAGGTTCGAGACCGTGCCTCCTATGCCTTCGCGCTCGTTTCGGTCGGCGCAATCGTTCATCCCGATGGAACCGGGCGCGTCGCCGTTGGCGGCGTCGCGCACAAGCCATGGCGGGTTGAGGCCGCGGAAGCCGAACTTCCAAAGGGCGCTCGGGCGGCTGCAGGCGCCATCCTGGCAGACGCGCGCCCGAGCGAACAGAACCGTTTCAAGGTCGAGCTGGTCGAGCGCGCGCTCGGCGCCGTCCTCTTAGAAGCAAGGGGTTGAGCCATGAAGTTCGATACGCCAGCCACCAGCAATCCCATCGATCGTCTGAAGGTCGTCGGCCAGCCCGTCCACCGGATCGACGGTCAACTCAAGACAACGGGGCGGGCAATGTACGCCTATGAATGGCATGATCCAAATATGCCATATGCCTACGGCTATCCCGTCGGCTCGGCCATCGCCAAGGGCCGCATAAGATCGATGGACGTTTCCGCAGCCAAGAGAGCCCCCGGCGTGCTTGCCGTCGTCACTACCCTCGACGTCGGCGACCGTAAGAAGGGCAAGTTCAACACGGCGAAGCTTTTCGGCGGAGATAGGATCCAGCACTATCATCAGGCGATCGCTGTCGTGGTTGCCGAGACGTTCGAGCAGGCACGCTCAGCCGCCGCTTTGATCGAAGTCGATTACGCTGAAGAGCAAGGGCAGTTCGACCTCAAGCAGGCTCAGGCCTCGGCGGTGAAGCCCGATGAATCGGTGCAGCCGGATTCCGCGGCGGGGGATTTTGAGGCAGCCTTCAGGAGCGCTCCGGTCACCTTCGAGGCAGCCTACACCACCCCCGACCAGTCCCACGCGATGATGGAGCCGCACGCATCGATTGCGGCATGGAATGGCGACGAGGTGACCGTCTGGACGTCGAGCCAGATGATCGACTGGTGGCGGTCGGACCTGGCAACGACGCTCGACGTCGACAAGGAGAAGATCCATCTGATGTCGCCGTTCATCGGTGGGGGATTCGGGGGCAAGCTCTTCCTTCGGGCGGACGCCGTGCTCGCAGCTTTTGCCGCGAAGGCCGCCAACCGTCCTGTGAAGGTCGCGCTGCCACGTCCGTTCATGATGAACAACACGACCCATCGTCCGGCGACGATCCAACGCATCCGGATCGGGGCGGGGCATGACGGCAGGATCACCGCGATCGCCCACGAAAGCTGGTCGGGTGACCTCGAGGGCGGCCAGCTCGAGACGGCCGTCAACCAGACCCGTCTGCTCTACGCCGGCGCCAACCGGATGACGGCCATGCGTCTCGCAACGCTGGACCTTCCCGAGGGCAACGCCATGCGAGCGCCCGGCGAGGCCCCCGGACTGATGGCGCTGGAGATCGCGATCGACGAGATGGCCGAGAAGGTCGGTATGGACCCGGTCGAGTTCAGGATCGTCAACGACACGCAGGTCGATCCGGAAAAACCGGAGCGCCCGTTCTCGCACCGAGATTTCATCGGCTGCCTAAGACTAGGTGCGGAACGCTTCGGTTGGAGCGATCGACCGAGGACCGGTTCGCGGCGGGAGGGAAACTGGCTGATCGGAATGGGCGTCGCCGCGGCCTTCCGCAACAATCTCGTCCTGCCATCCGGAGCTCGCGTCAGGCTCGATCGGGAGGGCGTGGTGACGGTCGAGACCGACATGACGGATATCGGCACGGGCAGTTACACGATCATCGCGCAGACGGCCGCCGAAATGTTGGGCGTCGGCATGGACAAGGTCGCGGTCCAGCTCGGAGATTCACGGTTCCCGGTTTCCGCGGGGTCGGGCGGACAGTTCGGCGCGAACTCCTCGACCTCGGGTGTCTACGCCGCCTGCGTGAAGCTGCGCGAGGCGGTGGCCAGCAAGCTCGGCTTCAACTCCGAGGACGTCGTCTTCGAGAACGGCGAGGTGCGCTCCGGCAACCGTTCGGTTCCGCTCGCCGAAGCTGCGGGCCCGGACGGGCTGGCCGGTGAGGACACGATGGAATGGGGCGACCTTACGGAAACCCATCAGCAGTCGACGTTCGGCGCCCATTTCGTCGAAGTCGGCGTCGACGTCGCGACTGGCGAGACGCGGATCCGCAGGATGCTGGCCGTCTGCGCCGCCGGCCGCATTCTCAACCCGATCACGGCCCGCAGCCAGGTGATCGGCGCCATGACGATGGGGGCGGGTGGAGCGCTTTCCGAAGAACTCGCGGTGGACACGCGGCGGGGCTTCTTTGTCAACCACGACCTGGCCGGCTACGAAGTTCCGGTGCATGCGGACATTCCTCACCAGGAAGTGATCTTCATGGACGAGACCGATCCGATGTCCTCGCCCATGAAAGCGAAAGGCGTCGGCGAACTCGGTCTCTGCGGCGTCTCGGCCGCGATCGCCAACGCCATCCATAACGCGACGGGCGTCAGGGTGCGGCACTATCCGATCACGCTAGACAAGCTGATCGGAGGCCTGCCCGACGTAGCCTGATCCACCGACGGCCGTCGGCACGGCGGCCGTCGTCCACCTCCGACCGGCGGGAGCCCGTGCGCACCGGACCTCTTGATAACCCTGCTGGCATACGGCGCTTCGCAGCCCCGAGCGTCTCAGGTACGATGCCGCAGAGCCTCCACGACGGCCACGAATGCCGGGGAGGACTGACGCCTGCTGGGATAATAGAGGTGATAGCCGTCCCAATAGGGCGAAAAGGATTCCAGGACGCGCATCAGCCGCCCATCCTCGATATAAGGCAGGGCAACGTCCTCCGGCACATAGACCAGTCCAAGTCCCTCCAAAGACGCCTCGATGCCCTGATACGAGTTGTTGAAGGCAAGCTGTCCCTCGACCCGAATCTTGACCTCCTTCCCGTCGGCTTCGAACTCCCATGGCCAGAACCCGCCAAACGTCGGAAGGCGCTCGTTGATGCAGTTGTGCCGGAGCAGGTCCTGCGGACGCTTTGGAATCTCCTTCCCCTCGAAATACGATGGTGCGCCGACGACGGTAAACCGGAAGTCGGGGCTGATACGGGCGGAGATCATGTCTTTTGCCACCTGCTCTCCCATTCGGACGCCCGCGTCGAAGCGCTCCGTCACGATATCCGAAAGCCCATTCTCACGTATGATTTCTACCTTGATGTCCGGGTTGTCCGGCAGGAAGCGCTTGAGCTTCGGCCAAATGACCCACTTGATCGCGTGATCGGACGCTGTGATGCGGACGCTTCCCGCCGGCTTCTCCCTGAGTTCGGTAAGGGCTTCGAGCTGAACCTCGATCTCGTCGAAATGCGGACCAACGCCGTGAAGAAGCCTTTCCCCAGCCTCCGTCAGGGAGACGGCTCGTGTCGTACGTGTCAGCAGGCGGAGGTCGAGCCGCGTTTCGAGCTGGCGGATGATATGGCTGAGCGCGGACTGGGAAACTCCGAGCTTCGCAGCAGCCCTGGTGAAGTTCTTCTCTCGGGCCACTGCGAGGAAGGCCAAAAGGTCGTTGACGCTCTCTCGGGGCATTCGTCTCTCCTTAGGTCGAACCGCGTTTGTATCGAACCGGCCACCATGGGACACTGAAATCATCGTGATGGCTTGCAGCGCGGATCCTTCGATTTATGAAGTCATCTCATAGCTGCATACGCCAGTCTCGGTCTAATCCATAAGTGTCCGTTCTGATAGAAGCTCGGGGATCGACGGAGATCAATCATGTATTTGGATTTGCCTCGAAGACGTTTCATCGCAATGGCCTTGGCCGGATGCATGCCGGCCCATGTGTTCGGCGAGACGCTTCAGGCAACGAACACACCGGGAGGGCTAGCGATGAGGATCGAATTCTCGTTCTCCGACCAGAAGTTCACGGCGAGCCTTTACGACAGTCCCGCTGCCCGTGAGCTTGCCTCGATGCTCCCTCTCGATCTGACGATTGAGGACTACTCGACGAATGAGAAGATCGCCTATCTTCCCCGCAAGCTGACAGCCAGTGGGAACGAGCCTTTCGGTGACGAGGCGGTGGGCGACCTTTGTTATTTCGCTCCCTGGGGCAACCTGGCGTTCTTCCATGCGGACTATCACTACTCGCAAGGTCTCGTTCGCCTTGGTAGGCTGGACGACGGAATCAAGCCGCTGCTGACCAGAGGCAAGTTCCCGCTCCAGGCCAAGGTTGCTGGCCCGTAGCACGCGTTATGGGACCTCGTTCAGCCATCCGGCCGCGCTCGCCTCGGCGGGATGCGGGAACGCGTCACAAGATATTCAAAGGTTACTGCGGGTCATATCCGAGAACTGCGCCGACGAAGGACGTCCGCCCAACGGGAGCAGATGGCGTTGTTGCCTACAGCATTCGCGATGATCTCGTTGCTTTCGTCGCAGGCAGGCTGCCGGTTGACGCGGAAACACTGCGCGCTGATGCCGCGACTCCTAGATAATTCAGAAGGACTCGGGGGACTCGAATTCCCAGACGTAGTTTCCACCGTGACTTGGCAGTCGCAGGTTGATGCACTTGTGAGCGGTCAGATCCTGCGGAACCAAGGGTTTCTGCCGGTCCAGGAAGTACTCCGGCGACGCCGCAACCGCATAGGCGATGTCCGGCGACACTCGTGCCTCGACATCCCGGCGGTGACGGACTCGCCCATCCTGATGCCTGCATCGAAGCGTTCGGCGACGATGTCGGTGAAGCCGTAGCTCGTCACAATCTCGACGTTGATGTCCGGGTAGTCCTTGAGCGCCTTCGAAAGCTTGGGCCAGATGATGTCGTCGATCGCATAGTCCATCGCCGTCAGCCGAACCGTACCCGCCGGCTTATCCCGGTACTCGGTGACCGCGACGAGCTCTTCCTCGATCTCCTTGTTCGGCGGCAGCCTTCCCTGGATTAATAGTCGACCGCATCGCGAATGATCGGGCAAGTCATGCAGTGTCCACCGCCTCGGCCTCGGCCTAACTCGGCTCCCGTAATGGTAACGACCTCGATGCCTTCCTTTCGTAGCAAAGTGTTGGTGTAGGTATTGCGGTCGTAGGCGAAAACGACGCCGGGCGAGGCGCAGACGAGGTTGGCGCCGCTGTCCCATTGGGTTCGCTCGCGCATATAGTCATTGCCGCCGGTTTCGACGACCCGCATCTTCTTGAGGCCAAGCGCGTCGCGTACCGTCTCGACGAAGGTTCCCTTGTCCTTGTGCAATTCCACGCCACCTTTGCCGTCCGGCCGGTATGAAAAGGCGTCGATGCCGTTGACGATGTCGGGATAGAGCAGCACGCAGTCGCGGTCGGCGAACGTGAAGACCGTGTCAAGATGCATGGCGGCACGCAGCTTGGGCATCGCGGCGACAATGACGCGTTCGGCGCCGCCCTTCTCGAACAGGGCGGCTGCGACCTGGCTGATCGCCTGACGCGAGGTGCGCTCGCTCATGCCGACCAGCACGTTCCCCTTGCCGATGGGCATAACGTCGCCGCCCTCGAACGTGGCGAGGCCCCAGTCCTCGATCGGGTTCCCCCACCAGACATTGACCTTGCCGGCGAAGTCGGGATGGAACGTATAGATCGATGTGGTGAGGATGGTTTCCTCACGCCGGGCCGGCCAATAAAGGGAATTGAGTGTCACTCCGCCATAGATCCAACAGGTGGTATCGCGGGTGTAGAGCGTATTCGGCAGCGGCGGCAGCAGGTATTCGTTGACGCCGGCCGCATCGCGGATCAGCGCCAGTTGTTCGCCGCCGATAGCCTCCGGGAACTCGAAGGTCGACAGCCCGCCGATCAGCGTTTCGGCAAGTTCGCGGTTCGACAGGCCTTCGAGGTAGGATCGTACCTCGTCGAGAAGACCCAAACCGATCTGATTGGGCACGACCTGGTTGTCGAGGATCCACTTCTTCGCCTCGGGGATAGCGACCGTCTCGGCCAGCAGGTTGTGCATTTCCAGAACTTCGACGCCGCGGTCGCGCATCTTGGTCATGAAGTCGAAGTGATCGCGCTTGGCGTTGTCGACCCAGAGGACGTCGTCGAAAAGCAACGCATCGCAGTTGCTCGGCGTAAGGCGCTGGTGGGCGCGGCCGGGTGCGCAGACCATGACCTTGCGTAGTTGGCCGACTTCGGAATGGACGCCGAATGAGATGTCTTGTGCCATAACTCTTCTGCCTTTCCGTTCAATGGGTGATGAGGCCGGTCACCAGGCCGTACACCCCGATTAGACCGGCGATTGTCGTAACTGCGAAGATGATGAGTTCGATGGGGGTGAACACCTGCAGGTTCTGCTCGCGCCGCGCCCAGAAGTAGAGAATGGTACCGGGCACGAAGAGGACGGCGACGAGCAGGACGTATTTGAGCCCAGCGGCGACGAACATGAAGATCGTGTATATGGCCGCGATCCAGGCGAAGAGCTGGTCACGCCCGCGTACGTTTGGCGTGTTCTCGTAGCCCACACCACTGCGCGCCAGCAGGATTCCGTAGCCGGCGACGAGCAGATAGGGCAACAGCGCGGTGACGCTCGTCATATCCAGCATGAAGTTGAAGGCGTCGCGCGACCAGTAGGTCGAGATGACGAACAACGACACGACGATGTTCGTAAGCCACAAGGCATTCGCAGGCACGCGGTTGTCGTTCTGTGCGGCGAAGAGCTTCGGCATGTCGTCCGATTTGGCCGCTGCGAAAAGCACTTCGGCGCAGATCAGGGACCAGGCAAGGTAGGCGCCCAGCACAGAAACCAGGACGCCGATGGAGATAAACACGGCGCCCCAATGGCCGACGACCAATTCCAGGACGCTGGCGAGCGAAGGTTGCTGGACGCCAGCGATCGCTGATTGCGGCAGCGCTGCGTAGGGCAGCAACGTGACTGCCACCATCAGGCCGGTAACGCCGACGAAGCCCAGGATCGTCGCAGTGCCGACGTCAGAGCGCTTCTTGGCAAAGCGCGAATAGACGCTTGCTCCCTCGATACCGAGGAAGACGAATACCGTGATCAGCATGGTATCGCGCACCTGGGTGATCAGCGGTTTTGCCGGCATGTCTACGCCACCGAAGAAGTTTTCGGAGAACTGTGCGTAGTTGAAGGCAAAGATCAGGGCCAGGATGAAGACGAGAATCGGAACGATCTTCGCGATAGTGACGATGGTGTTGATGAACGCGGCCTGCTCGACGCCGCGAAGGATCATGAAATGAAATGCCCAGATGCCGATCAGCGATACGATGATCGCCGTGGCGCTGCTTCCGTCGCCGAAGATGTCAGGAAAAAAGCGCCCTAGCGTCGAGCCGATCAGCACCCAGTAGAACACGTTTCCGAGGCAACTGCCGAGCCAATATCCAAAGGCAGACAGGAAGCCCATATAGTTGCCGAAGCCGGCCTTTGCGTAGGCGAAAACGCCCGAATCTATGTCCGGGCGCTTTTCTGCCAGCGCCTGAAACACGCGCGCCAGCATGTACATGCCCGTTCCCGCGATTGCCCAGGCAATCATGGCTCCAAACGGGCCGGTGGCAGCACCGAAGCGAGCGGGAAGATTGAATATGCCGGCGCCGACCATTGATCCGACGACCATGGCGGTCAAAGCGAAGAGCGAAAATTTCTGTGTCGTTTCCGAAGCCATCTTTCCCCCAATAAGTCATTCAATTGGCGTGATGTTTCCCATTCGAAATGCCGACCGTTGAAATGAACTATAATGCGGAACAACAATCGCTGTGATCAGCACGGAATCCCAAAACTATGGTGTGCGTCCGGAATTCGTCGCGGCCGAGCGAAAAGGTGAAGCCCTCCTGACGGTTCCAGTATGCTTGCGGGCGATCGGGCGCAGCGGCAACCGCACTGCCCAGCCGTCCGGATCAAACGGTGATGACGCCCGTTGCGAGCAGGTAGACCGCAATGCATGCGCCGGTAGCGGCGATGAGGAACAGCCACAGCTCGGCCGGGGTGAACGCGGACTTGCCTTGTTCGCGCCGGGCCATGAGATAGAGGATCGTCCCCGGCCCATAAATGACGGTCGTTAGAAGCAGGTGCTGAGCCCCGGCGGCATAGATCAGCCCGGCCGTGTAGATGACGGCGACAGCGGTGCGCAAAAGGTCGCCGCGGCGCCCTGCCGGATCACGGTCATAAGTGTCTCCGCCCAATGCGAGCTTGAGCCCATAGGCGGCAACGAGGAAATACGGAATCAGGATCATCGAGCTGGTCAGTTCGAGCGCCAGCTGAAACGCATATTGCGTGAAGAGGGTGAGAATCAGGAACAGCTGAACCACGGTGTTGGTGAGCCACAGGGCACGGGACGGCACGCCGTTGCCGTTTTCATGGGCGAGGAAGCGCGGCATGGTCCCATATTTCGACGCGGAATAGAGAATCTCGGCGGCGAGTAGAACCCAAGAAAGGTAGGCGCCAGCGACGGATACGACCAGGCCGGCGCTGACGAACACCGCACCCCAATGGCCGACAACGGCTTCGAGCACTCCTGCCATCGATGGATTGCGCAGTGCGGCAAGCTCCGGCCGCGACAGCGCGCCGTAGGACAGGAGTGTCACCAGCACCATCAGGGCGAGAACTCCGAGGAAGCCGACGAGTGTGGCGATGCCGATGTCCGCGCGGTTTCTGGCGTAGCGCGAGTAAACGCTGGCGCCTTCGATGCCAACAAAGACGAATACCGTAACCAGCATGGTCGCACGAACCTGGCCCGCGATGTCGCCAAATGCGACCTCGCTGCCGCCCCAGAAGTCCATCGAGAACAGGTCGGCCTTGAAACCGAAGGCCACGAGAACGACGAAGAGAAGGATCGGGATGATCTTGGCGACGGTGACGATGGTGTTAATGAACGCTGCCTGCCTGATCCCGCGCAGGATCAGGAAATGCATGCACCATAGAAGGATCGAAGACGTTGCGACTGCGAGCACCGTGTTGCCGTCGCCGAAGACCGGAAAGAACAGGCCAAGGGTCGATTTGATGAGAACGAAATAGGAAACGTTTCCGAGCAGCGCCGCGGACCAGTAGCCCAGTGCCGACAGAAAGCCGGGATAGTTGCCGAAGCCGGCCTTGGCATAGGCGTAGATTCCGGCATCGAGGTCTGGCCTGCGCGCTGACAGCGACTGAAAGACGAAGGCGAGCATCAGCATGCCGAACCCGGCGATCGCCCACGCAATCACGGCACCGAAAGGCCCTGTTGCCCGCCCGAAGGCTTGCGGCAAGGAAAAGATGCCGGCGCCGACCATCGACCCGACCACCATTCCCGTTAGCGTCCAGAGCGAGAATTTTCCGGAAGTCTCCGAAGCCATCAAAATCGCACCATGAAACGGGTTGTTGTGTTACCCTCATTCTAGCCGGAGCTTCCCGTAATTGTGATCAGCCGAAAATCCCGGCAGCATGCCTGGCGTCCTAACATCACCGCCGGCGCGCCTCGCTCGACGCGAATACTGGGTCTCTGCCGTCGGCACGGCTGCAGAGACACGCGCTGGCGCAGGGTGGTCGAGGCGACGTTCGCATACCATCTGGCGAGCTGGCTCAGCACCTTATCTTGAGACTGGTGTTGCGGAATCCCAGAAATGAGCATGGCGTCCATTTCTTGCTCTTGCCGAAGAGTTTGCGCGCGCGGTCGGTCGACTAATCGCCAGGTGTGGTCCATGAAAATCGTGAGGCTGGCCTGGCGCAACTTGCTGCTGTCCTCTCTCGGGCGGGGTGCTCGATATCCCGTGGCGGAGCTGTAAGCACCTCGGCTGAACGGATCAAAAAGGGCGGGGCATGGGGCTGTTTGGAATACTGCTGGCGCTCGGTCTGCTGATGTGGTTCGCTTATCGCGGCTGGAGCGTGCTGCTGCTCGCGCCAGCGGCGGCCCTTATCGCCGCCAGCATCTCCGGTGAGCCGCTTCTGCCGCATTGGACCTCGACCTTCATGAACGGCACGGCGCGTTTCGTCGCGCAGTGGTTCCCGATGTTCCTGCTGGGCGGCATCTTCGGCAAGATGATGGATGACAGCGGTTCGATCACCTCGATCGCCCGCTACCTGACGGAACGGCTCGGCGTCAAGCGGACCATGCTGTCGGTGGTTCTTGCCTCCGCCGTTGTCACCTATGGCGGCGTCAGCGTCTTCGTCGCATTTTTCGTGCTGGTGCCCATGGCCCGCGAAATGTTCCGCGCGGCGAACATTCCGGCGCGGCTGATGCCCGCTGCGATCGGTCTTGGCGCCTTCACCTTCACCATGTCGGCTATGCCGGGGACACCCTCGACCAACAATGCCATCCCGATGCCGTACTTCGGCACGACGACCTTCGCCGCCCCGGGGCTCGGCATTATCGCTTCGATCATCACCTTCGCTTTCGGCATGTGGTGGCTGGCGCGCATCGAGGCGAAGGCGCGCGCTGCCGGGGAAGGGTACACGGACGACGGTGCGGCCGTCGTCATCAGCGAAAAGGTGCGCGAGCAGGCGACGACCTCCGGCGACTTCGACCCGAATGAACTGACCCATGGCGAACGCAGCCACAGCGGTCCGCCCTTTCTGTTTGCAGTCCTGCCGCTGATCGTCGTCATCGCCGTCAACTTTCTCATGGCGCTGGTGGTGCTGCCCCGGATCGATTTTTCCCTCGCCGAAGCTACGCTTGGCATCAACATAAGCTCGACGGTCGGCGTCTGGGCGGTTCTGATTGCCCTGGCAGCGGCGATCGTCACCGTCATCGGCGTCAACTACGGGCGACTCGGGAAGCTGCGCGAAAGCCTTGATGCAGGCGCCAATTCGGCGGTCCTGCCGATCCTGACTGTGGCAAGCCTCGTTGGCTTCGGTGCGGTCGTCGCGGCAATGCCGGCCTTCAACGTCGTCCGGGATGCAGTGCTGCAGATGCCGGGTGGCCCTCTCGTCTCGCTGGTCGTCGCGATGAACGCACTGGCCGCCCTCACGGGCACCGCTTCGGGGGGCATGGCGATCGCGCTCAACGCGCTCGGCGCCGAGTACATGAGTCTTGCTGCGCAGTACGGGATCGATCCTGCGCTGATGCATCGCCTGACGACGATCAGCGCCGGCACACTCGATGCCCTGCCGCACAACGGCACGGTACTCCTGCTCCTCCAGATCAGCAAACAGACGCATGCCGGAAGCTATTTCGACATGGTGATGACGGTCATCGTCAGCGTCATCATCTCCCTGGTCGCGGTTTTCGCGCTGGGGTCGATGTTCGGTTCGTTCTGACCGCGGCGAGCGGGAGACGACACTGGATTGGGTGTGCAACGGCGGGCTGCCGGAAACCGGAAAGTGTCCGTCGGCTTTCGACCGCTCGTAATTCGATCAACACTACGGAGGTGGTACGATGAAAAAATTGTCCGTTCTGACCCTTGCACCGTTGCTGGTGATGAGCACGCCGGCCTTTGCGCATGTCGGTCATGCCGAAAACGGCTCCTTCATGGCGGGGTTCCTGCACCCGCTTTCGGGGCCCGACCATGTTCTTGCGATGGTCGCGGTCGGCCTATGGGCGGCGACGCTCGGGGGACGCGCGCTCATCGCCGTTCCGGCGACCTTTGTCGGCGTGATGCTTCTCGGCTTTGTCGCAGCGCTCGCCGGTCTGTCCGTGCCGCTCGTAGAGCCGGCAATCCTTGCTTCGATCGTTGTCATCGGCCTTCTGGTCGCCATCGCTCGGCCTGTTCCGGCTGGGGCCGCAGCAGCGATTGTCGGCGTGTTCGCCTTTTTTCATGGGCATGCGCACGGTGCTGAAATGGCCGGTGACAGCGCAGTTTCTTTCGGTGCGGGTTTTGCGCTTGCGACAATCCTCCTTCACGCAGCGGGCATCGGTCTTGCCCTCGGAGCGGGTCGCTTGATGCATGGCTCTACCGGCTTGCGGATCGCTGGCGGTGCCACCGCGCTCAGCGGCGTCCTCCTGCTCGCGAGCTGAGTTGGCGGGTAAGTTTTTCGGTGTATCTGAGCCCGAAGCCGCCTCTCTTGTCCGGCTTCGGGTCAACTGCCTTGGAGAAGATACGTGATGTGCGAACGAGCGCCCGGCAGCCTGCCCATCCAGCTTCTGCGGCTCGTGAGTCCGAGCCAGCCGGTTGGTGCCTTTTCGTACTCCCGCGGCCTCGAATGGGCGGTCCATGACGGGATTGTTCGCGACGAGGCCACTGCATCCACCTGGATATTCGGCCTCATCGAGCACAGCTACGCCGTCTGCGATGCGGCCCTGTTCTGGCGCATGATGCAGGCGCTCGATGCGGGTGACCGAGCAGCATTTCTGAAGGCTGATGCATGGCTGTCGGCCGCGCGGGAAAGCCGCGAGATCGAGCTGGAGGACAAGCAAATGGGGGAATCGCTGTTGCGGGTTCTCCAGGACCTCGACGTGTCCTCCGCCCGATCGTTCGAAGATAGAAGGCTGAGCTACCCAGCCGCATTTGCCGTCGCCGCCGCCCATTGGAATATCGCGACGTCCGATGCGCTGCGCGGACTGCTATGGAGCGCCATCGAGGGGCAGGTGTCCGCCGCGATCCGGCTGGTGCCGCTGGGACATACCGCCGGCCAGCGGCTTCTCATCGCAGCGGAGGACGTCATCGAGCGCTCAGCCGTCAGAGCCGAATCCATTGGAGACGACGAGATCGGCAATGCCGCACCGGTCATGGCGATGGCCAGCGCCTGGCACGAGACGCAGTACAGTCGACTGTTCCGTTCGTAGGCTCATTCTTGGGCGAGTAAGTGGATCGGCACCAAACCTTCGACAGTCAGGGAGGGTTATGATTTGGTTTCCTTGTTTCGCGGCCTTCGGTACGTTCTCCTCTTTGCCGCAGCCGGCGTGCTTTTCGGCGCTTTCCTGATGTTCTGGGAGGCGATCCTGATGCTCTGGCAGAGCTTCGAGATGGCCCGACTCGATCCGGATATCTCGGTCATCGTTTCGGTCCTGCGCGCCACCGACAAGGTCCTGCTGGGCATCGTCCTCATGGTTGTCGGCTGCGGCATCGCCCTCGGCTTTGCCCTCGACATTCCCGCGGCACAGCGATCGAGGCTGCCGCAGTGGATGATCATCGATACCATCGCGGAACTGAAGAACCTCTTCTTCCAGATGATCATCCTTTACCTGGTCGTCCATTTCGCGGCCCAGGTGGGCGAGATGCAGACGGCGCTCGAATGGGAAGCTCTCGTGCTGCCGATATCCGCGCTCCTCTTGGCGGGTGCGATGAAGCTGACCGCAAGCTCGCATCATCTGTCGGAGGAGGTGCGCCGCGACAGAAGCGACGATCAAACGAAGAAGCTGGTCTGACGGGTCGGCCGCGCCGCCCCCGCCAGTTGCAAGCTCAAAAAGCCGTTCGCTCCGGGGAGCGAGAGGCGCACTTGAATTGCAAAGGCCGTCGAGAAGGACGGATCGGAAGGGATTTTCGCCAATGGCAGGTGGCTGGCATGCCGAGCTTGAACTGTGGTTTGCGACCTCCCAGGGGAAGACGCGACTGATGCGCCGGCGTCACTTTGGGCCGCTTGCGGTACAGCGCGCCTTTCATCCCGAAGACGACGGCTCCGCGCATGTCTATCTCCTGCATCCACCCGGCGGCGTCGCCGGTGGCGACATACTCGACATCACCTGCCATCTCGCGCCGCTGGCGCGCGCCGTCCTTACGACACCCGGCGCGACGAAGTTCTACCGCAGCGAAAGCGGCACCAGTGTGCAGCGTACCCAGATCGATGTCGGCGCCGGCGGGACTTGCGAGAATCTTCCGCAGGAAACGATCCTCTTCGAGGGCGCCGATGCCTCGATCAGCACGCGCGTCGCGCTCGGCGAGGACGCCGCTTATAGAGCGTTTATGATTTTGTTTGAATCGCGGATTCCCTTTTGATGTCGAATGTGATTCAAGATGCAGGCTGAGAGGA
>NZ_JBLFFK010000037.1:0-32102 GCF_051400715.1 Neorhizobium descurainiae
TATGTCCAAGCCCTCATTCGGGCTCAACATCGTCAATCACGCCGTGATCCGGAAGGTGGGTGCAAAACACCGCTTACCGAAGAAGCGCACTTTCCCAAAATCGGGATTGCTCGTATCGACGTGCTGGATCGCCTTGCTGCTGTCGGTCGGCGGCGCGCTTGGACAGGAAGCCGGAAGCGTTCCCGGGAATATCGAGGAATCGACAGTTCTAAAGACCATCACCATCACCGGCCGCAAGACGACTGAAGATCTCAAGGATGTACCGCTGAGTGCATCGGTGATTGAACCCGACAGGCTTGAAACCAGCCCAGCCGATCCGGGAACGGCAATAGCGACTGCTCCAAATGTGCAATGGCAAAGCCAGACGGTTGGCCGACAGTTCTTCTCAATTCGGGGTGTGAGTTCGCTGGGCGCTCCGCTCAATTATTCGGACGGTACCGTCAGCTTCAATGTCGATGGTGTTCCCAACAGTATGATCACGGCATCCAGCCCGCTGTTGGACGTTGATCATGTGGAGATCCTGCGTGGTCCGCAGGGAACTCTCTGGGGCGCGAACTCCTTGGGTGGAGCGATCAACGTCGTCACCAACCAGCCCGATGGCGAACGTGAGGTCAAGGTCACAACCGAAATCGGCGAAACCGGCTACCGTATGGGAGAATTTATCCTTGGTGGAAATATTGTCCCCGACAGTGTGGATGGTCGCCTTGCGGTCCGGTTCACGCATATGGATGGCGATATCGACAGCCTTCACACCGACGACCTCAACGCGCGCATGATCGGCGCCGTGCGGGGTGGGCTGCGTTTCATTGGCCTGGACGACACCACCATAACGGTCAGCGGCAGCTATTTCCGTGACAAGAATACGGCACCGTTCTACGTCCTTGGCAACACATCCGGCTTTCCGATCAGTGGGTCCCTCACGGAACCCGAAAACATCACTAGCCACGGCGATGGCGTCGTTACGATCACCCATAATTTCAACGCATTCGACCTGAACTCGGTGACGTCTGTCCAGCACAACAAGATCGACGGCTATCTCGACAACACCGACACGCTGATTTCCCCTTCGTGGTTTCCAAGCGATCCAGCGCACCTTGTCGACCGGGAGAAGATATACAGCCAGGAATTCCGGTTGAACTCTCTACGGGTTGATCCGATACGCTGGGTAGTTGGTGTCAGTGTGGCTTATTCTGACCTCCACCGTGATTGCTTCGCCACGAATTGTGCTCCTTCCAATACCATCAAGATGACGGCCGATCTGCGCGCTATAAATCTCGGCCTGTTCGGCGATGTTTCCGTGCCCCTTGGAGAGGCCTGGGATTTGTCGGTCGGCGGACGGTTGAGCCATGATGACATAAAGATGCGCAAGGGAACTAACTCCGGTGATCCAAACCTGAGCGGCGAGGGGGCAGTCGATGACACATACCTAACCGGCCGCACCTCGATCGCCTACAAATGGAATGAGAATGCCCAGACCTACGCCTCCATCTCCCGCGGGCAATCGACACCCATCTATCCGCTGTTCGGCTATCCGACCACCGGCGTCCTCGATGATCCGTATCCCGCTGCCAAGGGTTGGACTTACGAAGTCGGGACCAAGGTTTCTTTGTTCAATGATCGCCTTCAGCTTGATGGAAGCGTCTTCTACAACGATATCAAGAACGGAACGGTCTTCTATGTGGACCCGGCCGCCATGGCGCTGGCGGCGACCTATCAGGATTACGAGACGTCTGGCTTCGAGCTTCAGGCGCGAGCGGAAGTTGCCGACGACTGGGTGGTCACTGGTGGCGTCGGCTACACCCATTCGAAACTGGGAAGGAGCGGTGCCAATGCCGGCATGGAAGGCAACCAGGTGCCCAATATACCGGAATGGAGCGTGACTGCGGGTCTGGAATACTCGACGCCGGTTTCCGTCTTCAATCTGGATGGTGAAGTGACAGCCGCAGTCCAATACCAATTTAACGGCAAACGCGCGGCGGATGTGGCCGACACCTTTGACCTTTCTTCCTATAGTCTTGTGAATGCGCGGTTAGGCTGGAAGAATACCGGTGGCGATTTCGAAATCTACGGTTTCGGCCGCAACCTGTTTGATGAGCGTTACGAGACATTTGCGTCGGCGGGCTTTACCGCCGGCGACCGATATGTCGGGGTCGGGCGCGGTAGAATTCTCGGGATCGGGATGAGCAAGAGCTTCTAAGTGCTTTTCATCAGGCCGTATCGCTTCATGGAGTTCACTCGCCGTAAGGACGAGCAGCATTGGGATAACAGATGTCCATTTTCGATTTTCCCATAAGCCATGTGGATCCGGATATGCTGAGACGGTCGCTCGTCACTCTCGGCATGGTCACGGTCACTGACGGATGGAGGAAGGAGCTGCACTGCCACCGAAAAGGTTCACTGATCTTCACGGTGAAAGGACTGGTAACTTGTGAGGCCGAGGGAGGCCTGTGGATGATTCCGCCGCAATGCGCCTTCTGGATTCCGGGGGGCACCATGCACGCTCCGCACATAGCAGGCGACCTTGAATGTTATACGGTGTTCATAGAACCGGATCGAGTGCCGTCGATGTTTCGAGCCTGTGCAACGATTCATGTAACGCCCCTAATGAAAGAGCTGATCCTGCGGACGGCGACCTTTCCCGAAGACTACCCATTGGGGGGACCGGAGGACCGAGTAGTTCAGGTTCTGGTGGATGAACTGTCAGCTGTGTCGGGAGAGAGCCTCTTCTTTCCCATGCCGGTTTCCCCAAAGCTGCGTTCGCTTGCGTCCATGATGATGAACGCTCCATCCGATAAGGCCACTCTGGGAGAATGGGCGTCGCGAGTGGGGTTGAGCGAACGAACTCTCAGCCGGTTACTGCTGGCGGAGACTGGAATGAGCTTCGGTCGCTGGCGGAGGCAGCTTCATATTCTGATTGCCCTGAAGCGGCTCAGCGCCGGGGACACGGTCCAGAACGTCGCCTTCGATCTCGGCTATGAAAGCTCCAGTGGCTTCGTCACCATGTTCCGCAAGATCCTTGGCAAGCCGCCAGGAAAATATCTTCACGAGCGCAATATTGGAAAACCATTCTGACACGGCGGTCTGCCCGACCTGCCTCTTTGGCTGCATCGAGAAAGCATTTGGCCGACGCTCGGCATGACCTAGCCGGAGTGCCAATCTACCTTGGCCGCGCATTGAGGATGCTCGTAAAAACCGTGCGCGAGGCAGCATTGAGCTTCGACACGCCAACGTTTCCGCTCCATCTGGCTTCATTCCGCCGATACGTACCCAATGAAGAGGTCCGGACCTTGTTGTCTTCACTATGCTACCTGCCGCAGCCTCCTCAATCGAGAACTCCCTTCTGGGGCGTTGTCGCTAGCATGGGCTATCTTGTGTTTTGTTGCGCAGGTGTTGTCGCGAGGAACCTCGGTTGCGCCGTATCGGATGTGCCGTTCGCCGACGGGCTGTGCCAAATCGTCTGTTCGTTAGAAAATCAAATTTATCTGCTCGCCGCAACCCAGGCTTTCTAGGACGACCAAGCGCGATCATCGCATTGTCGTTCACGCAGATCGAGGCGTCGCGTCGGCATCGGGCGTCGGTCGCAAATCCAGGTGGTCCCGCAAACGCGGGCTACACCGTCTGTTGATATCGCTCCCATCCAGCCGAGGGTGACAAACGGGCCCTAGTTGCGGAGAAAACCGAGCACGTCGGATAGAAGACCGAGCCGGAATAGCCTGCCGAACTGTATGAGGCGCGACGAGTATGACGGTGAGTCCTCCTCGTTCGGACTCCACTCTCCGTCAGGCACGCACGGCCTTTGATCTGCTTGCGATTTTTGTTGCTCTTATATTCGACGATGGATGCCTTGATATCAACGACAAGTGGCAAGGCATGCTCGCTTACCGCCGGTCTTGGCGGGATCGCTTTATGAAACGGCAGCATCTCGCAATGACCTCGGGCACCGGCAGAGATACGCTGGATGATATTTTTATCCGTTTTGCTGGTAAGGATGACGGCACATGTCGATGGACAGCTCTAATTTTCCTTTCGTCTGGATGAGCCTCCCGGATGATTCAGAAAAGAATTTCAGACAGGGATTCGAGGAATTCGAAGCGAACTTGAAACGCGGCGAAGTTTTCGTCCTGTTGGCCAATTCCGCTCCGGCCGAAGATCGTGAACATAGCCAGGAGGAAAAGAAATACACGTCCCTCTGGATGAAAAAGCACAAAGCCGAACTGCGCAAGTTGGTCCTGGCAATGATCGTAATTGAGCCGAGCGCCGCGAAGAGGGTTGCCTTCAAGGCCTTTGGCATGGTCTTCGCGAAATTCTGGGGTTATCCGTTGATGCTTGCCTCCTCCCGTGAGGAGGCCTTGGAGACCGCCGAAAAACTGCTGTCGCGGAGTCGTAAATGGGGCGCCACCTGATGGCGCGTAAGCATTTCTATTCAAGGGTATGGGCGGCATCCGGAATGTAAGGGACACCTCCGGATGCCATTCGTGAAGTCTCCTGGGGGCTGAAGACTTCGGAAGATGAAAACGGATGCTGTCGAAGACACCGTTTGCTTCGCAAACTATCAGATCCGCAGGCGACGTCATTGCTCAATCCGGACGAATGCTTTCGAGATCCTGCCAATCGGTCTTTGCGGGTAGGTCCATCCGACCGGGCGAGTATTGTCCGTCAGGTGAGTTTTTACTTCATACTGATCTGAAATCGGCAGAACGCTCTATCCGCCAGCGCCCCTTCTATTCTCTTCCGTGCCGGGGCGAAAGATCGAGAACAGATGGCGCTGCAAGAACGCATCGCCGCTTTCGAAAAGTACTGACAGATCACGGTTCCTCCGCCGGCGGTGGGAAGAAAGAGCAGGATCAATTGAGTTCCGGGCATCCATTATCAAACTCCTTCAGCTGTCAAGCTGCCTCACGGAAACCGATGATGGCCTTGGTCTCAAGGAATTCAGCGATCGCCATCGGACCCCATTCACGTCCGTTGCCGGACTGCTTGTAGCCCCCGAAGGGCGCAGCCAGATCAAGATTAACATTATTCAAGTACACTTGGCCGGCACGCAGGCGACGCGCGATACCTTCGGCCGCAACCCGCTCACCCTGAACATACGCAGCAAGGCCGTAGGTCGTGTCGTTGGCGATCCTCACCGCTTCCTCTTCGTCGGTATAGGCGATGATGACCAGAACTGGTCCGAAGATCTCTTCACGCGCGATCGTCATGTCGTTGCGCACCTCAGCGAAAACCGTAGGCCGAACGTAGTAGCCAGCGTCGAGCCCGTCTGCACGGCCGAGCCCTCCGGTCACAAGCGTGGCGCCTTCGTCGAGACCCGACTGGATGAGACGCTGGATCTTGTTCCATTGCGCTTCCGAGGCCACCGGCCCCATCTTTGCATTGGAAGAAGGATGGCCGACAGACCAAGTTTCAGCGGCCGCCTTAGCATAGCTGATTGCTTCGCCAACCTGATCGACATGGACCAGCATCCGAGACGGTGCGCTGCAGGACTGTCCGCTGTTCAGCATCATCTGCGCTACGCCGCCTTCGACAGCTGATTTGAGGTCAGCGCTACGCAGAACGATGTTGGGAGACTTCCCCCCAAGCTCCTGGTGCACCCTCTTGACGGTAAGCGCACCGGTGCGAGCCACTTCTATCCCAGCCGCGGTTGAGCCAGTGAAGGAGACAAGGTCCACATCGGGATGGCTCGTCAATGCATTGCCAACAACGCGTCCGTTACCATGAACGAGATTGAACACGCCTTTGGGAACTCCGGCTTCATGCAGGATCTCAGCAAGGATCGTACCGGAAAACGGGGCGACTTCAGACGGTTTCAATACAACGGTGCAACCCGCAGCAAGCGCAGGTGCCACCTTTGCGGCCATCAGCATCAGCGGCCAATTCCAGGGCGTGATCAGAGCACAAACGCCAATGGGCTCGCGCACGACTTCGCTTGTGCCAAGAGGCTCATCAAAACGGTAGGTCTCAAGCGCTGCTCGTGCAATCTTGAAATGGGCAACGCCCACGGGTGCCTGCAATTGTTCAGCCAGCCATTGCGGCGCACCCATTTCATCCGTCACCGCCGACGCCAAGTCGCCAATTCGTTTCTCGTAAGCAGCAATAACTCGGTCGAAGAGCGAAATTCGCTCCTCAATCGAGGTGAGGGAATATGTTTCAAACGCCTTTCGCGCGGCTGAAACAGCGTCGTCCACGTCACTCGCATCGCCCAGCACGACTTGACCAATAACGGTTTCGTCCGCGGGGTTGATAACATCGATTACGTCTGTGCCCCTGGGCTGCACCCAGGTTCCGTCGATATAGAATTGAAGATTGTTGCGCATGAATATGCTCCATCATTGTTGACGGAGACATAAGTATATTTCGTACATCTGGCGTCAATCAGGCACTTAAAGTAGCCGTGGTAGGACACAGTATACCTGGTCCGAGTTCTCTTTTCCCGAACCGCCGCGAGCCGTATCGGACCTCCTGCAGTCGCTCTCGTCGCGTCACAGGCGTAACTGGATTAGCGATCTGTCCGCGCCCTTCTCCCCGCCATCTTTGCTGTCGAACGCCTCTCTTGCTGCGGTGACCTCCGGCAGTTTAACCAGTGTCCATTTGTGCAGTTCCTGGAGTGGCTCCCGTAACGTCTTGCCGAGTGGCGTCAGCTGATATTGCACCGCGACCGGCGAGAGTGAGATCACCTCTCTCGCTATCAGGCCGTTGCGTTCAAGGCGACGGAGGCACTGAGTGAGGGCCTTTTGCGTGACGCCTTGCAGCCGACGGCGAATGGCGTTGAAGCGCTGCGGTCCCTCATCGAGAACCGCAATCACCATCATCGACCACTTATCAGCAATCTGATCGAACAAGGCCCGGCTCGGGCATTCAGAAGAAAAGCAGAGCGGTTCCAGTTCAAGCATGTCGGTTTCCTTCGCTATACCTAGGCGACTTGAGGTGCCTGATTGGCGCTAGGTTTACAACATATACCTATAGGCCCGTTAAACGCAACGGAGTTCTATCGATGTCTGGTCCTGATACAAGCAGCTTGGTTTGGCTATTTCAGATGACACATGGTCAATCCGGTCCGTTTGCTTTTTTGAGCAGGCCTTAAGACAGGGCAAAATTCAGCGAAGCATACTCGCCCAGTTGAATGGAAACCTGGCAACGATCGTGAACGTCAACAGCACCACAAAGGCTTCCCGTTGTGATGATTGCGCCCGCTCTGAGCGACGAGGCGGGCCTGGATCGGTCATTCGCGTACTCGCAGAGCCAAGTCAGAACGTCTCTCGTGGGATGCTGAGCGGCATTGTCGAAAGCGACCTGCTTGTTGAGCCATAGCTTGAGGGGAATATTCGACCCGGGCTGAAGGACTGCTAAGGGTAGGGCCGGCCCTCTTACATAGCCAGCATTTCCAAGCCGGTCGGCCAGAAAAGCCGGGAAGGAGACGTTGCCGCCTTCCGCAATGCCGCTCCAAACCAGTTCTGCGCCAAGATACACGTGGGAAACTGCGGCCTCGATATCGCTCCGCTCGTAGGCTCTATCCGTTCGAACAGGAATATCCTTGCCGAGCCTTACCGCAATTTCGACCTCGATTTTCATACCTTTGCGCCAAGGGACTGCCGCATCGGATGGTTCATCTAGGTAAGGATGCAGCGGAGCGACGATCGGACGACCGTCGGGCGATTTGGCCACCTTCCACGCGGAGACGTCCGCTCCTTCAAGTTTCGATAACTGTCTCTGTACCTCCACTGCGTCCTCAATCGCTGAAGGCAGCGAGGTCAGCTGATTTGTCAGAACCTGACGATCTTCGAGACGAAGACTGCGGAGTTGATGAGCCAAAGCAATAATATCTGGAGCGTGCATATGGGTTTTCTCTGGAAGGTCAGTTGGACGGCCTTGCTCGAACGATAACAGTTTGAATCGCTCGACCTTGCCGCGCTTAAAGGGGAAGTTGCTCGGCGAATGGTCACACTTGTTGAGGGCGTGGGTCCCCATTTCCATGCCCTTAAACGCAACAACGTTGATGGTGACTGTATTCGTTACGACGCTTGGCTGATCCGCTCGCGAAACCTGGCCGTTCCCTGTTGAATATGATCCAGGAGATCCATGATTGCCCAGTGACGCTCGGCAATGTCATAATCGGTGACTCGAGAATACACGCTCTCGAAGGTGCCGAGGCGCTTATGCCAGACCTTGGCGAGCCCGGGATAGCCCATCGGCTCAGCCATCGCCGCAAGCGCCAGGAAAATTTCAAGTTCGCGACGGAGATCACTGTCGTTGGAAGCATGCTTGTAAAGCCAGACGTATAGGTCTGGGTGGATATTGGTGAAGACGCCAGAGAAGCCCTTCGAACCTGCCCGCATAGCGGCTGCGGCGATGGCCGCATTGGCATTGACGACCGCAAAGCCAGAATCGCCGGAGAGTGCGACGCGTCGCTTGACCGTTTCAAGATCGCAGGAGACATCCTTCAGTGTTACGAAGCGGCCGGTGTCGCGGCAAAGCTTGAACTCGTCGTCGCTCAAGAGACGGCGATAGGGAGCCGGGCATTCGTACAAGCCGAGGGCCAAGTCGCTCGGGAGCCAACTCAAGATGGCATCGAGGCTGGAACGAAATGCCTCGGTTCCTGCGTTCCCGGTGTCGAGCCTGTTGCTGACCAGGACAAGGGCATCGATGCCCGTCTCAGCCATCGCCACCAGTTCGGCACGCTGGTCATCACGGCTCTCGCTGATGTGTCCCGAAGAGATTACGGGCACACGCCCGGCTGCCAGCGCGACTACCTTTTTGGAAAGCTCAACTCGCTCTTCCAAGGACAACTTCTGCATTTCGCTGGACTGGCAGACTGCGAAGAGCGTATCTGCGCCATTGGCGATATACCACTCCACAAGTCGCTCGAGACCCTCCCAATCGATCCGATTATCCGGAGTGAAAGGGGTTATCATAACGGGAACGATCCCTTGGCCTTTGATCTTCATAACGTAATCTCTCGCTATTTTCTTTGGTTAAAGTGCAGTTCCTGCCGGCAAACCTGCCGCAAAACCTGCCATCAGGCGGATCTGCGCGCGCAGCATGTCATTGCCGTCAGATACCGTTGCACCGGCTGCCTTGGCGGCGCGCAATAGGGCAGTCTCGCCGCTCAAGCTGGCGATATCAGCGATGAGCATTTCAGGCCGTATCGCGGCAGCTGGCATAGGAAAGACGCTGTCTCCCTTGACGCCGATCGGAGAGGCATTGATGACGATATCGTAGTCCCACCCTGTCGATCCATCGACCGGAACTGCGCATTCTTCGCCACGAAAGGTGTTGACCATATTCGCGGTAAAAGCGACGGACTCGGCCGAAAGATCCATAAGATCGATCTTCCCCACGCCTTCTTCAGCCAAAGCAAAGGCGATCGCACGGCCTGCTCCGCCCGCTCCGACAATCAGCACACGGGCGCCGCGCAGCCGCGTTTTCGCCTCGCCAAGTCCTTCAACGAAGCCCACCCCATCAAAGAGTGCGCCATTCATCTGGCCGTCCGCTCCACGCTGGACGCAGTTGACGGCACCGACTGCCTTTGCCGTCGGCGTGAGGGTTGAACACCTCTTGGCAGCCGCGACCTTGTGAGGGATCGTGGTGCTGATACCGCAGAGGTTGGGAATGGCGGAGAAGATATCCCATGCCGCCGCGAAGTGTTCGGCGGTTATCAGGAATGGCACTGCGTAGATGTTAACTTCGGCGGCGGCAAAGATCGGGTTAATCAGGCGCGGCGTCTGTACCTGGTGGATTGGATCTCCAAACACAGCATAGATACGCGAGTTGCCATCAAGGTTGGGAATATTCGCCCGCATGGTTTTATTCCTTGTTGAACAGGCTGCGGCAGCGACCGATCGCAATGTCCATCACCTCCGCCGGGTCGCGAGACCACCAGTCGGCGGAGAAGATTTCCACCTCCACCGCGCCATTGTAGCCGGCATCTCGCATCATCGTGTGGATGCCGCGCAGGTCAATAATCCCATCTCCCATCATGCCTCGATCGGTCAGGAGATGCCGCGTAGGGATCAGCCAGTCGTTGACATGAAATCCAAAGAGCCGGCCTGCCTTGCCCGAACGCTCGATTTCGGCTCCCAGTCGCTCGTCCCACCAGCAATGATAGACATCGACAACCACTCCGATGCCCGGTCCCAATGCTTCGCACAAAGAATTTGCATGGGAGAGGCTGGAGATGACGGTGCGGTCGCCCGTGAGCATAGGATGAAGTGGCTCAATGGCGAGCTTCACTCCAATCTTGCATGCGCGCTCGAGGACTTTGCCAACCAGATCCTCGATCCGTCGTCTTGCCGAATTCAAATCCTTTTCATTGTCTCGCAAGCCTCCCGTAAACAGGAAAACATGATCAGCCTCAAATCTGGCTGCTCGCTCAAGCTCCGCCTCAGCCCGGTCAAGGCAATCCGCTGCTAACGGCCCAACGCGATTATATCCTGAGACCGTCATCCCGAAATCATGTAAAGCAGAGAGAGCGTCTGTCTCGCCGACCTTGGCAATTTCGTCTCCCCAAATGGAAACGGTCTGAAGCCCTCGCTCCGAGCAGAGTCGAAGAAAGGTCAACATATCTGCTCTCTCGCGCACTGTGGCGTGGTTGAAGACAATGTTTGTCATCGGCCCCCTCGTAATGTTTGACTACCAATGTTCCTGCGCGGCTGGGCCGCAGCCGCAGTATCAGGATCGTGTTATTTGTTGGGAACCGACGGACTTCTGACCTGACAACCAAGCTCCGTCTTGATTGGCTGTTGCTAGCCGACCTTCCCCACGTAGCGACGAACTTCCGGCGCGAGCCATGGAGAAACATAGCCACGGTCAGCTTCTTCGATCAGCGCTCCCGGCGGAACAAGTTCGTCAATCTGGTCGAGTGTCGGCGCTTTAAGAACTGCTTCGAACCCGGCCTCCATGCCCTTGAACTGCTCGAGTGTGCGTGGCCCGAGGATCACGGAGGTTACCGCTGCATGCGCGAGCGGAAACGCCTGAGCCATGTGCATGAGGGACAAGCCAGCCTCAGTTGCGACGCGTTCAAGTTCTGGAAGCAGTTCCAGTTTGCGCTTGTTGCCCTCGCGCTGCATGTCGAAGCGGGTTTGCAGGATAGGATAGTGTTCTCCCCACTGCCCTTTGACGCGCTCGGCCCGGGAACCAGACGGCGTGGAGCCATCGGCTTTGTATTTGCCGGTTAACCAGCCGCCGTTCAGGGGACTCCAGGCGGTAAATCCCATACGATAGTGTTGAACTGCGGGAAGGGTTTCTCTCTCTGCGGCGCGTTGAAAGATCGAGTAGGGCGAACTCTCATTGATGAACCGTGCCGTCTTGTTCAATCGGCTAACCGATTGTGTCTCCGCAAGGTACCAGCTCGGCAGTGTCGAGGAGCCGATGTAACGAACTTTGCCTTGGGTTACCAGGTCGCTAAGAGCGCCCAGTGTCTCATCGAGATCAGTTTGAAGGTCGGGCCGATGCATTTGGTAAAGATCAATATGATCAGTATTCAGCCGGCGCAGGCTGTTTTCGACCTGCTTCATAATCCAGTAGCGTGATCCGCCCTGTTCGTTGCGTCCTTCACCGGCCGCCAGACGAAACTTGGTTGCGAGCACCACGTTGTCTCGACGACCTGCAATTGCTTTGCCGACGATCTCTTCGGCCTCTCCGTGGGAATAAGTGTCCGCCGTATCGATGAAGTTGATGCCGCGGTCCAAGGCATGGTGCACGATGTCTATGCACTCTTTTTCGTCAGTATTCCCATCTGATCCGTAGCTCATGGTCCCCAGCATGTATTCGCTGACCTGAACTCCCGTCCTCCCAAGGTAACGATACCTCATAACCGGCGCCTCTCTGCAAGTTGGAAAGCGGCTCGATGCGGATGGTGTTCACCCACGATCTGCAATCGCTGGGCACACCGAGGCCGTCGGCCTATTTCAGCTGTCGAAAGCCTGAACACGGGCCGTCGAAACCACCAATCTTCGCGTCGACGATTGGCGACGCGCGTGATGGCAATGTCTTGGCAGCGGCTGGATGGGGGACTATTCACCCCCCACCCAGCATTTCTTCTGCAGTTAAGTCGACTTACTGCGCCTTCGCGAGTGCCGCGTCATACCGCTCGATCAGCTCATCGTAAGCATCTGCCGGCGAACCGTCTTTCAGGATCATTCTCTGGAAAGCTTCGCCCAGGATGGTGTGATACGTGGAGAGGATAGGGGTATAGGCAACGGTTTGGCCACGCTGGGCCACCAGGTCAGCCCACTGCTTTTGATCCTTACCCGCATCGCTCTGGAAGTATGGAGCAGTGTATGCCGACTTGCGCGACACCACTTCACCACCCTCGGCTGCGAAGGCTTGCGCTTCTGGAGACACCATGAACTTCACGAAGGTCCAAGCGGCATCCTGATTGGCAGTCTTCTTGTTGATCGCGATATTGTAGCTGTAGACCGTCTGTTTGTCGTTTGCCGTATACCCCGGCGCCGGCGCCCAGGCCAGATCATCACCGCCGCCCTGCTGCTGCACCGTCTTATAGCGATAAAGGCCAAATACTGCCGTCGCCGCACTGCCAGACCGGAGCGCGTCGTGCAACTCGTTGAATCCCATCTGGGCGCTGCGCAGGGGAGTTACCTTGCACGTCGTGTAGAAGTCTTTGATCGTTTGCGCCGCTTTGATGAACGAGTCTTTCGAAAAGGCAATCTTGCCATCAGCGGTGAAGTATTCACCGCCATTTCCAGGCAGCATTGTGCTCAGGAAGAATTCTCCGAGGCTCTGAGCACCACCGAGGCCGCCGGTAGCGCCGAGCGGAACTGCGAACGGGATCGTGTCGGATTCGCCGAACTTGGCACCTAGTGCACACACTTCATCCCAAGTTGTCGGCGGTTTCACTCCGGCCTTCTCCAAAACGCTTTTGCGATAGAAGAGGATCGGAATGCGAAAATCCTGGGGAAGAGCATAGAGCTTTCCGGCAACTTTTGTGCTCGACAGCGGCAGGAGCCAATCCTCATCGGGAATGCCGTCCTTCTTCACCAGATCATCGAGTTCGAGAAGATTTCCAGTGGCCGCAAATTCCGAAACAGCAAAGCCGACGACGCGGATCACGTCTGGTGTCTGGCTGCCGGACTTGATCGCACGCGATGCTGTTTGCCCGGTTGGATCGACAAGAAACTTAACCTTGATGTCAGGGTATTTCGCCTGGAAAGCGTCGACCATCTTGGTCTGAGCTGCGGACCGTGGGTCCTTCGAATTGTTTGGATCCAGAAACGTCTGGTAGATGATTTCCGTGCTCTGGGCAAAGGCTTGCGGAGCAAGGAAAGTCAGGGCGGCGGTACTAACTCCGAGCGCCGCCACCGCTTTGATGAGTTGGCGTTTTGATGTGATTTGCATGCGTCTTCCTCCCAGTTTGAACGAGTTGCGTGAACGTTGCATGTAAGTCATCAGCCTTTGACGGCGCCTGCCGTCAGCCCGGAGATGAACCACTTTTGAACGAAGCCGAACATGAGAATGACCGGCATCGATGCGATCATGACAAAGGCCATCATGTAGGACCAAGAGATGCCGATGGCGTCGAAAACCTGATTGACAAGGGCGACCTGCAGGGTCCGCTTTGCTACCTCGGGCGCAAAAACTGCGACGGTAATGTAGTCGTTCCAGGTGGTCACAATGCCGATCGTCGCGACGGCTGCTATACCCGGACGAATCAACGGCAAAATCAGGCTCCAGATAATTTGGAACCGGGACGCGCCATCGATCATGGCCGAGTCCTCGATTTCTACCGGAACGGCTTCGACGAAATTTGCGATGAACCAAACGGTCTGCGGAATGATCCTCGCGGAAAGGATGATCGTCACCACGATCCCGCTATTGAGCAAACCGACCGCTTCCAGCAGATAATAGGTCGGAACAAGCAAAGCGACGCCTGGCACCATCGAGGTCGCAAGAACGACCAGCATCAAGGTGCGCTTGCCTTTGAAGGAAAAGCGTGCAGCAGCGTAGCCTGCCGGAATTCCGACGAGAAGAGCGATGATCACGGCGCCGACTGAGTACGCAACAGAGTTCCAAAGATCGTTCAGGAACGCCGCGTCCTGGAAGACCTTGATGTAGTTCTCCAGAGTAGCCGTACTTGGCAAGATTGTCGGGGGAACAGCAACCGCTTCCACTTCCGTCTTGAAGGAGGTCGCGAAAGCCCAAAGCACTGGCCCGAGAACGATGATGGCGATCAGGAGCGATCCCAAGATCGCTGGGATCTGGCCGCTTGAGCGGTTCGAAAGAGCGTTACTCATATTGCAACCCTATCCCGTAACGCGGCCGGTGAGCCGGCTGTAGAGAACGCCAAGCGCGACATTGATGAGAAGCACGACGATCGAGACGACGGCGGTCGGTCCGATGTTGACCGCCTGAACCGTCCCGCGGAAAGCTTCGAAACTCAGCGTGGTCGTCGATCCCAGCGGCCCGCCGCCAGTCATGACAATGATCAAGGTCATCAAGGTCAGGTACATGATGGAAAGTGTCAGCGCTGTGCTCCCCAAGGTGGGAAGGATTTCAGTGAGCGTGACGTAACGGAACTTCACGAATGCCCCCCCTCCATCGATCTCTACGGCTTCGTAAAGTTCTTTCGGGATGGACTGCATGGCTGCTGTCGCCATCACCATCACATATGGGAACGACCACCAGGCTGTAACGATAATGATAAGAGGCAAGGCCATTCCCGGGTCCCCCAACATCAATCCGGGATCAACACCCAGCTTCTGGATCACGTAAGGTATCGGGCCAAACGAGGGGTTGAGGAGCCAGAGCCAGATGCTGCCGACGACCGACATGGACAGCGTCCAGGGAAAGAGGATGAAAACGCGCAGCGCAGAACCCGTAACCCCCGCACGGTTTAAAACCAGCGCTGAGGCCATTCCAAGAATAATGGCGCCTGCTAGAGATCCGACGACGTAGGCTAAGGATATGAACGTCATGTCCCAGAACTCGGACGAGCTCAGAACTTCGACGTAATTAGCGAGACCCGCGAAGCCTACGAGATCGTAATATTTCGTTTTCTGGAAGCTCAACCAGATCACAAAGATCGTTGGATAGAGCGTCACAAGAAACAGGATCAGAACAGCAGGGGTAAACCAAAGAAAGGGTGTCCAACTAAAGCGGTTTGCGCCGTCAGTGGCGTCTACGACGTCGCTTGCAAGTGTCGTCCCGCTTTGGTTAGCGCTGACTTGTAGCGGAGGTATCGACATTCGATTACTAATCCAGTGTGGGCGTCTCAGCCAGAGTGGAGGTCGTCGCGTGCTCAGGACAGTCGACGGCCGGTGCTCTCGCTGAAGAGATGAACGCGTGAAAGGTCAGGGGCTACGGTGATGGTCTCGCCGACTTTCGGCAGAACTCGATCTCGGAAGATGCAGACAATGGTCTGCGAACCATGCCGAGCAATGATCTGCGTTTCCGACCCTGTTGGTTCGACGACCGTGACGGTGAGGGGCATTCCCTCGTCACTTAGGGTGAGATGCTCAGGACGAACCCCGTAAATCACCTTTTCCGATGTATCAGCGAGGCTCGCAGGTAGGGGAAGTGTGTGGCCGTCCTCAAGAACGAACCGACCTTGCTCGACTTTGCCATTAAGGAAGTTCATCGACGGCGACCCGATGAAACCGGCGACGAATATATTGGCCGGGTAATCATACAGCTCAAGCGGCGCACCGACTTGCTCGACATGGCCGTCGTGCATGACGACGATCTTGTCGGCCATAGTCATTGCCTCCACCTGGTCATGGGTCACGTAGACGGTCGTGGTTTTCAGCCGCTGATGCAGTTCCTTGATCTCAGCGCGCATTTGCACGCGCAACTTCGCATCAAGGTTAGAGAGCGGTTCGTCGAACAGGAAAACTTGTGGATTGCGAACGATGGCTCGGCCCATCGCAACACGCTGACGCTGGCCGCCCGAGAGTTCGCGAGGATAGCGATCAAGGAGTTTCGTGAGGCTGAGGATTTCTGCTGCTCGTTGTACGCGCGTCGCCCGCTCCTCTCGGGGCGCCTTTTTGAGCTTCAAGGAGAAGCCCATGTTTTCCGCAACGGTCATATGCGGATAAAGGGCATAGTTCTGGAAGACCATCGCGATATCTCTGGCCTTGGGAGGAACATCGTTGACGGTGCGCCCCCCAATCTGGATCTCGCCGCCTGAGATGTTTTCCAGGCCCGCGATCATCCTCAGCAGAGTTGACTTTCCGCAACCCGAGGGCCCGACCAGGGTTACAAATTCCCCTTCATTGATGTCGACGGACACGCCATGAAGCACCGGTACGGCGCCGTATGCTTTGCGAACGGACTTGAGCTCGACCCTAGCCAACTGTTTCCTCCTACCGGCCACCGAGGCGGCCACATATCCCAAGGCGATCTCTCTGATCACTATCGGAACGTTATTCCATTAAGAACGGTAGGTGTCAACAGAGGACAGCGACGCGTCAGGCGCATCGTTGGCGAGAAAAATTATTTAGATAATGTTTCCAATGATTTGTGAACTTCTCGAAGCGTTGGTTTGCGAGCTAGGGGAGGCGATCCGATACGGCCAAAGCTGCGAAAGTTCCTCGGCAGTGGCTTTCACCTGTTCCGCTAACTGCGGGAGTACAGGCGGGGAAAAGTGGTGGATGGGTCCTGCAATGCTCACCGTTCCAACAACCTGGCCTCCAACGCGAATGACAGCAGCAACAGCGGCGACGCCGGGTTCAGCTTCCTCGATCGCTGTGGCCCATCCCCGTTCTTCCGTCTCATCCAAAGCTGCAGAAAATGTCTGCTTAGACGTGATAACACGCGGACCACCCAGGTCTGTCCGTCCCAATCCACTGGCAACTGCCCTGGCCAACGCCTCCTCCCGATCTAGCGTCGCGAGCCAGGCTTTTCCGTTGGCGGTCGTGTGCAAAGGGACCTTTGCAACGAGTTCCGGCTGGTAAATCAGGCCGGACCGCATTCCTTGCGAATGAGCGATCCACGTCAAACCATCTGGATCGAGGATCGCAATCCTGCCAAGTCCCTTGGTATTGCTGGCCAATCGGTCAAGAATCGGTTGGCAGATATCGGGGATTCTTGTCCCGGCCAGCAGGCGCTGGCCCATTACAGCGAGGCGCAACGAAAGCCGGTAGAAACCGTTCTCGGGATCCTGTTCGGCCCAACCCAAGTCACACAGACTGTTGAGCAAGCGATGCGCCGCGCTCTTTGGGACGTCCAGCCGGCGACTAATTTCGCCTAGTGACAGCCCAGTGGCGTTCTCACTCAACAGCGTGATGACCTCGAAACAACGGTCTAGAAGGGATTTGACAAGGCGCATGGTACCACGATATTCGGTTTATCGGAACGATATTCCAATAGCATTGCGAGAGGCGTTTCACAAGGAGCCGCTTGAACGACTGTTAGCACATCAGCCCGCGCGCCGTCGGACCTCATCCGGCGACCGCACTTGATCTGTTTAATCATGGCTCCTCACCTTGATAAACCCGCAATAAACGGAGCCGAGATGAAGATCGCAGTATTCGACGTCAGCCACTGGCATTTTCCGCTATACCTTCCTGCGCTGAAGGATTCGGGTATCGAGGTAATCGGCCTATCGGACAGCGCCTCATTTGCTGGGGCTCGTTTTTCCGATCTACTCAACTGCAAGCTCTATGGCTCCAATGATGAGCTCATCAGCCAGGACTTCGACTTCGCGCTCGTGTTTAGCCGTCATTCCGACATGGCCGAACTCGCAGAACGTCTCATCGCGAAAGGCAAGCCTTTTCTCATAGAAAAGCCATGCGGGGTAAATCTCGAGGAAGTTCGTCGTATCCGCAACCTGTCCGAGAAACACGGCATCTTCGTGAGCGTGCCTCTCATTATGCGCGTGAGCGACCTGGGCGATCGCCTCTCGCCGGCTGCAGGATTCACCCCGGAAGGGTTCCAGCATCTTTCCTTCAGGTTTATCGTGGGGTCGGTGGCTCGTTATGAGCGAAACGGGTGCGGTTGGATGCTTGACAAGGCCCTCGCGGGAGGGGGGTCGATGCTGAATGTTGGGGTGCACTTCATCGACATGATCTCAAATCTTACACATTCCCCGATCACCCAGGTCTCGGGCCACGTCCAGATTTTCCGACCTGATGTGACAGTCGACGAACAAGCTGTCTTCACCTGCCGCACTGGTGCAGGACAGATCGGCGTGATCGAGACTGGCTATCTGTATCCGTCCACAGCCGAGGATCAGCGAGATTTTGCGTTCTCGATCTCGCATCGTCAGTCTTACATTCGCGGCTACGCCGACCAGTACTTCGCAAAGTCGCGTGAAAGCGAGAGGGCGAGCTCGACGGCAATCGAATACAATACGGATGAATACTATCCGGTTTTCCTTCGCCGTAGTTGGGCGGATCTCGCGAATGGTCGCCCTCCCGTTGCAGGCTTGCTCGAAGCGGAGCGAGCGCTGGCCGTCATTGAGGCGGGTTATCGTTCGGCGACAAACCGGGGAGTGCCCGAGCACGTGGAGACCAGCTAGTTCGCCACTGAAATTAACCTTCAGTGGCGCTACTGGATGAAGCTCGCCGGATCCTCGCACTAAATTGCTATGCTGACCTTTCCCTTCAGCGCTCGCCCATTCTATGACGAAACCTGACATCGAGATCATTGCCACGGGACTTCACTTTCCGGAAGGACCCGTCGAACTCCCCGACGGCTCGATCGCCGTCGTTGAGATCGGTCGCGGCAGGATCGTGAGGATCAGGGAAGGTGGAAAACAGGACGTATTGGCGGTCACCAACGGCGGTCCTAACGGGATGGCTTTAGGGCCGGATGGAGCGCTGTACGTTTGCAATAATGGAGGGTTCTCCTGGAAACAGGAGGGCGATTGGTTGCGTCCGGTCGGCTTGGCTGCGGACTACACCGGCGGCTCGATCCAGAAAGTCGACGTGGCTACAGGCGAGGTCACGACCTTGTACGATAAGTGCGACGGCCGAAAACTCAGCGGCCCTAATGACATCGTTTTCGATGATCAGGGCGGCTTTTATTTCACTGACACGGGCAGGGTCCGGGAGTTCCACCGGGACCACGGCGCTGTCTATTACGGAAAAGCCGATGGCAGTTCGATAAAGAGGGTGGTGTGCCCGCTTCTTGCACCAAACGGAATTGGCTTGTCGCCCGATCTTTCGACGCTTTACGTCGCCGAAATGGAAACAGCACGGCTGTGGAGCTACGCCATCGCTGAGCCGGGGGTAGTCCATAAAAGACCTTTTCCGAGCCAGAGCGGCGGCGAGCTCGTTATCGGACTTGGAGGCTTCCAGCGGTTCGACAGCCTGAAGGTCGCAGCTTCAGGTAACATCTGTGTTTCGACCTTATTGACCGGCTGCATAACGGTGATTTCTCCACAAGGCGAGCTGCTCGACCAAATTTGGATGCCGGAGATCTATCCGACGAATTTGGGCTTTAGTGGGCAAGACTTGCAAGATGCCGTCGTCACCCTGTCGCTGACAGGTCAGGTTGGCCGGCTCCGTTGGCAGGAGAGAGGCTTACGATTGCAACACCAACGAAAAGGATAGTTTGCACAGCTCTAGGTCATGTTGAAGGCCTCGAATTACAATGCCGTTGCGGACCTGTTGGCGATAACAGTTGGCAAAAGCCGCCGCGTGATCGACCAAAGCCTCCTGATAATCCCCTTTAGCGCCCACAGCCCGAGGGCGCCGCGAACAGTGGTGCTTTCGATCATGTGCTGCCAGTCATCCGGACCCCGAGTTCGACAACGGTCGCAAGGAGAGCGCGACTGAGGCATAAGGCCTCCCTCTTCCGCTGTATGCGATTTCCAGCTCCTGTGGCTATGAACCAGAGACTGAATGAAATCGCTCTAGCGCAGGATCGATGTCTGCTTTCGGATCGGAGCCAAACGTCATGATATGACCGCCTGTAGAGACGGAAAAAGCAGTTTACATTGATGGAACGGCGTTCCATTATGCGTTCGGGACTGGCCTATTGGCAGCGGATCTCGAAGCCCTTGTCGCACGAAGTCTCGACGCCCTGAAGGCCGCTCGCTCAACGCTGGCCTAGATTCACCGTTTCGTAAAAGCAGCAGGAGGAATGATGTTCAATCGACGCGAACTCATGAGGGGGGTGGCCGCCACCGGCCTTTTCTTTGGAACGGGGCAGAAGGCGATGGCGCAAGGTATGGGCGCGGGCCAGACCGATTATCCGGGCGGTTATAGAGAAAGTGTCGAACCGGTACCGGAGGGGAGGCCAACTTTCGCCACTGTTCGCGAAGGTCTGCTAGAAGGCGTCGCGGCGGCGAATGGAATTCGCTATTTCCGTGGAATCCCTTACGCTGCCCCGCCGGTCGGCACGCTTCGGTTTAAGCGGCCCGCACCGCATCCTGGATGGCTCGGGACCCGCAAAGCCGTCGAGAACCCGGCGGCTCCGATCCAGTCGCACCGGGATTTGGTAAGCAGTAACGCCCCGTCGGATACCAGGGTCAGCGAGGACTGCCTTACGCTCAGCATCACCGCCCCATCGACGGCCGGTCCGCATCCCGTCTATGTTTTCTTTCATGGCGGCGGTAATTTCTCTGGCTGGCAGCTGGAGGACCGTGTGGATGGCGCTAGTTTTGCCCGCGATGGCGTAGTTTTCGTCACAGTCGGCTATCGCGTCGGCATCCTCGGCTTCCTCGAGCTCGGCAAGCTGATCGGCCCGGACTATGCCGGAAGCGGCAACAATGCGATATGGGACCAGATCACCGCCCTGAAATGGCTGCGCGCAAACATCGGCGCGTTCGGCGGAGACCCGGACCAATTAACGATAGGAGGCCAGTCGGCAGGCGCGTTCGACGTATGCGCTATGCTTGGCGCGCCGTCCACCACCGGACTATATCGCGCGGCCATCTCGCAAAGCGGCGGCGATGGCACAGTCCTTACAAAGGACGAGGTATTCGCTTCGGCCGACCGCGTGGCGACCGCCTTTGCGAAAAAGGGCATTCAGGGCCGTGATATCCTGACAGCGCCAGTGGAGCATTTCTTCGACAGGGTGCCAGGTTTCCAGAACGCCGCTTTTGTCGATGGGGAGTTGCTGACCGCGAAACCCCGTGAAGCGACCGCGTCAGGCGTCAACAAAGACGTCTCGCTGCTCATCGGGTGGGATCGCGACGAGATTGCCGGCATGGGAAACGACGCGTCGGGACCGCTCTTTGAAAGATTCAAGGCCTTGAACCCTGGCTTGACAGATGAGCAATGGAAGCGCCGGTTCGGAGCCACCCGCCTTTTTGGCGCGCCAAGCTGGATCATGGCCGATAGCCATGCATCGGGGGGCGGATCGACTTATGCCTACTATTGGACATGGGCCCCCACCAGCGGCAGGAATGCCGGCTTTGCCTTCCACGGGGCGGAAATGTCCTACGTGTTCGACAATGTCGAGGCTTTGAGGGCGCGTTACATCGTTCCCGACGCCGCGATCCAGGCGCGCGCCACCGCAATGCACGCGCTGTGGGTCAATTTCATCAAGACCGGAAAACCCACGGCACCGGGAGTTCCCGCCTGGCCGCAATGGACGCCTTCGTCGCGCCGTTATCTCGAGATCGACAACGGCTTTAGAATTTCAGAGTTGCCGCATGCCCACATCGCGCTGTGGCGCGATTAGGCAACTAACAAAAATCCGGCTGCCCGGGGTTACATACGAGGTCGATGACGGCAGCTTCGGGCCGCCGTCATTGTAGATCGACGTCAACCGCTTGCGGTCGCGCTTTGGAGGTCCCTATTCATGGCGGGTCTTTTTCGAGAACACCATGTGGGCGGCGTAAAGGATCCCCGGTGCTGGCGAAGGCGAGTCAGGCGAAGCGAACTTGGGCCCTAGTCGCTCCTGCTCCGAGCCGGAGCCGAGGTAGTGCTAGACTAGCACGTTTTGGAAGGCGTAGGCGGCGTCGATCGAGTGGCGCGCCTCAAACCGCCCGCTCTGGATCAGCGTCCCGTGTCATGAGGTACAGGAACGCCGTCCGCTTCACCTTGCGATCAGCCTGGAGGACCGCTTGCAAGACAAATGTTTCTGGCAGCCGAGTATATTGCTCGCGCGGTAGAACTAAGCATTAGCTAAGCCCAAAGCTCACATATATGGTCGACAGTGAGGTCGGCTTGTCCGGTGATCATGTGCATGCCGGAATGGGTTTCGACACCCTTTGCGGCGGCCAGCGCGAGAATCTTGGTGGTTTCGGGCTGGGCAATGACTTCAGCGAGTGTCATCCCGGGTTGCAGAAGATCCGGATTGAGCGGTAGAGCGTCAGTTTCTTGAAGACCGAGTGACGTGGCATTGACGACGAGCTGCCCTGCTACCGGCTCCGCCTTACCTGCCTTGACAACCGTTCTTCCAAAATCTGAATTCACGACCTGCGCCAGAGCTTCGGCTTTGTCAAAAGTTCGATTCGACACCGCAATGCTGTTGGCACCCGCCTCAACGAGTGCAAACGCTATAGCGACCGATGCGCCACCGGCTCCGATGATGAGAGCATCGCGACCCTCTATCGCAATCCCTTTCGATTGGAGCCCACGCACAAAGCCTTTGCCATCGAACTGATAGCCTCGAAAGCTACCGTCGCGTTCACGCCGGACGAAATTGACCGCGCCGACCCGGGCGGCCACTGGATCGAGACTGTCGCAAAGATCGATCGCCGTCTGTTTATGAGGTAAGGTGATGCCGAACCCCACGAGGTTCGGAATTGCTTTCAGACCGGCCCATATTGTAGCCAGGTCCTTTGCGGGAACATGGAGCGGGACAGATACGATATCTGCCCCGCGTGCCGCAAAAAGAGGATTGACCGCCGCTGGCGACTTGGCCTGGGCGATTGGATCGCCGATGATGCCAATCAGCCTAGTCGTGCCTCGAATGTTGACACTACTTACCACGACAGTTCCTCGCGCTTGAGCCAGACAATGCTGCCGTCCTCGATCCCGACGACGATATCGAGACTTCCGCGGCTGGCCCAGTCGACAACTTCCGGGGAGGCGACATGCATCGCCATCTGAATGGTCTCGTCGCGGTGCTTAATCGGGACGGGCAATGCAAAGCGCGGCTCTTCCGGTGTTCCGACATTACGCGAATAGAACAGGCCCGCCTGCTTCGTCGTATTGCGTGGCGCACCGGTCTTCGGATCGGGGGGCACGCAGGCGCGCGCATGGGTGCCGAAGATGAGATCCGTGCGACCTGTGCCCTCCCAATCGCAGAAGCACAGCTTTACGCGACCGCGCCCGCCGCCGACATCGACGGTAAAGCGCATCACGTCGCCGTCTTCCCAACGCAGAAAACGTTTGTCGACGAGTTCTGTGTCGGACGCCTTCCTCCAATCGCTGAGGACTCCGTCCTCGTCCAATGCGACATAGTGAAGTTGATTGTCCTTGAGCCAGTCGACGACAGCCGGTCGAACCCGCCAGACCGTCTTCAACGGCTTACCCTTGAAGGTTAGGAACTCCTCCTCGCCGAAACGTGGCGGAAGGACCTTTTCGCCGGTGTTGCGGAACAGCCGGTGACGGCCCGTGACGTCGCTGACCAAAATGTCCATGCTTCCATTGCCGGTCCAATCGGCAAGGGTCGGGCAGGAATAGCCGAACATCTTCTCTGATGGTCCCTGGATCGAACCAGTCAGACCGGCCGCAAGTCGGATCGGTGCGTCGCCACCCTTGAGCATCACTTCCTTGTCGAGATAGATCGTGCCGTCTTTTTCCCGGCTCTGGTAGAAGAGCAGTTCGCCGGTACTGTTGCCGACAACCAGGTCGTAGTGGCCGTCGCCGCTGAAGTCGCAAGCTGCCGGGCATGGCAGGATGCCGGCATGGATCAGAGGCTTCGTAGTTTCGATTCGGCCACGTTGTTCGAAACGAGGAAGACCGTCCTCGCCAGTGCCGACGTTCTTGAGGAAGCTGATATAACCGTCCTCTGCGCCGTAAAGGATATCCTCGCGGCCGTCGCCATCCCAATCGACGACGCAGGGGAGATGGATACAGTGTTCGAGTTCGAGAACCTTGTCGTCTACACTGCGGATCAGGCTGGTCGGCTCGAAGGTTCCGTCTTCGCGCTGTCGGGCAATATGCAGGATATTCCAGAACTCGCCTGCAATCATGTGTTGCTGTTTAGTCCCGAACTTGCCGAATGCAGGTGCCAGCTGCCCATAGACCTCAAGCGGCGTTTCGCCGGCGATGAGGGCATGACCCTTTTCCAGCACGGGAGCTGCGAGCGTACCTTTGTTCTTGAATGCGTATAGGAAACCTCGTAGCGGCCCGCCAAGCCAACGGCCGGCGTCGTCATATCCGCGATACCCTTCGTCATTCCATTCCAGACCATTTGGCCAATAGTCATTCCAATAGTCACTGCCGACAATCAATTCAGCCACGCCGTCGCCGTCGATGTCGTGGAACCGGGCCATATGGAAATATTCGTTTTCCTTGACCCAATCGGCATCAAGATCAAGGCGGACAGGATTCCCGAATTCAGGCGCGCCTTTCTTACCAACGTTGGGGAACACATAAATCTGTTTGCGCAGGCGTGACGCGGACACAAGGTGGAAAATATCCCCATCCTTGATGGCCGTCACGTAACCGCGGACCCCTTCGACCAGCTCTTCTTCACCAAGAATAGGGGTGCCGTCAGGATTAGACCCGATTTGGCGGCGCAGGAAGACGCGACCGTCATAGCAAGCGTCCCATGCCGAAATTAGCAGGTCCTTCGTACCTGTACCGCTCCAATCTACGATCTCGACACAAGTGATGATCCGGCCTGCGACAGCTGCCGTCTTGACCTCCGGATGGTATTTCAATCCCTCAGAGCCGTAGTCCGGACCGTGCCAAACAGTGGCGTCGTCCTCCCATCGAGTCACGCTCATCGCAAACCCTCTCTACGTACAGATTTAAATGGAAATGAGTTCTAAAACGAAATCGGCTTTCAAATCTACAAAAAAATGATTGTAGCCCTTCATCCAGACATTAGCCGCGTATGATCGCACGTGCCTAGACCTTCAGCTCGCTACGCGAGCTCCCCACCAGTCGATTACTTATTCTCTTGCAGGCCAAGCATCGCGGTGCGGAACCTCCTTTGCGTCGGCATTCGATGTCGGCAAGCCAGTGGCCGCAGGTTTAAACCTTCGAAGGTGCGCGAACCCCGAGATAGTGCTATGAAATGCAGAACCGGCTACCGCACCGCCCCCGTAGCAACAATCAATGGCGTCATAGTTCGCTGACGAACACGCAGGGGCCAGATATCGCTCAGTTCCGCCGCAGCCTTATTCAGGGACCGGACTAGATCGGGCCACCGATCTTCCGTTATGCGAACGAGAGGCCCTGCAACGGAAATCGTTCCAGCTACCGGAGCTTCAGTGTCAGAACTTGCCCGAAACGGCACCGCAACCGCTGCGGTACCAGCCTCTCCCTCTTCGACGGAGGTTGCGAATCCCCGTTCTCGAGTTTCTTTCAGCCGAACTCTTAGTTCGTCGATCGATCGAGCGGAATTAGGACCAAGCTTTCGTTTAGCGGTAAAGCCGCGAGAATAGACGAGTTCCAGCGCCTGTTCTTCCGGCAAAGTGGAAAGCCATGCCTTCCCATTCGCCGTTGCGTGGAGAACGATTTCTTGTCCCATGTCCGGATCATATCGGAGGCCGGTTGTTGCACCTTGTGCACGTGCCACCCATACCAAATCCCGACCTTCCAGAATTGCGAGACGACAATATTCTTGCGTTTCCGCAGCCAACCGATTCAGAACGGACTGGACCACGTCAGGTACATTCCGCGCATCAAGATTCCGGAACGCTAAGGCGCTCAATCGAAGAGAAAGGGCGTATTTCTGACTTGCGGCATCTTGAGTCACCCACCCGTGGGTTATCAGCGTCGTCAACAGACGATGGACCGCGCTCGCCGGCATATCGAGACGTCCGGCAAGGTCGGACAACTCGATTGATCCTGCTTCTCCAGCCAGCACTTCCAAAAGCGTGAGGCATCGTGATACGGCTGCGACGGTCAATCCTCAAATCTCCCTTTGATGCAAACTAGAAGGTTTGTTTCCAATATGAAATAGGCTTCCATAACGATCCCCATTTGTTGTTGGCGCCATCAAGTCTCGGTTTGTTGCTCCCGGCCACGCCTCCGTGGCACGTTTGGAATTGCTTCTCTAAGCTTGATAGAAATAGAAATGGATTCTAAAAGAAAAATCATTTCTGATTACGTGCGGTGCGCATTAGAGCGAGACTGAGGGAATTGTCGCGGTGATGTTAGCTTCAATTGCCAACGAAAATCACATCCATCGCGCATGGCCAAGGGACCACTTTGGCGCCGCCGGCGAGCAGCAAGCTGGGGGTTGTTAGTATGATCGTCACGTTCGGATCCATAAATGTTGACCTGATCTACTTGGTCAAGGAGATACCTCAGGCGGGTCAGACTGTCTTGGCACGGGGATCGCGAACGGAGGCTGGAGGGAAGGGGGCTAACCAAGCGGTGGCAGCTGCGCGAGATGGCGCAAGCGTCGTCATGACGGGGGCGGTGGGTAACGACGCCATGGCCCCTATCGCCCTTCAGAATTTGGAAGGCGAGGTCGACCTCAGCCGCGTGGTCCGATCGAAGGAGCCTACCGGCTCCGCCGCGATAATCATCGATGCTGATGGGCGCAATATGATCGCAGTCGCAGCAGGCGCCAACCTGATAGCCCAATCCGATGGCGTTGAAGATGAGCTGCTTCGGAAAGCAAGTTATGTCCTGATGCAGATGGAGAACGACGCTGTTCAGATTGAAAATCTAATCAGACGGGTTTCCAATTATCCCGCAAAATCGATTCTCAACCTCGCACCGCCCTACCGGCTGGATCGCGACCTACTGTCTCTCGTCGATATCGTAATCGTCAACGAAGACGAGGCCGAAGCTCTTTCCGGTTGGCTTGGTTGCGAGCCGAGCGCGAGATCGTTGTCAGCGACTCTCAATACCGGGGTCCTGCGCACCATGGGAGGAGAGGGAGCCGAAGCTTTCATCGACGGCCAGGAGGTAAAGGTACCGGCAGTTCGCGTCGATGCCGTGGATACGACCGCAGCTGGTGATTGTTTTGTAGGCGTTCTCGCGTCGGCTCTCGATCGAGGCCTTTCGCTCGACGCGGCGATGCGACGAGCCGCAAAGGCCGCTGCGATTGCCTGCTCGCGTCCGGGAAGCCAGTCGAGCATTCCTCACAACGATGAGACAGATAGTTGGACCTGAGAAAAGCCAAGGGCAAATCCCTGCGTGAACCCCATCCGGATTGACCGAGGACACAACGACAACAGACGACCTGCAATGAGCTATCCAGCATTTATCTCGGCGGCGTCCATTCTCTTACTGAGTTCCGGCCCGACCAATACGCTGATGGGGTTGGCATCGGCGCGCACCAGTTTTTTGGCTCGTTCTGAGACTACTCCCCGCCGAACTGCTCGGTTACCTCACTATGATCTTGCCCCTTACATGGCTTGGGGGAGAGCTGATCAGCCGTTGGCCGGAAACCGCTCTGGTGTTGAAGGCCGCAGCGGCGATTTGGGTTATGTATCTCGCAATAAAGCTCTGGGCGGCGGGAAGCAATGATGTCATGGACCGCAGCGTGACCGCTCGACGCATATTTGTGACGACGACGCTCAACCCCAAGGCCCTTGTGTTCCGACTTGCTCTTCTACCTCCGCCGATCGCGCCGGACTTCCTGCCAAAGCTTACGATCTTCGTTGCCTTGGCGAGCATCGTTGCCGTGATTTGGGGTTTGATCGGCAGGTTGACGCAGGTCTGGAGTGAACCCCTGGAGCTGGACCACGGGATACGGAAAAACTGATATGCTCTGCGGGCCTCAATCGGAGAAGGCTCATGAAATCCAGAGGTCCATATCGGCGGCACTCCACGCCATTCAAATTGCAGCTGTGCCAAGATATCCGAAACGGCGTCATTGGACGGCGCGATGCGCAGCGCACCTACGGCGTTTCGGCTAACCTCATCCAGTTGTGGGCTGACGCAGTTCGATCGGAGCGAATTGAACGATGAAGAGGCCGAAGCCAGCGTCATTGCCGAGTATGAGGCGCAAATCGCGGCGCTGGAACGCAAGGTCGGCCAACTCACGATGGAGCTGGACCTCGTTAAAAAAAACACCGCGCCAGCCGATCGCCGACGGCAACGAGAAATCCTCCATCGTCACCGGCCCGCGGCCTGCTCCATCAGACGGGGGTGCAAAATGATCGATCTCCCAAGAAGCACGTTCTGCTACCGATCCACGGCACGGCCTTTGCATCTCGACGATGCTGAACTCGCGGTTGGCGATATTGTTCATCAACAACGACGACATCGACGATGGTGTGATCGATCACCCAAAGGGCGTTCGGTTTGGCTACTAAAAGCTGACCAAGGCTCGGTGTCGAAGCGGCTTCGATCTCGCGCTCCCCGCGTTTGCGGGCCGCTGTAATTGGGATCAGTTCCGAGACTCTCCGCTGCACAGTGCTACGGTGAGGAGGTGATAGCCCCTCGGTGAGGCAGACTTCTCCAATGCACCGCAGCAGCGCCGCAAAGCTCGGCTTTTCCTTTTTGAGCCAGAAGCCTTCCACATTCTTTTCGCGCCTCTGCGACCACCTCAGCAGTCACCTTTCCGCTGCTACGGCGCAAAAAATCTCGAAGAAATTCTTCCGGACTGTCGTCGCCGGTGGCTTCATTTTCGGGGGCTTCGAGGGACGAATTCATGCGGCGACATTACGGTCGATCAACCGGTCGATCAATCCCGTTTTGAGCGTAACAAACACCCGCCAGACTCTCATTTGAAGTGTAAAGCGTTACACTTTAGTCTCACACAAATTATTGAAAATACTCAATGCACGCGTCCCAGTTTCAAACATAAATCGACACGTGTCGGAGAGCCCCTCGGAGAGGCAGTCGATCTAGAGCCGCCCGTGGGGGTTGAGCATCACCTCGACGATCGCGGGGGTCTTCCAGAAACTGGGCGATCGCCGGGCCCGAGGGCCGTGCGCAAAATGCGCGCGCCGCGAGGAATTGCCTCCGATTTCTGGTGAGTGGCCACCACGTCGTCCCCATTCTCTTGCGGGCCGCGAAAAGCGGCCCTGGATCGGGGATGAGTAGAAGAGGCAAAATTTAGGGGCATTACAACAACCGAAATATGGTCGTCGTACCGTGGCGTACAGAGACACGGGAACGGCGGTTCTGTAGGTTATTTCATTCGAGCCACGCGAGTTCAGCGTCGGGCCTTGGAGCTACGGCGGTCGCCAAAGGCACGGCGCATTGGATTGAGCCCTTAGACGGCGATACGATCGAACTCCGCCATCATCTCGGCACTTAAACTGATTGATACCGAGCCAAGATTTTCCCGAAGATGATCGGGATTTGCAGTCCCCGGGATAAGGAAAATATTGGCCGCGCGAGCAACGAGCCATGCCAATCCTACTTGAGATGGAGTTACGCCCAATTCCGCCGCAACCTTGATAACCACAGGCTGTTCCGTGACCTTCGGCAAGCCCGGCCGAGCACCTCCGAGTGGGAAAAATGGAATCCAAGCTATGCCCTGATCGGCGCAGAATGACAGGAGTTCCTCATCCTGGCGGCTGACAAGACTATAGGCGTTCTGAACGCAGGCGATGCCGGCAGGAGCGGCCCTGCGAAGCTCCACAAGATCGACTCCGCTGAGGCCGATCGCGCCGATCTTCCCCACGTTTCGCATTTCGGTCATCGCCGCTATCTGGTCGTCAAAGTCGACGATCTGATCGCCTTCGACCGACAAGCCGTGGCCATTCTTTGCGCGACGCAAGTACACGACGGAAAGTTGTTCTACCCCAAGACTGGCGAGTTCTGCATCGACGCTCGCACGAAGCTGTTCGGGTCGTTGGGCTAGTCGGATCGGTATGGGTTTGGTATCCGGGCTGGGGTCGGCTCCTATCTTGGTGGCCACCAAAACCTTTGCGTCCGGCTGCACGGCCCGACGGATCGCCTCGTTTACAAACCCATTGCCATAGAAGCGGGCGGTATCGATGTGATCAACACCGAGATCCACCGCCAACCGAAGCAAGGAAACGGCACGATCAGAATCGTTCGTGAGATCGCGAAGCTGCATCGCCCCATAACCGATGCGGCTAATTTCGCGGCTGGCAAGCATACCCGTTGGGTTACTTGCTATCGAAGCACGCTTGTTTCGGTCTGACATCTCGAGTTTTCCGTGTTAGGAAGGAAACGGAGCTGGCTCCGGTTAATTCGACGTAAACGGAAAACCCTCCACTTGTCAAAGCCGATCAAAATGCGCGCCGATGCAGCACGAAACCGCGAACGCCTGATCACCATCGCAAAAGCGCGATTTGCCGCGGGCGATACAGACGTTAAATACGATGTGCTTGCACGGGAGAGTGGTGTCGGGATTGGTACTCTTTATCGACATTTCCCGACCCGCCATGCCTTGGTGGAGGCGGTATACGAAGCCGAGATGGATGCCCTCGACAGCGAAGCAGACGCGTTGTTCCTCCGCCACCAGCCTCTTCAGGCGATGCGGATGTGGATGGATCGCTATGCCGCATTCGTCACGACCAAGCATGCAATGATGGATGCATTGCGGGCTGCAGTCATGGCCAACGGCCGCCCTGAACCGCAGACCAGGAGCAGGATCCACGCGCAGATCGCACGGTTTGTTGATGCCGGTGTCCAGGGTCGGACGATCCGAGAAGATGCCGATTCCGAGAACATCTCGCTTGCGATGGCGGGGATCGTGCTTGCTGCGACTACGTTCCAGGCTCCAGAACGCTTGCATGCAATGCTGGACGTCCTAATCGATGGGATCGAACGTCGTCCATCCGAAGCTGAGCCAGCGCCAGCAGAAGACGCGGAGCGCAGTGCTATCGAGCAAAGGTTTTAGTCGGCCCGCTCAGCGTTGATGTCCTCCGAAATTTCCTGTCTGAGCTTCTGCCCGTTTGCGAGCCGACGCCCCAGAGCCGCGACGAAGGCGTCGTATCGCTCGCCGGCCTTTGCCCTAGCGGCCCGAGCGGCGCGTTCGGGACGCGCCGGTGTCGTCGTCAGCCAGAATCGGACAAAGATGGCCAGCGTCTCGACGGAGATACCGACGTCGCGCTCCATGCGGGTTATGCGCCGACCGATCTGGTCGAGCCGCTTGGTGATGGCGGCTTCTTAGCGCTCGGCTGCGTCGGGCGACAGGAAGGGTGCAATGCTGAGCAACTGTCGGGCCGTCTCCGAGCGCGACACCATCATGTGGCCGAGCCAGCGTGACGGCTGGTGACCGGCATAGTTCTTCATCGCCTGCATCTCGGTCGCGGTGCCGAGCGCGTCCGACACGCGCTTGCCGTCCGGTTGATGGGGCGGAACGAGGACGAAAAGGCGCTGCGCGACGCCGTGCTGCTCACCGCGTCCGGCGACGATCCCGGACCCGCGGGAAAGGTGTTTCTGGGTTACAAAAGTCTGATCGGTCGCAAACCCGGTATTTCCTCAAAAACCGTCGCGGAATTGGTCGATCTGTTCGGGCTAGCCTGTGACAATGGGTTGACCGCCGCGGTCGACTACGCCGATGCCGCGCTGCAGTCCGGCCGGCTGGCGCCCTTCGCCGCCGCGAATCTCGTTTCGGCGATCTCCGGCGACCGCCCGGATGCCGAATCGCTGGCCTGGGCGCTTGGCGACGTGCTGATCGCCGCCAATGTTGAAATGGGAGCGTTCCGTACCGGCTCCTCGGAGGCGCTGTCGATCCTTGCCAGGACGGCCGAGATCTATCGTATCGAAGCGAGGATCCAAGGCGAGAATGACGATACCCGGCTGAGGGTGCGGCGTCACGAAGCAGCGCCCATCACGAGAGAACTGAAGGCCCAGCCCACCGACCTGATTGACGAGGTGTCGGCAAAATCGGCGCTTGGCAAGGCCGTCACTACACGCTCAACCACTGGAACGGACTGGCAGCCTTCCTGGAGGATGGCCCGATCAAAGTGGACTCCAATATGGTCGAGCGTTCGATGGAATCCGTGGCCCTGACGAGGAAGAATTCGTTGTTCGTGGGCAACGAGCGCGGTGGCAAGCCCCTCGCGGTCCTGGCATCGCTCGTCAACACTTGTAAACTGAATGGTGTGGACCCTGAGAGCCCGTCCGAGAATAGGGTTGAGTGATCGGGCTGATGATGATTCCAAGAAGGTGTCTGAAGCCTGAATGGAA
>NZ_JBLFFK010000038.1:0-30206 GCF_051400715.1 Neorhizobium descurainiae
GATCTATCCGATCTCTCGAAGCAGCGATTTGTTCCGCCCACAAGGTCGAGGTACCGCATGCGCTTCCTTCACACCCCCGTTCGCGATGCTCTGCCTCGCGGACGGCCTCGGCCAAATTACACCCACGCGGCTGATGAAGGGGTCAACGTCTTCTCGCCGGGATAGGCAGCCGCAAGCTCGTCTCTAAGGACGGCGGGCCAGCATCCGGTCGGGATTACAGTTTCTTTCGCCATCAATCCCCGCTTTCCCCGATATTAACGGGATCACTATCAACAGCCCGGCGGCTTGCCTGGGGGATGCATCGCCCTATCGTTTGATTGCCGACTGGAGGACATCATGGAGCCGGAAGAGAGAGTCAAGCGATACGAGAAGACGCTCGCAAGCCTGAGAGAGGATGTGGAGTGGCTCAGGGCGACGCGCTTTTGGACGGACGAAGGACCCAACGAAAACCTCATCGAAGAGCTCGAGCGTGCGGCAGCGATCTACGTCAGCCTTGTGAAGGAACTGAGCAAGCCGCCGGGCTGACATCGTTTCGTGTCATGGATATGCCTCTCTCGTTTGGCGTGGTGGGGGGGCGATCGGAATACCGTGGCCGACCTCCGTAACGGTGTCGACCTTGAGGAACCAACTTGGAACTGGCGAATTGAGTGTTTGTCGCGATCCGCGACAAGGAGTATGCAAATGCCGAACACTCCCCCGCCTGATCAGCAGCCTTATAGAAACCCCGGCAAGGACAAGAACCACCCGGGCGACAAGGCCGATGCTCCAGCAAAGCCCACTGAGCCCCGCGAAGGGCAACAGGATAGGCGATAGATGAAGGACCGGCTGGGTAGAGGCCCTGCCGGTCATGTTCCAGAAGCTATCCTTCACGTGACGCATTCGGCAGCCCCCTGCGCGGAGGTGGCGGCATGGTCGAGGACACGCATTATGGCATCGGTCTGGCAGTCGGTCAGAGTGGGATCGCCCGTGTAGCCCTCAGTCTGGCGGGGTCGAAAATCGCGCGTGAAATCCGCTCGCGCAGAATAGAGGTGTGCACCTGCGCATATTGCTGAGGATCAGCATGGTCTGATATGGCTGCGGCATGGTCTGGCGGAACGAGGCTTCAACCCACCCGGTCTTGTCTTTCCGTGTCGGCCGTGATCCTCGATCGGATCGATGATCACCGGCACGTGTTGGAAAGCTATTCACGTCGCTTGTTGCCGCTTATTCGCTGGCGCCCGGCCGACCGGCGCAATGTCGAGGTCCTGAACGAGACGGCCGACTTCTATCGCTATTTCGATGCGACGCCCCATGCATAGTTTCTGTTCGAATGTGTCGCGCGCACATTTTCACGGTTTTTGGGCGCCAGTAGTAAACGTCACATCGGTTTCCGAGGGTGAATTTTCTTCCAGTCGACTTTTGCCTCTGCGGGGAGAAGGTTGCCGGCAGAGAGGATGAGAGGCAAACCGAAGTCCGCGGCTACATCGCCAAGCCCTCCGTCACATGCTTTGCCAGCGCCTCCGTCGCTGCCGGCGAAATCTGCACGATCGCCCGTGCGTCGAGGTCGAAGACGATCGCCACCGACTGCATCGAGCCGAATACCCGGCCGTTGAACGGATCGACCATCCAGAAGATCAGCGACATGGTGCGCTTGTCGGTCTTCTCCAGCCCCGCCCAGATCTCGAAACAGTCGCCGAGGCGCGGGCGGTCCCCATAGACGATACGGAATTCAAGCACGGCTCCGCCGACCTTGCCGGGCGGGGCTTCCGCAAGCTCGGCCACGAGGGCGCGCAGCGGCCCCGTGATCTGCTTTACACCGCCGCCGACCGCGCCGAGGAATTTCTGCGGTGCCATCCGGCCGAAGACGTCGCAGGAATCCTGCTCGATCAGGCTCATCGCCGTGCGCTTCAAGCAGAGTTCGATGGCCCGGACGCGCGTGGCGGTCAGCGCCACCGGCTCGTCATTCGTTCCGCGCGGCGCTGCTTCCTTCGGCGTCTCGACGAGTGCTGCCGAAGCCCTGTCCCGGAAGGCGGCAGGCCAGGGCAGCGGCGTCACGCCGTCTGAAGCATGCACATGCGTTACCCGCACCCGGAAGGTCGCGGCCACCTGTCCGCTTTCGCTGTGTTGGAGCACGAGCACTGCGAAGGCGGTCGTCTCGCCGATCTCCAAAAAGCCGCCGCTTATGTGCAGCGGGGCTCCCGCATGTGCCTCGCGATGGAAGCGGATGTGGTGTTCGTTGAAGGCGAGCGTGGTTGCGGAATCAGGGGAGAAAAGGCCGGGCAGTCCATTGAAGCCAAAAAGCATGGCGAGCCCCTCGTTGGACCGTGCCACGTAATATTGCGTGTTCCAGTGGCCCATTTCGTCCACTTCCCATTGGCGTGCGCTTCCGCGCCAGACTTCGATCATTCTGGTTTCGGCCATCTTTCCGCTCACGCCGTTTCTTCCTGCAGTACGATGCGGCCCTTGACGGCGCCCTTGAGGAGCCGGCCCATGGCGTCGTTGATCGACGCTTTCGGCACCGTCTCATAGGGGATGGCGTCGAGCTTGCCGCTTTTTGCCAGTTCCACCAGGTCGCGCAGTTCCTGCAGCGTGCCCGTGATGCTGCCGATCAGGCTCAATCCTCCCTGGGCCATGCGCATGGTCGGGACGGTGATCTGGCCACCGAACATGCCTACCATGATGATGCGGCCGCCACGCGCCAATGCCGGAAAGGAGAAGGCGGCCGTCTGGCTGTTGTTGACAAAATCGATGATCGTGCGAACCGGCCTGCCGACCGCCTCGACGATCTTCTTTGTCACGTCGTCACCGGTGGATAGTACCGTCTTGTGGGCGCCTGCCTGAATGGCGGTCTTCAGCTTGTCTTCCGAGACGTCGACCACCACGATGTTTTCGTGGCCGAGCGCCTTGAGGATGACGATGCCGCTCAACCCGAGGCCGCCCGCCCCGACCATGACGATCGCTTCCTCAGGTCTCACCGGCATGGCCTTGCGAATGGCGGAATAGGCGGTGAGCCCGGAGCAGGCATAGGTCGCTGCAAGCGCCGGGTCGAGATCGCCGGTGTCGATCAGATAGCGGCCATGCGGCACGACCACATGGCTGCCGAAGCCGCCGGGCCTCCGCATGCCGAGCGGCCGGCCCTGCATGCAGAGGTTCTCCTGTCCGGCGCGGCAGGCATCGCATTCGCCACAGCCGAGCCAGGGATAGACGAGGCGGCGGTCGCCGACCTCCACGCCGGTCGCCTCCGGCCCCACGGCCGTCACGGTGCCGAGAATCTCGTGACCAAGGGTGAGCGGTCGCTGCAGTCCGATGCTGTCGATCGGAACTTGTCTGTCGCCCATGTCGAAAATGCCCTTCCACAGGGTCAGGTCCGAATGGCAGAGCCCGCAATGGGATACCGAAACGACGACCTCGCTGCCGGTGGGCTGAGGCGTTGCCTCTTCGACCTCTTTCAACACTTCCGACGCCTCGAAAACCTTCCATGACCGCATGGCGCTCTCCTCCCAGATGCTCGCAAAATGCGTATCAGGTTGCCTGTTATCTAGCAATCGGGAAATGGCTATCCGGCCTTATCCGGCCCATCGATCGCCGCTTCCGCACCGGCGATCGCCTTGTCGAGCAGGGCGAGAAAAGTCTGTCGTTCCTCCGGCGACAGATTGCGCAGCAGGTCGGCCTCGTGGTCCGGCATGGAGGCCTCCACCAAGACCGCGGCATCAAGTCCAGCCTTGGTGAGACGCAGTTCGTAAACGCGGCCGTCCTCTATCGAACGGTCCCGCGCGACGAGCTTCTGCTTGATGAGCGGGGCGAGCGACTGGATGAGCGTCGGCGCCTCGATCCTCAGCCGCCTTGCAAGTGCGATCTGGCTGATGCCGGGGTGACGACGGATGAGGAGCAGCACGCCGCCTTGGACCGGCGTGACGGCGAGCGAGCGGGCGCGAAACCAGCTTTGCCAATGGCTGCCGAACAGCGTCTGCAGACGCCTTATGCGGATGCCGACGACACCGTCAAGGAGGACAGCCGGGCCGGTCTCCATTTTCGATGTCTTCGGATCGGAACTCATTTCTTGTCCCAGTTGTCGTAAACTCTCACGTCCATCGTACCGATGCCTTCGATCGTGCCGTGCAGCACATCGCCGGCGGCGATCGGCGCCACACCTTCCGGGGTGCCGGTCATTATGATGTCGCCCGGATGGAGCGTATAGGCCTTGGTGGTGAATTCGATCAACTTCTGGACGTTGAAGATCAAGAGATTGGTGTTCGACTTCTGGCGGCTCTCTTCGCCGATCGTCAGTTCGAAATCGAGATTGTTCGGGTTCGGGATCTCGTCTGACGTGACGACATAGGGGCCGAGCACGCTAAAGGTATCGAGCGATTTGCGGTAGCTGCGCTCCTCCGGCCCGCGGATGGTGATGTCGTATCCGATGGCATAGCCGGCCACGTAATCAAGCGCTTCCGCCTCCGGCACGCGGAAGGCCTTTTTGCCGATGATCACGGCAAGCTCGATCTCATGATCGGTGCGGCGGTCGTTCCAGTCAACGACGATGCCTTCCGAGGGGCCGATCAGCGAGCTGGTCGCCTTCAGAAAGACGCCGGCCTCGGCGATCGGCTTGATCTTCATACCGTGATGCAACTGGTCGCTGTCCAGCACTTCATCGAGGTGGAGGCGGTAATTGACCGGTGCGCCGACGATCTTGCCGGGATTGGCGATCGGGCTCAGGAGGGCCACGTCGGCGAGCTTCTTCGAAGGTGCGGCCTTGGCCATCTCTTCCATGGCCGGCCGAAGCTCGGCGAAATGCGCCATGAACTGGTCGCCGTGCGGGAAGGGGTAGCGGTAGGCCGGCAGGCGGTCGAGCACGGCAGTGACGTCTTTCACCTCGTCACCGATGACCACGCCCAGACGATTATCGTCGAAGCGACAGAAACGCATTTTTCTCTCCTCGGGGTTCTTTTAAAGTCTTGAGCGAGAGGCTCGCGCCATGATCAGGCGCGGGCACGGTCCTCGCGGAAATAGCCGAGCTTCTCCTGCGCGACGCGGTCGGAGAAGCAGAAGACGACGACGTCCTCGTTCGTCCTGATCGAGCGCCACGACCAGCCGGGCACGACGATGACATCCTTCGGGCCGAAATCGAGGGTTTTCGAGCCGATGGTGATCGTGCCGGTGCCTTCGGCGATGCACATCACGATGTGGTCGGTCGAGCGGATCCTCGCCGTTTCCATGCCCTTCGGGAAATAGCTGAGCCAGGCCGACATGGTCGGCATGGTCCAGCCGCCGTCGAGCGGGTTGGCGTATCTGAGCGTCGTGCCGATATGGGCGTCGATCGCCTCGCCGCGTGAGGCGCGGTAAAGGGCTTCTCGGCTGCGCTCGTACGGATAGTTGAAGATCGGCGTCGTCTGGCCGTAGGGGCTGCTGGCCGAGATCGGCAACAGGCCGGAGCCGAAGCGGGCGAGCGAGTCGCCTTCGGGCCGGGTGACCTCCTGTTCCGCGTCATTGTAATCTTCGCGGAAGACCGCTTCGAAGAAGGCGATCATCGGCACGTCGAGGCCGTCCAGCCAGGCGGCCGGGTCGGTACCGTCATTTCCATGGTCGTGCCAGGCCCAGACGGGGGTGATGACGAAATCGCCGAAGGCCATGCGGGTGCGCTCGCCGCCGACGGACGTATAGGCGCCTGTTCCTTCCAGCATGAAGCGCAGCGCCGAGGGCGTGTGGCGGTGGGCAGGCGCCACTTCGCCCGGCATGATGATCTGGATGCCGGCATAAAGCGTCGAGGTGGCGCGCGACTGGCCCGGGAAAGCCGGGTTTTCGAGGATAAGCACGCGGCGCTCGGCCTCTTCGGCGGTCAGCAGGCTGCCGGATTCCAGGATCAGCGGGCGGATCTCGTCATAACGCCAGCGATGCGCCTGCGCCTTCGAGCTCGGCTCCGGCGGCAGCATGCCCTTCATCACTTCCCAGAGTGGCGCCATGTTGTGGGGTCTGAGGCGCCCGTAAAACTCCTCGCGCTTCGCGGCTGTGGTTGCATCGATCTCGTGCATGAAATCCTCCCAATGGTTTCCTCAAGCCATAAATCGTAAGGTATACTAATTGTTTTGGCGAGGTCAATTGAAGGATGGATGATTGCAAGCGGGATTTGCCCCTTACCCTACCACTCTCTCCGTGAGAACGGGGAGAAGATGGCGGCAACTGGATGAGGAGCTTTTATCTGCGTGTCCGGAAGGCTGCTCACCGCTCCGCCGTGCTCTTCGCCTTTGTCGGCTTCGGCAACGTGGGCGACGTGTCGTCATCCTTGCCCTTGGCCACTCGTCCCGGCGCGCCGAGCCGCTCGGAAAGCCGGGTCACCGCGGCTAGCAGCGCGTCGAGCGTCGGTTTCCTCCGCGCCCCGGCGATCTGCTTGTCGGCGCCGAGCACGGTCATGGTCGCGACGATCCGGCCGCTATAGTCGAAGACCGGGGCCGCGATTGCCGCAAAGCTCGAATTGATGCTGTTGACCGTCATCGCATAACCCTGCTTGCGCACGGTCTCGATGATCTTCTGGATGTCCTTCGCGGTCGTGACGCGCGGAGCAAGCGAGGCGGTCTCCTCCGAGGTGTCCCTCTTGGCGGCGGTGATCTCGTCCTGCCGCACACCGGCGGTCTCGCTCTCGTCGAGGTAGCTGAGGAAAACCTGGCCGGTCGCGGAGGTCAAAAGCGGCAGCACATAGCCGAGTCGCACCGCAAGCGAGCCCTGCCGCTCGCCATCCACCTTGGAAACGATGCCCGGGCCGCGATCGCCCCAGAGCGACAGATAGGTGGCGAAGCCCGTCGCGCGTTGCAGCGTCGCCAGTTCCTCGCGTGCGAGTTCCACGACGTCGAGCTGACGGATCGCCGACAGACCAAGCTGGATCGCGAACCGGCCGAGCCCGTAATGGCCTGTGACGGGATCCTGAAAGGCGACGCCTTCCTTCACGAAGCTGACGAGGTAAAGATGCGCCTTGCTGGGCGGCATGCCGGCGGCGGCGGCGATATCGCGCAGCGGCAGCGGACCATTGGCGGCTTCCATGGCGCGAATGACCTGGAAACCGACCTCGATCGACTGAATGCGGCGCTGGGTCCACTCCTCGGGCGGCTTTCCCTTATCTGATGCCATTCTAAATCCCCTGTGTTCCCAGATAATTATCTTTATATTCGAGATAGGTCGAGCTGCTTGAGGGGTAGTTTTCCACAGCCCGGAAAGCTGCCGCGAGATCGCCGGCATCCAGCCTTCGCTCCTGATTGACCAGAAAGGGGCTCTTCGCGCAGGCGAAGGCAAGGCTCTCGAGCGCCGGATCGCCAGCGTCGGGCAGTCCGAGATCGCCAAGCCGGCGCGGCATGCCGATCTCGTCGCAGAAACTGAAAAGCGTCTTGAGCTCGTCTTCTGGACGATGCTCGGCAACCGCCTGCACCAGCGTGCCATAGGCGGCGTGTTCGCCATGCAGCGTCTTCATGCGGACCGGTTCGATCGCGCCGAGTTCTGTCGCCACCGCGTGGGCGACCGAAAGGCCGGTGTTCTCGAAGGCGACGGCGCTGAGCCACAGGATCGCCTCGATGACTGCTTCGAGGTCCGGCGTCACCTCGCCGGTGCCCGCGACCTGCATGGCGCCGGGGCCGTGTTCGAGCAGCATGCGATAGCAGAGGTCGCCGAGCATCATGCCGGTCTTTAGGGGCCGTGTGCCCTGCTTGGAAAGACCGGTTCCTTTCCAGGCGCCTTCGGCCTCGAACTTGGCGGTGAGCGCATCGCCGATGCCGGCGCGCAAGAGCCGGGCGGGGGCCTTGGCGATCACCGCCGTATCGGCGATCACGAAGGCGGGATTTTCGTCCATCTGCTCCACCGCGATCATCCTGTGATGGTCGTCGTAGATGACGATGCCTCGTGTCGACGGCGCATCGGTGGAGGCGACTGTCGGGACGCTGACGAAAGGCAGGCCGGTGCGGCGCGCGACCCCCTTGGCGGTGTCGAGCGTACGGCCGCCGCCGATCCCCACGACCACTTCGCCCCCCTTTTGGCGCACCTCTTCCGCCAGCCGGTCCATTTCCCTGTGGGTGACGTCCGCATCAAATGGGACGATGGCCGGCACTATATCCTGCCTGTTCAGCGTTTCGGTCAGGGCCGCCTCGATATGGGGAAGCACGAGGGCATCGCAGATCGCCACGACCGAACGGCCGAGCGTCGCGGCCTTTTCACCAAGCAGGCCTAAAGATCCCGGACCCTGAATGTAGAAAGCCGGCGCCCGGAATATGCGTGTCATGAACTCCCCCCAAGCTGTCGTGTCGAACGCTATACAACATTATCAAAGGAAAGGGAGTTTAGCCAAAGCCGAATTGACGTCGGTCGAGGGCCTTCAACGCATCAGGCAAGATCGGCGAGATAGGTGTTTTCCGCCCGCGACTTGGCATAGGCCGCAGGTTCGATGGCGGCGGCGATCAGCGCCTCGCCGGCAGCCGCAGCCTCGGCAAGCAGCTTGCCGTCGGGTGCCGCAATGCGCGACAGGCCGGCATAGGCGAAGAGATCGTCGGCGCCGCAGTGATTGATATAGGCGACGAAGACCTGATTTTCGAAGGCGCGGACCTTGATCATATGTTCGGCGATGAAGTCACCCGACCAGCCCTTCGGCAGCGCGGTCGGCACCACGACGAGATCGGCGCCCCCTTTTGCCAATTGGCGGACGTTTTCCGGAAACTCCACGTCATAGCAGATCAGGAAGCCCATCCTGATGCCGCCAAGCGTCACGAGAACCTGGCGCCGGTCCTCCTGACGGAACCACTGCCGCTCGTAGGGACCGTATAGATTGCATTTGCGGTAGACCGCCGTCTGACCCTTGCCGTCGGTGAAGAAGGCGCTGTTGAACACTGCTTCATGCGTCTGTTCGGCGAAACCGGCGACGATCGCCAGCCCATGGCTTTCGGCGATTTCCGACAGGCGATCGGTCACCGGTCCCTGGGCAGGGGTGGCGAGGCGGGCGAACTTGTCCGCCGCGCCGTAACCGGTCAGCGCCAGTTCAGGCGCGATCAAGAGGTCGGCACCTTGGGAAGCGGCCGTTTCCGCGGCGGCCTCGATCTTTGCGAGGTTTGCCTCGATATCGCCGACGACCGGCTGCATCTGGTAACCTGCGATCTTCATTTGTCCTCCGACGTCGCTCCCAGGAGCTTCGGCAAGTCGCCGAAGCGTGCCACCAGCCCAAAAACGACCGCCGCGACGCCCAAGAACAGCACGGTCACGGACGCCATGGTCGGCGTATAGCCGTAACGCAGCGCATTGAAGATCTTGATCGGCAGGGTCTCCATGGTGAAGCCGACGGTCATGTAGGCGACTATATACTCGTTCAGTGACAGGACGAAGGCGAAGGCATAGCCCGAGACGAGATAGGGCAGGATGAGCGGCAGCACGATGGTGCGGAACGCGGTCTTGTCGTCGGCGCCCATCGTGGCGGCCGCTTCCACCAGCGAGCGGTCGATCGCCGAAAAGCCGAGCGAAAGCGTCACCAGCGGCAGCGTGACGAAGAAGATGCCGTGGCTGATCACCGCCGTCCAGGGCTGGCCGTAAAATCCCGTCGTTGCCCAGAACGTCAAAAGTCCGAGCGCGGTGATGACGGGCGGCAGGGTGAACGGCGCAATCCCGAGAAGCTGAAAGATGTTCGCCCAGGGGGCGACCCGCCGCCACAGGAACCATGCCAGCGGCAGGGCGATCAGAAGAGCCAGCAGAGCGGCAAGCGCGGCAAGCGTCAGGGAGGCGATCAGCGCGTTGCGCCATTCCGGATTGGTGAAAACCTGGCCGTACCAGGAGAGCGAAAAACCCTGTGGCGGGAAGGCAAGCGACTGGCGCTGGTTGACCGAGACGCCGGCGACGACGATCAGCGGCAGGGCGAGGAAAAGGCCCACGACAGTCAGGAACAGGCGGCGCAGGGCGATCATTTCCCCTCCTTCTGGCGCCCGATATAGAGTGCCAGTCCGACCAGCGCCAGCGACACCAGCACCAGGAAGACGGCCATCGCGGCGGCAAACGGCATGTTCGACTGGTAGATCGCCTGGTCGGTGATCAGCACCGAAAGCGTCCAATGCTGCGGGCGTCCAAGAAGCTGCGGCAGCAAATAGGAGCCGAGCGCGAAAATGAAGACCATGATCAGCGTTGCCAGGATGGTGTTTCTGAGCGCCGGCACGACGACCGTGAAGAAGGCTTTCACCGGCGAGGCGCCGAGCGTGCGTGCGGCTTCCGTCAGCGTCGGGTCGAGGCGCACGAGCGCCGGATAAAGCACCAGAACGGTATAGGGGAAGGCCTGGTAGGTCATGGCGGTCATGACGGCGCCGAAGCTTGGTGTCAGTGCCTGCGCCTGCTCCATCAGCCCCAGCCAGACGAAAAGATTGGTGAGCCCGGCGGTGCGCGAGAAGAGCGTCGACCAGGCAAAGCCGATCATGACCTCCGAGAGCGACAGGACGGAGAGCAATGCGACCAGCCAGACGATCTGGACGTGTCGCTTGGAACGGGACAGCAGGTAGGTGAAGGGAATGCCGATCACCACACAGGCGATGGCGACCGCGACGGCGAGCGCCAGCGAAAAGCCCAGCACCTTTCCGAAGAAGAGGCTCAGGAAGCGGGCGTAATTGTCGAAGACGAAAGCCGGCGTATAGAAGCCGCCCTGTTCACGCTGAAAGAAGGAGACGGCGATCATCGTGGCGAACGGCACCACGAAGAAGAGGGTCAACATGCCCGCCGGGAAGAAGAGCGGACCATAATCGGCCAGACGCTGCGGCGGTTCGCGTCTCATTTCGAAAGCACCACGCTGGTCGCCGGATCGAGCTTGATGCCGACCTGTTGGCCGAGCGAAACCTCCGGCCGGTTGCGCGGCGAAGACACGGCGATCACCTGCTGGCCGGCGGCCTCTATGAATGTCTCGATCGCCCCGCCGAGGTCGCGGATGAAGGTCACCGTTCCGGAAATCGCGCCGTTGCCGGGTGCGCTCACCTGCACATCTTCGGGCCTGACCGAGAGCATGCCCTTGGCGGTGCCGGCCGGGAGCGCAAGGCCTTCGACGACCTGTCCGAGGACGACGGCTCGGCCGGCGCTGTCGGCTTCGACGGGCAGGAGGTTGGTCTGGCCGATGAAATCGGCCACGAAGCTGTCGGCCGGGCGGCGGTAGATGTCGACGGGCGCGGCCGACTGGCGGATCTCGCCGCCATTCATGATGACGACCGTGTCGGCCATGGTCATTGCTTCGCGCTGATCGTGGGTGACGACGATCGTGGTGATGCCGAGCCGCTGCTGCAACTGTCGCAGCTCGACCTGCATCGCCTCGCGCAGCTTCGCGTCGAGTGCCGAAAGCGGCTCGTCGAGCAGGAAAAGTTTGGGGGAGATGGCAAGCGCCCGGGCGATCGCGACGCGTTGGCGCTGGCCGCCGGAGAGCTTGTTGACGGACCGGTCGGCAAATCCCGGCAGATGGATCATCGCCAGGAGTTCTTCGACCCGGGCTTTCCGTGCGTCCTTCGCCACGCCGCGAATGCGCAGCGAATAGGCGATGTTTTCGCCGACCGTCAGATGCGGGAAGAGCGCCAGCGACTGAAAAACCATGCCGAGATCGCGCTTGTGGGTCGGCACGGTGGTGATGTCGACGCCGCCGAGTTCGATCGAGCCGCCGGTCGGCAGATCGAGACCGGCGATCATCCGCATCAGCGTGGTCTTGCCGCAGCCCGACGGCCCGAGGAGGCAGACGAACGTGCCGTCGGGAACAGAAAGGCTCACGTCGTTGACGGCCGTGAAGGTGCCGAACTGCTTCGTCACATGGTTGATGTTCAATCCGGACATTGGCTCTCCGCACTTGGTCTGGCGGCTGTAGATAACATGAATTGCCCCTCACCCTAAGCCTTGCCGGGATTGCGCCGGGCGTCTTACCCGTCCTTCGGATCCCCGCATGGGGAGAGGGACGTGCCCAGCTGGGCTTCAAGGTGACGGAAACGCCTTCGGCACCTATCTTCTCCCCGCCAAGGCGGGGAGAGAGGCGAGCCGGAGGATGGCAGTACCCGCCGAGGCAAGGGCGCCTATCCCGCGATCATCTCCGTCCACTTCTGGTTCAGGAAGTCGGACTTGGTCTGATAGAGATCGTAGCGCGGGATGATCGGCTCGATATCGGAGGCGACGGCCGCGAACTCTTCCGCCGTCAGGTCGAGCAGGTCGCGCCTGACGGTCGGCGATGTGCCGACTTTGCGCGAAAGCGTCGCCTGGATCGCCGGCTGGCACATGTAATCGATGAATGCATGCGCCTCCTCCGTCTTTTTCGAGGCGCGCGACAGTGCCCAGCAACCGGAATCCTGGATGCCGCCTTCCTTGGGGAAGGTGGAGCGGACCGGATTGCCGTCTGCGGCGGCAAGACCGGTGACGTCGTGGTAATATTGCCCCATGGGGATTTCGCCGGATTTCAGCGCCTGTTCGAACTGCGCCTCGTCGCGATACCACAGACGCACATTGGGCTTGAGCTCGGCGAGTTTTTCGAGCGCCTTGAGGATGCCTTCGTCGGTATCAAGCGCATCGGTGCCGCCCATGAAGGTTTTCGCCGTCACCTCAAGCAGGAAGGAGTTCGAGACGAGCGCCAGCAGGCCCAGCTTGTCTTCCTTGTCCTTCTCCCACATCGCGGCCCAGGAGGTCGGCGCCTCCTTGAAGACGTCCGTGTTGGAGACGAGCGTGATGTACCAGGAGACCGCACCAATGCCGGCGATCCTGCCATCCGAGTACTTGTTGACGAAGCGGTCGATCAGGTTCTTCGAGTTCGGGATCTTGGCGACGTCGAGCGGCGTCCACAGATCGGTCGCCTGACCCTTCAGCATCGCAACCTGCGACATCATCGAGACGTCGGCAGGCGCCGCGCCCGCTCTGGCGGCCTGCTCGAGCTGCACCAGCCAGGCCTCGCCGGTCGGCTCGGCGACGGACTCGACCGCAATCCCGCTCGCCTTCGTGAACTCGGCAAAGATGTTCTTGTCGAAGGAATCCTTGAAGTAGCCGCCATAGACGCCGACCTTCAAGGACCTGTCCTGGGCGCGCAACACGGCGGGCATGGCGAGCATGGAAGCGCCGGCGATACCGGCGCCGAGCACGGCGCGGCGGCCGAGCCTGGTGTTGAGAATATCAGACATGACGTCTCTCCTTTGTTTGCCCGGCCGGATCTCGGCGCATGCGGGCGAGTTCCCACTCTTCTATTGCAATTCTAAGTCAGGCGCGGCCCTTCACGGAAGGGCTGAAGACCATCAGGCTGAGGATTTCGAACAGCATCTGGGCGCCTGCATGCGCCGTGTTGTTGGTCGCATCATATTGCGGCGCCACCTCGACCACGTCGCCGCCGACGATGTCGATGCCCTTCAGGCCGCGGATCAGCTCCAGCACCTCGCGCGTGGTGAGGCCGCCGATCTCCGGCGTGCCGGTGCCGGGCGCGAAGCTCGGGTCGAGGCTGTCGATGTCGAAGGAGACATAGGTCGGGCCGTCGCCGACGATCTTTTTCGCCCTCTCGATAATCGCGGGAATGCCCATGCCGGTCACTTCCTCCGCATGAATGACGGTCATGCCGGACTCGTAGGAGAATTCCCAGAGATATTCGGCAGCGCCACGGATGCCGATCTGGATCGTGCGGGCCGGATCGAGCACGCCGTCGAGCACCGCGTTGCGGAACGGCCCGCCATGGTGGAACTTCGTCTCGTCGAAGAAGCCGCTCGTGTCGCAATGGGCATCGATATGGATCAATCCCACGGGCGCCCTTTTGCCGACCGCCTTCAGGATCGGGTGGGTGATCGAATGGTCGCCGCCGACCGACAGCGGCAATACGCCCGCATCGACGATCTGGCCGACGCGTTTTTCGATGTCGTCATGGCTCATTTCCAGCCGATAGCGGCTGCGGAAAGGGACGTCGCCGATATCGGCGACCCGCAGTTCATGGGTGGGGGCGCATTCCAGGACGTGGTTGTAGGGCCCGACGCGTTCGATCGCACGCAGCGCCCGCGGCCCGAAGCGCGAACCCGGCCGGTTGGTGACGCCGAGATCCATCGGCATGCCGATCATCGCCACCTGAAGATCGCCGAAATCCGGGTTTTCCGCATCGACCTGCATGTAAGGGGCATCGAGAAGCGTCGGGATGCCGGCATAGGGTGCGACGCGCGTTCCCGCCTTGTTGAAGATTTTCTCGCCAACTTTTTTGAACTTCGGGTCGAAAATCTCGCCGCCCGTGCTGTTCAGATATTTGGCCCGCAACTCTTTGAGCCTGTTTGCGTCGAATGCCATCACTGCCTCGCTTGTGTTGGGCCGCTTGGGGCGCAGCCTAAATTTTGTTCCCTGGCAGAAAACGCCGTCGTTTTCATCATTATCTGCTAGGAGAGGGTAGAAAAGCAATTGAGATTGTTCTAGCGGTTCATGTGAGAAAAGCTCACATGGGGGATCATGATGACGAGCCGCCTGCCGCCCCTCAATCCTCTGCGCGCTTTCGAGGCGACGGCCCGGCGCGGCTCGGTTTCAGCCGCCGCGCGCGAGCTCAACGTCACCCATGGCGCCGTCAGCCATCAGATCAAGGCGCTGGAGGAGTCGCTGAAGGTGACGCTGTTCGAACGGGGCGCCAAACGGTTGAAACTGACCTCCGAGGGTGCGCTTCTGCTGCCCGCCGTCACCCAGGCTTTCGGCGAGATCGCCGCCGCGACGGCACAGATGCGGCGTCCGGCAACGACCGGCGAGCTGTCGATCACCTGCGTGCCGGCGCTACTGTCCTTCTGGATCGTGCCGCGCCTCAACTCCTTCACGGAGCAGTTTCCCGGTGTCCGGCTGAAGCTTTCCGCCTCCAACGATCCGGCGCATCTTTATTCGCCGGATGTCGATGTCTGCATCCTCTATGGCGACGGCAACTGGCCGGATGCCTGGACGAGGCTCTGGAGCAACCTGCAGCTCTTCCCGGTGGCAAGCCCGACGCTCCTGAACAGCCGTCCGCTGCGCTCGATGCGCGATCTCGAAGACCATGTTCTGCTGCATGGTGACGCGGATGGGCGCGAGTGGAATATCTGGCTTGCGGCAGCCGACGCGATCGACCTGCCGCGTCGGCAGCAGCATTTCATGGGAGATGCGCGCTTTTCGACGGAGGCGGCGCTACACGGGCAGGGGATTGCGCTTGGCGATACGATCACGGCCAGCAATCTGATTGCTCGCGGTGAACTCATCGTGCCCTTTGATTTGAGCGTTACGGCCAACGACGCCTTCTATGTCGCCTGCCGGCCGGCGATGCGCGCAACGCCGATCGTGCGCGTTTTCATCGACTGGATGTTTGCGTCGCTGGAGGCCGATCACCTGGCCGAGCCGCAGACCTCGGCCCGCACGCTTCTGCGCAGCCGACGCGGATGAGGCGCCCGGCCGCCTCATCCGCCTGCGTGAAAAACGCGGCTTCTCGCGCGAGGTTACGGAGAAGGTGCTTCACGGGAAAGGAACCCGCCTCGCCAGAACGGAGCGGCGATTGAAGTGCCGCGACCGGCTGAGTCTGGAAGCGGCGACAGAGTTGATTTTGCCGCGCTAAGCTCGGCAGGCTCCGACCGAGAAGGGATCGAAGCCAATTGGCCGCCCTGCCTGCCGATGCGCTATGAGGTTGCCACGCCCCGGGCGCGTTGTCGCCCCAGTTCCACGACCAAAATTCTCGAAGTTTCTGCCGGGTCACAATCTCCCATTTGTTCCGACGGCAGTTGAGAGGATAGGTACGGTGTCTGAACCTCGCGCCCTAAAAAACCCGCACTTCTTCGTGGCGGGGCCCCAGCGACATTCCCCCTCGGAGAATTTCCAGCCCAACTGCTTTCGACGACGCTCGGCTCAATGGTTGCACCGTGATGCGCATGTGTGTGAAAATGACGTGCGCCATCTCGACATGAGCGTCATGAGGCAAGGTCCGCGGCAGCTTTGGGCATTATTTTCTGTCGAATCGTCGAAATATGATCTTCTTCGGAAGGGGATAAGAGGTTTGAGCATGAGCGAGAAGAACACGGGCAAGGTTGCGCTGGTTACCGGCGTGACCGGCCAGGACGGTGCCTATCTGGCGGAACTGTTGCTGGAGAAGGGCTATACCGTTCATGGTATCAAGCGGCGTTCTTCAAGTTTCAATACCAACCGCATCGAGCATCTTTACGAAGATCCGCATGTGGAGGATCCGCGTTTCATTCTGCATTTCGGCGACATGACGGATTCCACCAACCTGATCCGCGTCGTACAGGAAACCCAGCCGGACGAAATCTATAATCTGGCCGCCCAGAGCCACGTCCAGGTCTCCTTCGAGACGCCGGAATATACCGCCAATGCGGATGGCACCGGCACGCTGCGTCTTCTGGAGGCGATCCGTCTTCTGGGACTGACGAAGAAGACCCGGTTCTACCAGGCCTCGACCTCGGAGCTTTACGGCAAGGTGCAGGAAGTGCCGCAGAGCGAAACGACGCCGTTCTATCCTCGCAGCCCTTACGCTGCCGCCAAGCTCTATGCCTATTGGATCGTCGTGAACTATCGCGAGGCCTACGGTATGCACGCCTCCAACGGCATCCTGTTCAATCACGAAAGTCCGATCCGCGGCGAGACCTTCGTCACCCGCAAGATCACCCGTGCGGCAGCCGCCATCCATCTCGGACTGCAGGAGCGTCTTTACCTCGGCAATCTCGACGCCAAGCGCGACTGGGGCCACGCGCGCGAATATGTGCGCGGCATGTGGCTGATGCTGCAGCAGGACGAGCCGGACGACTACGTGCTGGCGACCGGCGAGACCCACACGGTCCGCTCCTTCGTAGAAAAGGCCTTCGCCAAGGTCGGCATGCCGATCGAGTGGCGCGGCGAGGGTGTGGATGAGAAAGGCTATGACGCGACATCCGGCCAATGCGTGGTCGAAATCGATCCGCGCTATTTCCGCCCCACCGAGGTGGATCTCCTGATCGGCAATCCGGCCAAGGCGCATCAGAAGCTTGGCTGGAGACACGAGACGAATCTCGACCAGCTTGTCGCCGAAATGGTTCGCGAGGACCTGAAGGTCATGGCGCGCAACGTGCCGGCCGCCGGCGCCAACAAGGGACTGGCGCATGCCTGAAGTGCTCTACAGTCTTGCGGGCAAGAAGGTCTATGTCGCGGGGCATCGCGGCATGGTGGGCTCCGCGATCGTCCGCCGGCTGGCGTCCGAGCGCTGCCGGATCTTGACGGCCACGCGGGCGGAGGTCGATCTCACCCGGCAGGGAGAGGTGGAGGCGTGGATGAAGAGGAACCGCCCCGACGCGGTCTTCCTTGCCGCTGCGAAGGTTGGCGGCATCCTCGCCAACGACAGCTATCCGGCCGACTTCCTCTACGACAACTTGATCCTCGAGGCGAACGTCATCCATGCGGCTCACAGCGTGGGCGTGGAGAAGCTGATGTTCCTCGGCTCCTCCTGCATCTATCCGAAATTTGCCGATCAGCCGATCGCCGAGGAGGCGCTGCTGACCGGTTCCCTGGAGCCGACCAACGAATGGTATGCGATCGCCAAGATCGCCGGCATCAAGCTCTGCCAGGCCTATCGCAGGCAGCATGGCGACGATTTCATCTCGGCCATGCCGACGAACCTTTATGGCCCCGGCGACAATTTCGATTTGAAGTCGAGCCATGTCATGCCGGCACTCATCCGCAAGGCGCATGAGGCGAAGACCAATCGCTTGCCGGAGATCACCATCTGGGGCACCGGCAAGCCGCGCCGCGAATTCCTGCATGTGGACGATTGCGCCGATGCCTGCGTCCATCTGATGAAGACCTATTCGGCGGATACGCATGTCAATGTGGGCTCCGGAGAGGACATCACCATCCTGGAACTGGCCGAGCTCGTCTCCAGGGTCGTCGGCTTCAAGGGCAGGATTGCCCATGACTTGACGAAACCCGACGGCACCCCGCGCAAGCTGATGAGCGCGGATAAGCTTCATGGTCTCGGCTGGTCTCCAAGGATTGGACTCAACGAGGGGATAACGGAAACCTATAGATCCTTTCTTCAGGGCGAGCATTCTGCCAGATATCAGCACGGCTGAGATAACATCAAGCGCGCAGAGTGCACCAGCTCGTTGTTGAATGCGCGGCGAGCGGAAAATGCTCGACACGAAGATCGTGGCGCTGCATGTTGAGTTCGTGTCGCTCGCACGACATGATCTTGCAATGTGCCGATGCCGCCCGAATTTTCAGAAGCGGCTCCGACGCACATTGCTGACGTGAAGTTCGTACAATGTGCCGAGGGGGCGAGCACGTTCGCTGCGCGACCGCCCAGCCCGGTTCCGGCCCGCCACTGAAACTGACGACCGCGGCGTTTCGGCGAGGCGAGACGGAGTTAGATCACGGTCTGGTCTAGCGACGCAAAGCTTTTGTGAACTTTACAGACGTTACCTTAAGACTGATTCCCGACCTGCCGGATTCCATGGAAACCTCGCTCTACCAGCCCGTCAAAACCTTTCTCGAAAGCTTCGGCTATGAGGTGAAGGGCGAGGTGGGCGGCTGCGACCTCGTCGGTTTGAGCAAAACCGATCCGCCCGTCGTGGTGGTCTGCGAACTGAAGCTCAGCTTCAATCTCGAACTCGTCCTGCAGGCGGTCGACCGGGCGAATGCGTCCGACGAGGTGTGGATTGCGGCGCGGACCTCGGCAAAGGGCAGGGGCCGTGAGGGCGACCGGCGCTATCGCGATCTGTGCCGCCGGCTCGGCATCGGCATGCTCGGCGTGTCGGATGCGGGCGAGGTGAGCGTCATCGTCAGTTCCGTTGCCCCGATGCCGCGCACCAACCCCAAACGCCGCACGCGACTCGTCAAGGAACATCGCAGGCGCCGCGGCGACCCGGCTGTCGGCGGCAGCACGAAGATCCCGGTCATGACGGCCTACCGGCAGCAGGCGCTCGCCTGCGCCGCCGCGCTGGCCGACGGGCCTCTGAGGCCGCGCGACGTGAAGGCCGCGGCGCCGAATGCCGGCCCGATCCTGCTTGCCAATTACTACGGCTGGTTCGAACGGGTGGAGAAGGGCGTCTATAGGCTGACCGATCTTGGCCGTCAGGCGCTGGAACGCTGGCCGCAGACGAGCGCCGCCCACGAAGGGTCTGTCGAGCCGGCTTCGGGCGGATAGAAAAAACCGGCCGCCTCAAGGGCGGCCGGCTTTGTTTTCCTTGCCCGCGATTACGGCTGCGAGCCGGTGCCGCCAGCGCCACCTGCCGGCGGAGTTGCCGGAGCGGGGCTAGCTGCCGGCGGAGTTGCCGGTGGGGCAGGCGCCGGAGCCGGCGACGAATTGTCGGTCACCGGCGGATTGGTCGACGAGGTCGTCTGCTGATCGGTGGTCGGCGAACCGCCCATCTGCGACCATACGAATGCACCGATTAGGATGACAGCGAGCACGGCGACCCAGGCAACCCAGCTTGAGCCACTGCGGACGCTCGTGGTGTTGTTAACTTCCGGATTGCGAAACTCATTCTGCCTGTCGTTGGGATCGAAAGTCATGATTGCTTCCTCCTTCCTACCGCGGAACAATGCCCGCGCGGCGGATTTGTTCCCGATTTCGTGATCGGCGCCCGCAAGGCCGCCCGGCCTAGCGGGCAAATCTCTTTGCGCCTGCGACGCAGAAGACGACCGCGAGCGTGGCTGCGAACATCGCGAGGTTCACGGTTTCGCCGAGCAGGGCGGCGGCCAGGAGGAGGCCGAAGAAGGGCTGGAGCAATTGCAATTGGCCCACGCCGGCGATGCCGCCGAGCGCCAGACCGCGATACCAGAAGACGAAGCCGATCAGCATGCTGAAGAGCGAGACATAGGCAAGTCCGAGCCAGGATGTGCTTGCGGCATCCGGCAAAGCCGCCGGCATGACCATGACGGAGAGAGCAAGCATCACCGGCAGCGACAGGACCAGCGCCCAGGAGATCACCTGCCAGCCGCCGAGCCGGCGCGACAGGCGCGCGCCTTCCGCATAACCGAGCCCGCAGGCGACGATCGCCGCAAGCATCAGCAGGTCGCCGATCGACGAGGACGCCTCCTCCTGGAAAAGCGCGAAGCCGGCGACGATGGCGCTGCCGAGGCAGGAGAAGAGCCAGAAGACCGGCCTTGGCCGTTCGCCGCCCCGCAGCACGCCGAAGATCGCGGTCGAAAGCGGCAGCAGGCCGATGAAGACGATCGAATGCGCCGCGGTGATATGTTTCAGCGCCAGCGCGGTCAGGAGCGGAAAGCCGATGACGACGCCAAGCGACACGGTGGAAAGCGGCAGGAGGTCGGAACGGGCGGGACGCTTTTCCTGGAAGGCGATCAGCAGGCAGACCGCAAGCAGCCCCGCGATCGTCGCCCGCGCCGTGGTAAGGAAGAGCGGTTCGAAATCCGCGACCGCGATGCGGGTGGCCGGGAGCGATCCGCTGAAGATCAGCACGCCCAGCATACCATTGATCCAGCCGTTTGCAGTCCTGTTCATGAATGTCCTCGCATTTTCCTCCGCTATCGGCCGGAATGGCGTGGCGCCGCCAGACACGGTGCGATACAATCTGGCGAAACTGTTATGATTACGGAGGCGGTACGGTGGACGCACCGGCGGATCGGAAGGGTAGCGGGCGGATCGCCGCCGTCATGGCGGAGATCCGCAGCCGCATTGCCGGACGCGGACTGGTGCCGGGAGCGCGGCTTCCTTCGGTACGCGCCTTCGCCAAAACGATGCATGTCTCGACCTCGACGGTGGTGGAAGCCTATGAACGGCTCGCGGCGGAAGGTCTGATCCGGTCGCGGCCGGGTTCCGGCTTCTACGTGTCGAGCCCGCTTGCGCCGCTGGCTCTGGCCGAGATCGGGCCGAAGCTCGATCGGGCGATCGACCCGCTCTGGGTGTCGCGCCAGGCACTGGAAGACAGCGACCTTCTGAAACCCGGCTGCGGCTGGTTGCCGCCGTCGTGGATGCCGGAAACGGCCATCCGCCGCGCCCTGCGCAACCTTTCGCACAGCGACGACCACGTGCTTACTGACTACGGCACGCCGCTCGGATCGGCGCAGTTGCGGCAGCTGCTTGCGCGCCGGATGGGCGGGCACGGCATATCGGCGGCACCTGATCAGATCATGCTGACGGAATCGGGCACCCAGGCGATCGACCTCATCTGCCGCTTCCTGATCGAACCGGGCGATGCGGTGTTGGTCGACGATCCCTGTTACTTCAATTTCCACGCCCTCCTGCGGGCGCACCGGGCGAAGGTCGTCGGCGTGCCGATGACGCCCGCCGGACCGGATATCGGGGCTTTCGGTCAGGCGATGGACGAGCACAAGCCACGGCTCTACATCACCAATTCGGCGATCCACAATCCGACCGGCGCCACCTTGTCGCCGGTCGTGGCGCACCGGCTGCTGAAGCTCGCCGACAGGGCAGGGCTGACGATCGTCGAGGACGACATCTTCGCCGACCTGGAGCATGAGGCAGCACCGCGGCTTGCAGCTTTCGACGGGCTCGACCGGGTCGTGCATATCGGCAGCTTTTCCAAAACGCTGTCGGCCTCGGTGCGCTGCGGCTTCATCGCGGCCAAGCCCGAATGGATCGAGGGACTGGTGGGCCTGAAGATCGCCACGAATTTCGCGGCCGGGCGGCTGGCCTCCGAGCTCGTTCTCACGCTGCTGACCGATGGCAGTTATCGAAAGCATCTCGACGCGCGGCGCCTCCGTCTTTCCAAGGCCATGGAGGCGACGACGGTGCGGCTTGCATCGATCGGCATCACACCCTGGCTGAAGCCGCAGGCAGGCATGTTCCTGTGGTGCAGGCTGCCGGACGGTATCGAGGCGGCGGATGTGGCGCGCGCCTGTCTTGCCGACGATATCGTGTTGGCGCCCGGCAACGTCTTCAGCCTGTCGCAGCTGGCCGGCAGCTTCCTGCGCTTCAACGTCGCGCAATGCGAGGATCCGCGTCTCTTCCGGAGCCTTGAAAAGGCGCTCGGGTGCTCTGCCAGGCGCTAGCCGGTCGCTGACACCTGTCAACTTTGGACTGTCGGACTTGGGTCGCCGCCCGCGCGCTTAGTTCTGCGCCAGGGTCGTCCGCCCGATCCAGTTGTGCCACTGCTCTTCGCTTCCATGGAAGACATTGAGGTCGATCTTGCCGTCGACGCCCTGCGACAGGCCGGAGCCGGAATATTGCCAGAAGACCCACTTGCGGCCCGGATAGACCTTGGAAGGATGCTGGGCGACCGCGCGCAGCCAGAACGGGTAGTCGCGGAATTCGCCGGTGAGATTGTCCTGGTAAAAATCAGGGGCGGTATAGATGATCGGGCGCTGACCGTAATGTCGCTCGAGCTTGTCCATGAAGACCTGCATCTTCTCAAGCACGCGCTTGCGCGAAATGCGCTGTCTGCAGCTCGACTGGTGGTTCCATTCCACGTCGATGACCGGCGGCAGGGCGTCGGGATCGCGCGGCACATTGCGGATGAACCAGTCGGCCTGCTCGCCTGCCGTGCGGCACCAATAGAAGAAGTGATAGGCGCCGCGCTTCAGGCCCGCCTCCTTGGCACGCCGCCAATTGGTCTTGAACATCGGATCGATATGGTCGCCGCCGTCGGTCGCCTTGATATAGGCGAAGTTGGCGCCCTGGCTGCGAAGCTTTTCCCAGTCGATGTCGCCCTGCCAGCGGGAAACGTCAACCCCATGGACAGGATAGCTCTTCGGCGAGATCCTGCCGAAGTTGATGGGCTTGGCGTCGCGGAAACGGCGGCTGTAGATCTGCATGCGCCCCTGCGGCGCGGCATGAACGGCCGGCTTGTCGGGGGCCAGCATGGCGAGCGGCCTTTCCGACGGGACCGGCATGCCGACAGTCGTCTCCTGCACGAAGGCCTGCGGCTCGGGCACAGATCCGGCCCAAGCGAGCGTTTCGGCCTGTGGCCCCGCGGACGTGCTGAGCCGCGAGGTCTTGCCGATGCCGACCGAGGGCACCGGCGCCACCGGCCGCGCGACCGAACCCGTCGTTTCCTGCGAGGCGACCCCCGCGACGATATTTTCCGGGCCGGAGCTAGAGGCGCAGCCCGCCAAAGCGAGGCAGGCGAACAAGAGAGCTGGCGCAGCCGATAGACGCATTTTTTTACCCGTACGCAAAACAACCAAGGACGGCAGCCCCATGCCGTCGATAAACCCTGATGGGAATTGCTAACGGAAAATTACCAAGAAATGCTGAATCCGATCTTTGCTTCCGTGAGATGGCTCAAAATCAGCCACATGGGGCGATTGATCGCGCCGGATTGCCGGCCACCGTTGCCCGTGGAGGCACGTTTCGGGTGACGACCGCACCTGCCCCCACGATCGCGCCGTCGCCGATCGTCACCCCGCCGATCAGGATCGCGCCGCCGCCGATCCAGACGTCGGTGCCAATGGTGACGGGGCGGGCGATTTCGAGACCTTGTGAGCGCAGAACCGGATCGCGGTGATGGTCGGCGCAGTAGATCTGTACCGATGGTCCAAGCATGGAACGGGCACCGATCCTGACGGGCGCCGTGTCGAGGATCGTGCAGCCTGCATTCAGATAGACGCCTTCGCCGAGAAGGATATTGAAGCCATAGGCGCAGTGAAAGGGTGCTTCCAGAAAGGCGCTCGCGGGTGCGGAACCAAGAAGAACACGCAAGGCGGGCGCTATCGATCCTCGCTCATGGGGCGGCAGGGTATTGTGCGCATGAACGGCGCTCCGCGCCCGCTCGCGCATCGCATCGAGCTCCGGATCGAGGCAGCGATACCACTCCCCGGCCATCATCTTTTCCCGTTCGCTCGCCATATCCGCCTTTTATCCGTTTCGGCCCCCGTCGATTGACGATGCGGCACGTCGTCTCTTTGTCTTTTCACCGCTCCGCGCCGGCCTTCACCCGCGCAGCCTCGCGCCGGGCGAGGCTCTCGGCCGGCCAGAGCGCTTTGGTGCTGTAATATTCCTCAAAAACGTTGGCACCTTCCGGCAGCCTGACCCACGGCACTTTCGAGCGGGTGAAGATATGCGCGTCGGGCGCAAATTCGGCCCGCCTGTCGAGCGTGGAGACGCGGATGAACAGCATCCATTTGCGCCGGCCGTAATCGCTCCAGAGCGCCGTCTGGCATTCGGGGCAGCGATAGATATCGTGCGGGTGCCCGCTATCCGTCTTCATCGTCACCGCCACCGGCTCGCCTTCGGCAAGCTCCACCCGGTCGGCCTCGATCAGCGCGTTGATGGCGAAGGCGCCGCACGTCTGGCGCTGACAATCCGCGCAGTGACAGCAATGGATGAACATCGGCCGTCCATGCATGCGGTAGCGGATTCTGCCGCAGAAACAGCCGCCTTCGAATATCTCGCCCATCTCGTCTCCTCCCTCTCGGAAAGGCGATGAACTTATCACGAAACGGGCGGTCGTCATCCCGCCTAGCAAAATGGGGAAGACGGAAACGGCCTGTTCTGCTTTAACTCGGATGAAAGTGGAAATGAGCGGGAATATGAGGATGACGAGAGAGCGAATCGGCATCGCGGGGCTTGGTCGCATGGGCAGCGCCATGGCGGAGCGCCTTGCCAAACAGGGCTTCTCGGTGACGGGATGGACCCGCAGCGGGCTCGCTGCCAAACGAGCGGAAGAACTGGGGATCGCGGTGGCGAGCGACCTGCCATCCCTGGTGGCCGCGTCGGATATCGTCATTCTCACGCTACTCGACGATGCGGCCGTTCACGCCGTGCTTGACGAGCTTGTGGTTGCCGCTCCGGCCGGCAAATTGATCGTCGACACGAGCACGGTAAGTCCGCAAACGCTGCGCGCTCATGAAGCCGCGATGGAGGCGAGGGGAGCGGCACTGCTCGACGCGCCGATTTCGGGCGGGCCGGAAATGCTGCTTGCCGGCACCGTCGGGCTTTACATCGGCGGAGCGGAAAAGAATTTCCAGCGGTTCCTTCCCGTCGCGGAGAGGCTTTCGAACCGCATTCATCATGCCGGAAAGCTGGGTGATGGCGCCTCGGCCAAGCTCGTCAACAACATGATGCTGATGGGGCTTTGGCAGACCATGAAGGAGGCCATCCAGCTCGGCGGCAAGGCGGGGCTTGCGCCCGACAAGATGATCGAGATTCTTGCCGGCAGCCCGGCCGCAAGCCCGGCGATGAAATCACGGCTGCCGGTGATTCTGGGCGAGACCGATGCGGTCGGTTTTCCGGTTTCCGGCGTCCTCAAGGATATGGGGGTGGTCCTCGATCTTGCCGACCGCCTCGGCGTCGCCACGCCGGCCATCGAGGCCGCGCGTGCAAGTTTTGAGGAGGCGGCAGCAATGGGATATGCCGGGGCCGATCTTGCCACGGTGGTGCGGCTGGCGCTTGAAGGCAAGAGCTGAGGGCCAGCAGCTCCCCGCCCCTGCAATAAGATCAGAACGTACGGCCGAGGCGGGCATCGACCGAATGGCTGTTGCCGCCGCGGAAGGCGAAGAACAGGAAGATCGCCGCCCAAAGGATGGATTTTTCAGCGCCGGCAAGGCCCTGGTCCTGAACGATGCCGTGGAAATAAACGGTGACCAGCAGCACGATCATTGCGGCAAAGGAGGCGGGGCGGGTGAAGAGGCCGATCGTCACAAGGATGCCGCCGAAGAATTCTGTCGCGGCAAGCAGCGGCGACCAGAAGACGCCCGGGTAGAAGCCAAGCCCCTCGACCATGCCGACCGCGCCGAAGGGGTCGATGATCTTGCCGAAACCGTGGGTGACGAGAAGCGCGCCTGCTGCAACGCGCAGGATCGTCTCGACGATCTCATGCGCCGAGGTATAGACAGGAGCGAGTGCCGGAACGATGAGCCGGGAGCGGGTGGTGGACTGAAGAGCCATGGGAGGACCTTTGTGTTGATGGCGCGATTGTCTTGGCGAGAGCCCAAATTGCTCCTCAGTTGGTCTCTGTCGAGGCACTTCCGTTCAAAAACATAAGTATTTCAGTTGACAATATCGTGAGGCCGGCGTGAGGCGGCAGAAAGGCGAAATCCGATGGAAAAACCGCGCATTACCATTCTCTATTGCACCCAGTGCAATTGGCTGCTCCGCGCCGGCTGGATGGCCCAGGAACTTTTGCAGACCTTCAGCGATTCGCTTGGCGAGGTGGCGCTGGTTCCCGGCACGGGCGGGAATTTCGAGATTCGCTTGAACGGCGATCTCATCTGGGAGCGCAAGCGCGACGGCGGTTTTCCCGGCCCGAAGGAGCTGAAGCAGCGGGTGCGCGATGTCATCGATCCGAAGCGCGACCTTGGCCATGTGGACCGGGCAGCGAAGGAAGGCGGCGAGGCGTGAAATCGGTACCGAGGTCCCCGGGGGAAGTTTTTCCGCGACTGACATGGAAACTTCAAAAAGCCAGTTGACAGGGAGGGGCAGCACCCGTACATGGCTCTCCGTCGCCCAGATGGCGGAATTGGTAGACGCGCAGGTTTCAGGTACCTGTGCCGCGAGGCGTGGAGGTTCGAGTCCTCTTCTGGGCACCATTCCATTTAGAGAAATTCAATTTTCTCAATTATTTCAGGACTTAGCGGGTCCCTTCGGTCCACCGGAGGTCCACAATGGGGCTTGTATTGAAGTACGCTCGGCAGACTAGGCCGAAACTTGGCAATATCGTAGGCGGATACCAACGGCAGTCCGCAATCTCCTAGATCAAGGTGAATTTAAGCGCTTCCTTGGGGAGGCTTATCCCCGCCATTGACGCAGAGTTCGATAGGCTCGTGATTGACGCTTCACGCCTTACTGTTGAACCGCCGAAACCGGATAGTCCGCTGGAGGTTCACCGTGGGGCGCAACATCTCGCTGAGCAATGGGGCAAGCATCCCGTCTTGTAGGTGGTCAAGAGGTCGCGGGGGATCACCCTGACGCCGCTGACATTCTTCGCGAGCATTACCTCTCCCGACTTCCTGTCGATCCTCAGAACGGCGATCCCGTCGGTGGCAATGCCGGCGAAGGTAGGGCGCGGGGTATATTGTCGAGCGGCGGTCGCCTCTCTCGTCCTGCACCAACGCGGGCTGATGCAAGCTCCGTTCGTCGCGTGTGAAGCTTTGGAAGCCGCGAGGGAGGCTGTTAGAGATGCCAAAGGCAACCGCTTCCTGTTTCCTCGCTATGGCAAAGTCAGAGGCGCCGACGCCGCCTCCACTATCCTAATGAAGCACGTCCGTAAGGTGACGGATGATCCGAAAATCGTGAACCACTCGCTCCGGCATACGATGGAAGATCGGCTGGTGCGATCGGCAACAAGGTACTGATCATCACTGATGAATCTGGGAAGCGCCGCCAGCCCGCTTCCAACGCGATCAGCATTCCGACGCCGGCAATGCCCTATCGCGTTACAATGCCGAACTCCGCCAGGGGGCCGCGCAACGCGTTCACCAGCATTGTCCGCTGCCGGATCAAAAGCTCGCGGACCCGATGCAGCATCGGCACACCCTGTTGCTCCCCGCTCTTCTCTGGAACGAAGCGCATCGTCGGCCGCACCGCCTCGCAAATTGCCTCGGCATCCGTCGGGTCATTCTTTTTCGTATGGCTTGACGTAAGACGCCGGCATCAGACGAACCTCGTGACCCAGGGCCATAAGAACCCGAGCCCAGTGGTGCCCACTCGCACACGCCTCGATTCCGATCAGGCCCGGCGGCAATGCCTTGAAGAATCAACAACATCATCGCGGCGCAGCTTGCGGCGGCTCACCGTCGCGCCAGCATCGTTGACCCCGTGAACTTGAAATACATGCTTGGCGATATCCAGACCAATTGTGATACTCTTCTCCATGGACGGCTCTCCCTTATGTGACTTTCGACAGCCACACTTTGGCACATTGCGATGCCGGGAGCGGAGGCCGTCCACCACATCAGGTCATTCCTGCTTATGCTGAGTGTCCGGTCGAAAATGGGCGCAGTTCATCTGCGAACACGATCCTCAAGATCAACATAGCTGAAGAGATACCCGATCTCCCGTCACCACCGCAATTTTCATCAATTCCCGACCTCGACAGGGCCAATGAATCACGAGAGGAACGCTCAGGCTAAGCTTTTTTCAACATCCTGATTAATAGCGTGTGGGCCACAGGATCAGATTTCACAAACCTATATTTTGCCAGGCGCGGCCAATTGCGAATTCTTCGAGACATAGAATTTTTTCCCGCCAAGCATCGCTCTCGCCACGGCCTTCGTAGCGGCTGACAATATCGGGTCTGAGAAGGAACCAAAGGCTCTGTGGCAGGAATACCCTGTTCATAGCCGGAACGAGATAGCGCGTTGGTTGAGGTATTGTCTCCAGAATATAGGACTGAAGAAAGCGGGTTGCTTCCTCCTTGAATTTAGGCAGGCCATAGCTCCTGAGCAAAATCATCACAAAGAAACCAGCATCAAAACCTGGCCGGCCGACGTATCCCTCTCCCCAATCAATAAGAAACATCCGCCCATCCGCCAGAACGAAATTCTTAGGATGCTGATCAAGGTGACAGATAACGGGATCCGCTTCAGCCAACAGCTTCTCATTGGCATCGAGTGCCGACGCGCAGGCACAAAAAACGTGTTCGACTTCTCGAACGAGTTTTTGGCTTGTCCGCCGGTAGTTGTCGGCAATCGACTTCAGGTTATATCGACGCCCGAAGCATCCCCCTGATTGATAGAAATCTAACTCTGGAGCAATCGGAATCTTCCGGCCGCCAATCAACTGGTGAGTCAGCTTTTCAACACGGGCAACGATCGGCCCAACATCTCCTAGGTCCTCCACCCTCTCAAAGAGTACGCCATTGAGCTTTTCAATGTACAAGACCGTGTTGAAGATACCGGTACGATATTCCAGAAGGTCCGGCGTAAATCTCTCACCGGGAAATTGCGCCGCCATCGCCAGACGATGAATTAGAACCTCACGCGGCTGGCGAAACAGCCCATCGTTACGGACATGTTTCTCGAAAACCTCCGCGCCCTCAGTCATTTTCCCTCCAGATCGACTAGAGGGTGATCACATCATATTTTGGTATCCCACGATAGCACTTTATTGCAATTTTATGACAAACTCCACCCATTGAAGCTCAAGCAAGGTATGATCTGCTGCCAGTTTCGTGGACACCGAGTTAAGGTATTTCGAATGAAACTGGGGCGCAGGAGTGCAGCGAAGGAAGTTCAGCCGCGAGTACAAGCTTGAGGCGGTGAAGTTGGTGCGAGAGCGTGGGGTCGGTGTTGCGCAGGCAGTTCGCGATCTGGATGTTCATGAGAATGTCCTGCCCAAGTGGGTAGGGCAATGACCGAGCAGTCGACGCCCGCCTGCAGCAACTCCATAGCAGCGGAGTGCCGCAAGACATGAGGCGACACCCGCTTTGAGCGAAGAGAGACGCAGTGATGGCGGGCTTTGGCGACATATTTGTTCAGCAGCCCCTGAAAGGGCAAGAAAACCGGAGCAAAATGTGCTCTGGTCGAACCGATGACGCCGCCCGATCTCAAACTCCCAGACAACGTTGAACCGCTGAAAGCCCTCGTGTTTGCCATGGCCGAAAAGGCGGCGCGGGGCGACGCCTTGGAGAGCGAGGTCGCTGATCTCAAGGCGCGAAACACCGATGCTGATGAGCGTATCGAGCGGTTGACGCAGATCCTGAAAGCCTTCGATCGCGCCCGTTTCGGCCAGCGGTCGGAAAAGCTCGGCTCCCGAACCACCGGCGATGAGCAGCAGGCCTTTGTCTTCGAGGAGATCGAGATCGGCATCGCCGCGATCAGGGCGCAGGTCAACAAGGGCGGCGAACGCCCGGATGGCAAACGGTCCGCCGCGGCCACGCGAGGGCTTCGCGCTAGGGATGATCGAACATTCGGCGGCAGTGGTTCGCCGATGGTGGCCTACCGCTTCGAGGATAGTCGAGCCGGCGAATGCGTCGCCCTGCATCTCAACGGCTATCGAGGCATCCAGCAAGTCGACGGTTATGCCGCCTAAACAGGGTCTTCCGGGCGCGCCCCGGAAGACCGCGGCGATCGGACAGGACTTCTATATCAGGTATGTGATTGGTCATAATGGGCACATTACTTCCGTGGTTGCCGTCCGTTGCGCAAGTAGCTTCTGGCCTTTTTGACGTGTGATCGAGTGCGGTCTTCTGTCGGGCCTTTTATTTGCGACATTTCAAAAGGCCGCTGGCCGGTATGGTGATCTGCGGATTGGGTCTAAATCTCCTAAACGAGCTTTAAACTCCGAGTAATGTGATGGTTTTCCCTATCCAGATCAGTTCGATCATGCGCCCACTCAGAGTCCGTCCGAGAATTCATGAGCGGCGTGCGATCCGTCTGACGAGGGTCATGATGGATGCGGCATAAAGGAA